>JANQEJ010000300.1 GCA_028278425.1 Planctomycetota bacterium | reverse complement strand
CGTCGGCGGACAGGACGCGGCTGAAGATGTCGAGCGTGTCGAGGAAGACGCCCGCGCCGCGCGCCACCGCGGTCAGCGGGTCGTCGACCACGCGCGCCGGGATGCCGAGGAAGTCCGTCACGGCGGCCGCCATCCCGTGCAGGAGCGCGCCGCCCCCGACGTTCGTGCAGCCGGAGTCGACGAGGTCGGCGGAGATCTCCGGCGGCGTCTCTTCCAGCACGCCGCGGATCGCCACGCAGATCTGGCGGATCGGCTGCTGCAGCGCCTCGCGGATCTCGATCGAGGTGATCGTGGCGCGGCTCGGGAGGCCGGAGACCGTGTCGCGGCCCTTCACCTCCATCGAGAGCTCCTGCTCCATCTGGAAGGCCGAGCCGAGCGTGAGCTTGATGCGCTCGGCCGACTGCTCGCCGATCATCAGGTTGTGGTAGCGGCGCATGTGGCCGATGATCGCGTCGTCCATCTCGTCGCCGGCGACGCGCAGGGAGGTGGCCACCACCGAGCCGGCGAGCGCGAGGACCGCGATCTCCGTCGTTCCGCCGCCGATGTCGACGATCAGCGAGCCGCGCGCCTCGGTCACCGGCAGGTCGACGCCGATGCCGGCCGCCATCGGCTCGTCGATCAGGTACACGCGGCGCGCGCCGGCGCGCTCGGCGGAGTGGATGACCGCGCGGCGCTCGACCGCGGTGATGCCCGTGGGGATCGAGATCACGACCTGCGGCTTCACGAAGTGGCGTCCCTCGTGCACCTTCGAGATGAAGTAGCGGAGCATCTTCTCCGTCACCTCGAAGTCCGCGATCACGCCGTGGCGCAGGGGGCGGATGGCTTCGATGGAGCCCGGCGTCTTGCCGAGCATCGCCTTCGCCGCGTTGCCGACCGCCATGCCGCCGAGGAGCACCTCGTTCGTCCCCTTGCGCACGGCGACGACGCTCGGTTCGTTCAGGATGATGCCGCGTCCGCGCACCGTGACGAGCGTGTTCGCCGTGCCGAGGTCGATCCCCATGTCGACCGAGAAACGGCCGAAGGTCCACTCGAGCGGCTTGAAAACGTTCGTCGACATGATCCCCCGGAACTCCCCGTTCTGCGTTCGGAGTCTAGCGGTGGGGTTGGGCCGATCAAGCGTGCGCGGAACCCAAAAGCGACGTTGAATCGCGGTCGTTCCGGATCCCTCGCGGGAATTCGCATTCCCGTCGAGCCCGCGCGGGAGTTATCCACAATTCGGGCGAAGGCACAAAAGAGAAGGCCGCGCCCCCGGAGGGACGCGGCCTTGGTCTTCCGGTTCGCGACGGTCTCAGTTGAAGAGGCCGGTGTCGTAGCGGTGCAGGTGCATCTCCACGAAGAGGATCGCCGCCACGAGCAGGATCGTGGTCACGATCGCGATCCCGGCGTCGATGCCGGAGCCGCCGGACTCCTCGACGACCTCGACCTCCGCCGCCGCGGCGGTCTGGGGCTTCTTGGACTTGGCCTTGGTCTGCCGACCGCCGCCGCCCTTCTGCCCCCCGCGTGATCCGCGTTTCGCCATGGTCGTGCCTCCCTAGAGCCGCGTCGAGGCGGAATCGCCCTGACGGATGGTCGCGCCCTTGGACAGCCCCTCGATGATCGCGGAGCACATGGCGGCCTGGACGTCCAGGACCTTGACCTCGCCCTTGAACTCGGTGTTGGAGTGGATGTTGAAGGTGTAGCCCTTCTTCACGCCGTCGTCGCTGCCCACGTTGAGCATGACGAGGCCCGGCGAGATGCTCATGTCGACCCCGAGGACGGCGCCCTTGATGTCCTTCTGGACCAGGATGTCCTCGTAGCTCGTCCCGGTGGCCTCGACGAGCACCGCGAGGCGCGTATCGAGCTTGTCCACCTCGCCCTGGAGGTCCGTCCGCTCGACCTCCAGGTCCGCGATCCGGCGCTCGGCCGCCGCCTGGGCGTCCTCGGCGTTGCGCTGGGCCTGCTCCGCGTCCGTCTGGGCGGCGACGGCGTCGTCGCGCTCCTGCTCCATGTCGTGGCGCTCCTGGACCGCGCGGTCCTTCGCCGCGGTCAGCTCCTGGAAGGTGACCCGGTAGTCGTCCAGGGTCGCCTTGATCGAGGTCACGTCGCCGAGGAGGGAGGTCTTCTCGCGGTTGGCGGTCTCGAGCTCGCTCTCGAGCCGCTCCTTCTCGGCGATGGCGGCGTCGCGCTCCTCGCGGCGCGTGTCCTCGTTCTCGTTCGCCTGGCGAACCTTGATCTCCAGGTCGTCGCGATCGCTCTCCAGCTCCGCGATCGTGGCGGCGGCATCCGCCTGCGCCGCTTCGAGCTGGCCCTTGTAGTCGTCGGTCTGCGCCAGGGCGTTGGCCGCCCACCCGAGGAAGGCTGCCGAGAGGATCAGGTTCAAGACGATGAAGATCCGTCCGATGGGACTCATGACACTCTTCTGGGGGGTTTCGGGGGGGCCGCTGGAAGCCGGGCGGGTGCTCGCTCGCGAGCGGCGCGCGACTATAGGGGCGCCCCGGAAAGGGGTCAAGGAACGCTGGATCTAACCCCCGTCCCCCCCGTGGTTACCGTGGGTTCGGCGGCGGCGGAGCGCGAGGATCAGGGGGACTCCGATCCAGAGCACGGGGAGCCACGGGCGGAGCCCCGTGATCGGCGGCCGGCCGGCCTCGCCGGGCGCGGGGACCGGCACCGTCAGGGCCAGAAAGCCCGCGATCATGCGGTCTTTCTCGCCGTCGCGGATCCGGCCCAGCTCCCGGCCGTCCGGGCCGATCGCCATACTGATCCCGGAGTTCGTGGCTCGGACCAGGGTGCGCCCCGAGGCCAGGGCGGCGATCCGGGAGAAGGCGATCATCTGGTCGACCTCGAAGCTCTCCTCGTACCAGGCCTCGTTGCTGACGACGACGTGGAAGTCGACCTCGCCGTCCCGGACCGGGTCGGTGTAGGGCGCGAGATGGGCGTTGTCGAAGCAGACGGTCACCGCGGCTCCCAGGGAATCGCCGGCGCGGGTCGCGATCGGGAGCACCTCGGTGCGCTCCACGGCCACGAGGTCGGGGACGTAGCCCGAAACGCGCCGGATGAAGCTGCGGACCGGCCCGAGCTTCTCCAGCCCGTACATCGTCTCGGCCCCGGGGACGAGGAAGCGCTTGCCGGCGGGCTGCGAGCGGCGTCCCTCCGGATCGTAGAGGACGGCGCCGCCGAGGCGACGGACCTCGCCTCCGCGGGCGACCAGCACGTCGACGCCGGTGAGAAAGCTCGTGCCCTCGGGGAGAGTCGGCAGGATGCGGGCGTGGACCCACTCCCGCTCGAGCGCGGAGTAGAAGTCGAAGTCGGCGCGGTTGTGAGGCTCGCCCTCGCGGACGCCGGGACCGTCGGCGGCGAGCGGCAGCACCTCGGGCAGGACGATCGGCACCTGGAGCATCGACTCGCCCCAGCACACGACGTCGGGAGGCGGCTCGCCGCGCGCCTCGACCGCCGCGAGCGCGTCGGCGGTCTGCCGCACGAGCTCCGCGAAGTTCTCCCGCGCGTCCCACTTCATCTTGCGCCACTGCGGAAAGCCGGGCTGGATCAGGAGCAAGCGCGGACCGTCGACCGTCGCCGGCGGGCGCGTCGCGAGCGCGAAGAGCCCGCCCAGCGCGAGCGGCGCGAGGCCGCAGGCGAGCGAGACGGGACGCAGCGCCGCGCGGCGCGCGCGCCACGCGAAGGCGGCGTACCCGCCGAGCGCCGCGAGCGCGAAGGTCAGCCCGGCGACGCCCCAGAGGCGCGCGCTCCCCGCCAGCCAGAGCCACCCGTGCGCGTGATAGCCCACGCGCATCCAGCCGAGCCCGAGCGGCAGCGGCATGATTGAGCGCGCGGTCTCCATCGCGGTCCAGGCGAGCGCGATCGCGAGCGGCGTCGCGCCGGCCGGGAGGACGCGCGCCACCCGCCGCAGCAGCACGCCGCCCGCCGCGGAGTAGACGCCCATCCCGAGGCCGATGTAGAGGAGCGGCGGCGGGTACACCTTGACGATCCACCACATGAGCCCGCACGCGCCGGGAACCGTGCCGAGGACGTGCGCGAGGAAGTTCCACTTGTTCTTCCCCTTGTAGGAGCGCAGCTCCACGTGTCCCCAGAGCCCGACGGCGAGCGCCGCGAGCAACACCGAGCCGTCGGCGAACAGGGCGCCCGGCGTCGCGGCTACGAACACGCCCCAGGCGAGGAACGTCCCGACCAGCCGGGGGCCGGCCGCGAGCGGCGGCGGATCGGAGCGGAGCACGCTCAGGACATTAGCCGGAGAGAGGACGATAGTCCGCGATCTCTCCGGCGCGGATCGTCGTCTCGGGCGGGACGACCACGAGCCCGCCCGCGGCGGTCAGGGCGACGATGTCGGCCGAGCCCTTCCAGCGCAACGGCTGCAGCTCCTCGACGCCGTCGGCCCCCTGCTGCACGGTCGCGGGCAGGTTGGTCTGGCGGTCGCCGGCGGTGAAGTCGGGGCCGGTCCAGCGGCCGCGGCGGATGCGCTCGTGCTCCTCCTCCGCGCCCGCGCCGCAGAGGCGCGCCAGCGCCGGCCGCACGAAGACCTCGAAGCCGAGCAGCGAGGACACCGGATTCCCCGGGAGCCCGAACACGGGCTTCTTGCCCGCCATGCCGAACCAGATCGGCTTGCCGGGCTTGATCGCCACCTTGTGGAGCACGGGCTCGACGCCGATGTTCTGCAGCGCCTCCCCCACCAGGTCGTACTTGCCCATGCTGACGCCGCCGGTCGAGATGAGGACGTCGCCGTCGGTGAGGGCCTTGCGGAAGCCGAGCTCGAGCGCCTTCGCGTCGTCGCGGACGATGCCGCTCTTCACGACCTCGCAGCCGAGCCGCTCGCAGGCGCCGCGCAGGTAGAGCGTGTTCCCCTCGCGGATCTGGCCGGCGGCCGGAAGCTCGCCGACCTCGACGAGCTCGTCCCCGCTGGTGAGGATCGTGACCTTCGGCCGGCGGTGCACGGCCACCGGATCGCACCCGACGGCGGCGAGGACCGAGACGTCGATCGGCGTCAGCCTGCGGCGTGGCGCGAACACGACCTTTCCGGCGGCCAGGACCTCCGCCTTGTGGTTCACGTTCTGCGAGGCCTTCGGGCTCGTGCGGAACGCGACCTGCTTCCCCTTCCGCGACGTGTGCTCGACCATGACGACCGCGTCGCACTCCGGCGGCACCTCGGCGCCCGTGTAGATCGCGACGCAGGCGTAGGGAGGCACCTGGCCCCGGAACGGCTGGCCGGCGCGGGACTCGCCCACGCACGGCAGCTCCTTCTTTCCGTCCTCCGCGCGCTCCTCGAAGGCTCCGCCGGAGAAGTCCGAGCTCCGCACGGCGTAGCCGTCCATCGCGCTCTTCTCGAAGGGCGGCACGTCCACGTCCGACACCACCTGGACGGCGAGCGAGCGGCCGGCGGCCTCCTCGATCGGCACCTGTTCGACCTCGAACGGACCGCCGATACGGGCGAGGACGGCTTCGAGCGCTGCGGAGGGGGTCAGCATGCGGCGGGCAGTGTAGCGGCCGGGGGGGACGGCTTCCCTTCGCCCAACTCATGCCGCGGTCGTAAAGATTCGTGGAATAGCGCGACCGAGCGTACGTTCCAGGCGAACGCCCTTCATTAATGGTTGAATCGCTCCCCGCTGCCCCCACCCCTCGACCGCCTTTGCTCCTCCTGCCGACCAGCCGCCGGACCCGACCCACCCCGGCCCTCGCGCTCTTGCTGTTCGTCGCCCCCCTCGCCTCCTGCGGCGGCGAGACCGGCGCGGGCGACGGCCGGACCGTCAGCGGCGGCGTTCGCCGCAGCGAGCCGCCCAAGGTCCTCGTGGCCGAGGTCGAGCAGCGCGAGATGACGCGCTACCTCGAGACGACGACCAAGATCGAGTCCGAGCGCGAGATCACGATCCACCCGGAGGTGAACGGCATCGTCGTGAAGGTGCTCGCCGAGGAGGGGGACGAGGTCGAGGCGGGCGACGTCCTCTGCGTCCTCGACAGCCGCGATCAGGAGCTCGCGGTCGACGACGCCAGGGTCGCGCTCGACGACGCCAAGACCATGGCGGCGCAGCCGGAGCTCGACCGCGAGGAGGCGGAGGCGCGCGTGGAGAGCACGCGGCTCGCCTACGAGCAGGCGCAGCGCGATCACGAGCGCGACCAGCGCCTTTTCGAGGGCAGCGAGGTCGCAAGCCCGGTGTCGAGGCAGACGCTCGAGGCGAGCCGGCTCGCGATGGAGACCGCCAAGGCCGACCACGATCAGGCCAAGATCGCGGCCAAGAAGGTGGAGATCACCGCGTCGACGACCGAGATCGCGGTCGCGCGCGCCGACGTGGCGCTGAAGCGCGCCGAGCACGCGCTCTCCCAGCGCACGGTCAAGGCCCCCTTCGCCGGCACGATCGCCATGCGCTCGGTGCGGCTGGGTCAGAACATCGGGCCGGCCGATCCCATCTACACGCTCACCGACACCCGCAACATCCGCGCGGTCTTCTACCGCGCGCAGGAGGAGCTCGCGCTCTTCACGCAGGGGACGGAGAACGGCAACGGGCACGCGGCTCCGCCGGTCCTCACCTTCCAGGCCACGACCGAGGCGCTTCCCGGCGCGGTGTTTCTCGGCCGCGTGCTGCGCGTCAGCCCGACGATCGACCGCGACTCCGGGCAGTTCCGGGTGACCGGCGTGTTCGACCTCCCCGACGATCCGACGGCGGGTCCGCTCCTGCCCGGGATGCTCGTGCGGCTGCGGATCGCCACCGACCGCCACCCCGACGCGCTGGTCGTCCCCAAGCGCGCGATCCGCCGCGAGGGCGAGCTCGGCTTCCTCTACGTCGTCGAGGAGGACGACACGATCCGCCGCGTCGACGTGGAGGAAGGCTACGGCGACCCGGAGAACACCGAGGTGTTCCCGCTCGACGGCGCGGAGCTGGACGCCGGCATGCGCGTCGTCTCCGTCGGCAGCCGCGACCTCGAGGACGGCGATCCCGTGGTCGTCGAGGAGCCCCGCGACGTCGGCGACGGCGAGGATCCGGGGCCTGATGACGAGGGGGACGACGGGGACGACGACGAGGAAGAAACCTCCCCCGCCGCCCTCGAGCAGGACTGACGTGGTCTTCCGCAGCCGCCTCGGCTTCGTCACGCGACGCCCGGTCGCGATCTTCATGTTCATGACGGCGATGGCCGTGTTCGGCCTCGTCTCGCTGTCGAAGCTGCACGTCGACCTCCTGCCGGAGATCAGCTACCCGACGCTGACCGTGCGCACCACCTGGGCCGGCGCCGCGCCCGAGGACGTCGAGGAGCGCATCTCGGAGAAGGTGCAGGAGCAGCTCTCGACCCTCGACGACCTCGTTCGCTCGACGTCGATCAGCCGCGCCGGCATCTCCGACGTGGTCCTCGACTTCGACTGGGGAACGCAGATGAGCTTCGCCGTGCAGGACGTGCGCGAGAAGCTGGACTCCGTGTTCCTGCCGCGCGACGTCGAGCGGCCGCTCATCCTGCGCTACGACCCGAACCTCGACCCGATCCTCCGCATCGGCATCCGCACGCCGGGGGAGCGCGACGCGCAGTCGGTCGAGGACGAGACCGAGCAGTTGATCCAGCTCCGCTGGGTGGCGGAGAACCGCATCAAGCGCGAGCTCGAGTCGATCGAGGGCGTCGCCGCCGTGCAGGTCCGCGGCGGCCTCGTCGAGGAGATCCGCGTGCGCCTCGACCCCTACAAGATGGCGGCGCAGCAGATCGACCCGAACGAGCTGGCGACAAGGCTCGCGCAGGAGAACATCAACGCGTCGGGCGGGTCGCTGCTCGAGGGCTCGACCGAGTACCTCGTGCGGACGCTCAACGAGTTCGTCACCGTCGAGGAGATCGGCGAGCTCCCGGTCGCGCGCCGCGGCGACGCGGTGATCCGCGTCAAGGACGTGGCCGACGTGGAGCGCACCTACGCGAAGCGCGAGGTGATCAGCCGCATCGGCGGCTACGAGGCGGTCGAGGTCGCGATCTACCGCGAGGCCGACGCCAACGTCGTCGCCCTCGCCGAGCGCGTGAAGGACGAGGTCTTCGGCACGCAGGCGCAACAGGCCTACACCGAGGGCATGCGCGCGCGCGGCGAGGACGCCGGCGAGGGCTCCTCGTTCCAGGACCTGGCCAAGACCGACTTCCTCGCGTGGCGCCTGCGCAAGGACGTGGAGCTCGAGCTGCTCTCCGACCAGTCCACGTTCATCCGCGACGCCGTCGACGACGTGAAGAACGCGGCCGTTCTCGGCGCGGTCCTCGCCATCGGGGTGATCCTGCTCTTCCTGCGCCGGCTGTCGGCGACGCTGATCATCGGCGTCTCGATCCCGATCTCGATCATCGTCACCTTCGCGCCAATGTTCATGGCCGGCGTCAGCCTGAACATCATGTCGCTGGGCGGGCTGGCGCTCGGCGTCGGCATGCTGGTCGACAACGCCATCGTCGTGCTCGAGTCGATCACGCGCTGCCGCGAGGAGGGCGACGACTTCCGGGACGCGGCGGTGCGGGGCGTGGCGGAGGTTTCGGGCGCCGTGATCGCGTCGACGTTGACGACGATCGCGGTGTTCGCCCCGATCGTGTTCGTCACGGGCATCGCCGGTCAGATCTTCGGCGACCAGGCGCTCACCGTCGTGACCTCGCTGCTCGTGTCGCTGGTCGTCGCGGTGCTCTTCATCCCCATGCTGGCCTCGCGCCGCTTCCTGGTCACCTCGGGCGCGGAAGAGGCCGAGCGCGAGAAGCCGCGCCTCTTGGCGGGACTTCACTGGAGCCTGGCCAAGCTCTTCCCGAACGCGCTGCTCCTCGCCGGACGGCTGGCGCTCCTAGCCCTGGGGCTCCTGTCCTTCTTGGGGACCTTCCTGCTCGGCGTCGGGTACCTGGTCGCGTCGTTCGTTACCAAGCCGATCGCCTTGCTCTTCAACGCCTGCTGGTCGGTGGTCGAACGCGTGTATCCACCGGTCCTGCGCGCGACGGTACGCCACCCGATCGTCGTCGTGCTCGTCGCCGGCGGTCTGTTCTACGCCGCCTGGCAGCGCGTGCCGCAGCTCGGGGTCGAGCTCCTGCCCGAGATCCACCAGGGCGAGTTCACCGCCTTCGTCAAGCTCGGCGTCGGGAGCCCGCTGCTCGGAACGGACGACGTGCTCGAGCGGCTCGACCGGCGCGTGCGCGCGATCGAGGGCGTGCGGACGACCGCCCTGACCGTCGGCGTCGAGAAGGAGACGCTCACCCGCGAGATCGAGGGCCCGAACACCGCGCGGCTCCTCGTGCGCCTCGAGAAGGAGGCCTCCTCGCCGGAGCGCGAGATGGCGATCGCGGAGGAGGCGCGCGACATCCTCGGCGCGGACCCCGCCGTCCGCGCGGTCGAGATCGAGCGGCCGACGCCCTTCGCGCTCGAGTCGCCGATCGCCGTCGAGATCCGCGGCTACGATCTGGAGAAGCTCGAGGAGCTCGCGCGCGAGGTCGAGCGGCGGCTCAACGAGCTCGACACGCTGACCGACGTGCGCACCACGCTGCGCCCGGGCCACCCCGAGGCGCGGGTGACCTTCGACCGCGAGAAGACCCTCGAGCTGGGGCTCGACCTCAACCTGGTGTCGAACCTCGTGCGCGACACCGTGCTCGGGAACGTGAGCACGCGCTTCAACGAGGGCGACGAGCGGATCGACGTGCGCGTGATCGGCGACGACGTGATCCTGAAGGACCTCCAGGCGGTGCTCGACCTCCCGGTGAATCCGTCGGCGGAGAACCCGGTGCCGCTGCGCGCGGTCGCGTCGGTGACGACGGTCCAGGGTCCCGCCGAGATCCGCCGCATCAAGAACAGCCGCGCGATCGTCGTCAGCGCGACCGGAGCGAACCTCGACCTCGGCGGGGTCGCGGACAGCATCGAGGGCGCGCTCGCGACGCTCGACGTCCCCGACGACGTCACCGTCGAGCTCGGCGGCCAGAAGCGCGAGATGGACGAGGCCCAGAGCAGCATGCGCTTCGCGCTGCTCCTCGCGGTGTTCCTGGTCTACGTCGTGATGGCGAGCCAGTTCGAGTCGCTCCTGCAGCCCCTCGTCATCCTCCTGACCGTCCCGCTCGCGGGCGTCGGTGTGATCTTCTTCCTCGACCTCCTCGGCGAGCCGCTCTCGGTCGTCGTGTTCATCGGCCTGATCATGCTGGCGGGCATCGTGGTCAACAACGCGATCGTTCTCGTCGACCGGATCAACCAGATGCGCGACCGCGGACACGAGGTCGAGGACGCCGTGATCGAGGCGGGCCGCGCGCGGCTGCGGCCGATCCTGATGACGACGGCGACGACGGCGCTCGGGCTGCTCCCGCTGACCGGCTGGCTCGCCGGCGTGCCGCTGGTGGGCGCGCTGGGCTCCGGCGAGGGAACCGAGCTGCGCGCGCCGATGGCGATCGCGGTGATCAGCGGGCTCGTCACGTCGACGCTGCTCACGCTCCTGGTCGTACCCACGGCTTACTCGCTGCTCTGTAGACTCGGTCTGGCCTCGCGCGGAGAGGCGGCCCATGGCTGATCCCACCCCGACCCTACAGCCCGTCGCGAAGCGGGACGACGGAGGCGTCTTCGAAGGCACCGTCGCGCGCCCGGTGGCGCTCATGGTCATCTTCGCGACGCTGCTCGTCGTCGGCGCGATCGCCTACAAGCGCATCCCGATCCAGATGCTCCCGCAGGGCTGGGTCGCCCCCGGGCTCTGGGTGTACATCCCGAACCCGGGCTCGGACGCGCAGGAGAACGAGGAGAAGGTCGCGCGCATCGTCGAGGAGCAGTTGCGGACCCTCTCCGGCGTCGAGGAGTTCGAGAGCTGGTCGGAGGAAGGCGGCGTCGAGATCGACATCGACTTCGACTCGTCGATGGACATGGACCTCGCGAAGGCCGAGGTCCGCGACCGGATCGAGCGCGCGCGCCCGCAGCTTCCCGACACCGTCGACCGCATCTACGTCTGGTCCGAGGACGGGAGCTCGATGCCGATCTCGTTCTTCGGGATCCTGCACCCGGGCGACTCGGAGCGGACCGACTACCTGATGGACAAGGTGGTGATCCCGCGCCTCGAGGCCACGCAGGGGATCAGCAAGGTGGACGTCTGGGGCGTCCTCCAGGACTCGGTGCGCATCCTCCTCGACGAGGACAAGGTGATCGCCCAGCAGCTCAACCTGGGCGAGCTGATCGGCCGCCTGATGCAGGACAACTTCGCGCAGCCCCTCGGCGAGGTCGAGGACGGCGGGCGCGAGGTCATCCTGCGCAGCGACATGCGCTTCAAGTCGCTGGCGGAGATCGAGGACTACCCGATCGGGAACGGGCTCAAGATCCGCGACGTCGGCGAGGTGCGGCGCGTCAAGAGCGTGCGCAACCAGCTCTCGCGCATCGACGGCTCCTACTCCTACTTCGGCGTCGCGAAGAAGGACGCCGAGTCCAACGTCGTCGAGACGAGCCACAACCTGCGCGACGCGATCGAGGAGCTGGAGGCCGACCCGCGGCTGGCCGGCGACTTCAAGTTCCTGATGTTCTTCCTCCAGGGGGACATGATCGAGGGGTCGATCGATCAGCTCCGCGAGACCGCGATTTGGGGCGGGGTGCTCTCGCTGATCGTCCTCTTCGTCTTCCTGCGCCGGGTCCGCCTGACGCTGTGCGTGGCCCTCTCCATCCCGGTGTCGGCGCTGATGGCCATCGCCTTCGAGTACTTCGCGGGCGGCTCCTTCAACCTGCTCACGATGTGCGGCATCACGCTGGGCATCGGCATGCTCGTGGACAACTCGGTCGTCGTGATCGAGAACATCGCCCGCGTCAGAACCGAGGGCGTCAGCGCGAAGAAGGCAGCCGCCGTCGGCACGCGCCAGATCGCGCTCGCGGTGACGCTCGCGACGCTGACGACGGTCGTCGTCTTCCTTCCGCTCATCTTCATGACCGGCGAGCCGATCCTGCGCGTCATCTTCGGCGGCATCGGGATCCCGCTCTGCGTGTCGTTGCTCTTCAGCCTGCTGGTCGCCGTCGTGTTCCTGCCGGTGATCGCCGCGCGCATCGTCGGCCCGCGGTCCGCGTTCCTCCAGCGCGGCTCCGGCAGGTTGCGGCCGGTCCTCCAGATCCCCGTCACGATCGTCGCCCTTCTGGTGGCGGGAGTGCGCTGGGCTTGGCACGCGTTCCTGCGCGCACTGTTCGCGCTGAACCGGCTCGCGCTCGTGAGCCTCACGCCGCTGCGCTTCGTCCTCGTCCTCGGAATCGTCGCGCTGGCCGCGCTGGCCTGGACGGCGGTTTTCGGCTCGTACGACGTGACCGAGAGTCTGAAGCGCTTCGGCACCGTGCCGCAGAGCGCGCAGTCGGGACCCGGGCCGATCCTCGGTCTGATGGTCGGGCTCCCGGCCGTTCTCGCGATTCTCCTCGCCCTCCTCGGCCTGCCGCGCTGGCGCGGACGGCCGAAGGCCCCGCCGGTGCGCCCGGCGCGGCTTCGCCCGCCGCAGAAGTCGCTCCTCGACATGGTCATCGCGCTCAACCGGGCGCTGGTGACTTGGACCCTGCAACACCGGCTGGCGGGCTCGCTGCTCGCGTTCGGCGCGTTCCTCTCGATCTTCGTGCCGATGACGAACATGGAGGTCGCCGCCTTCGGCCAGGAGGAGAGCCTGGACTCCGCGCGCTTCCGCGTCGCCTTCGACGCCGACTTCACGCTGCGGGAGGCCGAGCGGGAGCTCGCGACCTACGAGGCCTACCTCGACGACGTCAAGGGCTCGATCGGCTTCGACCACTGGTCGAGCCGCTTCGACGACCGCGGCGCCCGGTTCGCGATCTACTGGAACGCGCGCCAGGACGTCGCGACGATCAAAGGGGCTCAGCAGGAGCTCAAGGACGGGCTCCCGCGCATCCCCGGACATCGCCTGCGCTTCTACGACGAGGCCCAGGTGACCGCGCGCAGCAAGACGATGACCGCGTTCCGGCTGACGGGCTCGGACTCCACCGTGCTCGAGCGGCTCGGCCTGGAGGCGAAGCGCATCCTCGAGGACGTTCCGGGGCTCAAGGGCGTCACCACGCCCCGCGACAGCGCGCCCGACCAGGTGCGCGTAGCCATCGACCGCGACGCGGCCCACGAGCTCGGCGTCGACTCGGAGTCGGTTCAGCAGACGATCGCGTACGTCCTCCACGGCTTCGCGCTGCCGCGCTACCAGGAGGAGGGCCGCGAGGTTCCGCTCCAGATCGAGTACGACGAGGAGAAGGTCGCCGGCCTCTCGTCGCTGCGCGACCTCGGCGTGTGGTCGGGGGCGGGCGTCGTCCCGCTCTCCTCGTTCACCGACCTCTCGTTCACCAAGGGCTCGCACGGCATCTACCGGCGCAACGGCCGGACGGCCTTCACGCTCACCGCGGAGGTGGACGACCCGCTGCGGCTGCTCGAGGTCACCGAGGCCGGCAACCGCGCCCTCGCGCAGATCGAGCTGCCGCGCGGCTACGAGATCGACGTGGACGACTCCGCCCGCAGCCGTCAGGAGGCGGAGTTCGACGAGCTCTTCCGGGCGCTCCTGCTCAGCATCGTGCTCGTGTTCCTCTTGATGGGGATCCTCTTCGAGTCGGTGCTCCTGCCGTTCTCCGTCCTCTTCACGATCCCGTTCGCGATCCTGGGCGCGATGTGGACGCTGTTCGTCACCGGCACGCCGATGGACTCGATGGGCTGGATCGGGTTGATCATTCTCTCGGGCGTCGTCGTCAACAACGGCATCGTCCTGATCGACCGCATCCACATGCTGACCGAGCAGGGTTCGTCGCGGACCCAGGCCGTCATCACCGGCTGCGGCCAGCGCGTGCGGCCGGTGCTGATGACCGCGCTCACCACGGTCTGCGGGTTGATCCCGATGGCGCTCTCGAAGCCCACCGGCGACGGCATCGACTATCGCTCCCTTGCCACGATCGTGGCCGGCGGGCTCGTCACCAGCACGTTCTTCACGCTCTGGGTCGTCCCCCTGGCCTACACCGTCTTCGACGACCTGGGGAACGTCCTCGCCGCGCGGACGCGCTGGTGGGTGCGCCTGACCGCCGGGCTCCGACGCGGCGAGGTCGCGCCGGCGGCCCCGCTCGACCGCGCCGAGTCGTTTCACTAGACTCTTTGCCCCTTTTCCGGCACGGCCGTCCCGGCCTCCGATCCTTCCCATCCCGCCATGTCCCTGGACACGACCAGCCAAACCCAGCCGCGGACCCTGCGGAGCGGGGCTCGCGTGGCGATGGTCGTCTCGCGCTACCACGCCGACGTGACCGGCGCGATGGCGGACTCCGCCGCCGCGACGTTGGCGGAGCTCGGTCTGGACGCCGCGGATCTCCTGCGGGTCGAGGCCCCCGGCGCCTTCGAGCTCCCGATCGTGGCGCGCCGCCTGGCCGAGCGGCCGGACGTGGACTGCGTCCTCTGCTTCGGCCTGGTCCTGAAGGGCGAGACCGAGCACGACCGCTACATCGCGCACGCCGTCAGCGACGGCCTGATGCGCATCGGGCTCGAGACGGGCACGCCCGCGCTCTTCGGCGTGCTGACGTGCAACACGCTGCTGCAGGCGCAGCAGCGCGCGCGCACCAAGGCCAAAGGAGGGCTCGACAAGGGCCGCGAGGTCGCGGAAGCCGCCGCGGGAGTCTTGAGCGCCCTGAGCGAGGCCGCCGGGGTCGTCGGGGAGGCGGCGCGATGAAGAAGCGCACGCGCTCGCGCGAGCTCGCGCTCCAGTTCCTCTACATGCTCGACCTGCGCGGCGCGGAGTTCCTCGAGGAGGCCGACGCGTTCCTGCGGGACGAGGAGGGCGACGCCTCAACGCGCGACTTCGCCCGGCAGCTCGTCCACGGCACCGCCGAGCACGTGAGCGAGATCAACGAGGTGATCCAGACGGTGGCGCAGAACTGGGACATCGAGCGCATGGCGGTGATCGACCGCAACGTGCTCCGGATGGCCACCTACGAGCTCCTGCACTGCACCGACATCCCGCCGAAGGTGTCGATCAACGAGGCCATCGAGCTCGGCAAGCGCTACTCGACGCAGAACTCGGGCGGCTTCATCAACGGCGTGCTCGACAAGATCAAGGACCGCTTCGCCAAGCGCGACGGCGGCACCGCCGCCCAAGAACCCGAAGAGATCGAGGTCAAGGACGCCTAGCACCAGCACATGGGCCTTCTCGACCGCCTGAAGTCGCGGCTGACGCGCACGCGGGAGCGGATCTCCGACGGCATCACCGGTCTCTTCAAGGGCGGCCGGGCGATGGACGAGGACGTGCTGCTCGAGCTGGAAGAGCTGCTCTACACCTCCGACCTCGGCCCGGTGGCCAGCGAGGTCGTCGAGGATCTCGCGCGCCTGCACCGCCGCGGCGAGATCGCCGGCGAGGAGGACGTGCGCGGCGCGCTGCGCGACTCGCTGCTCTCGCGGCTGCAGCCGGAGGGCGGCGAGATCGAGCTTACGACGGAAGCCGACGAGCCCTTCGTCGTCCTGGTCGTCGGTGTCAACGGATCCGGCAAGACCACGTCGATCGCGAAGCTCGCCCACCGCTTCACGCAGCAGGGCAAGCAGGTCCTGGTCGGCGCCTGCGACACGTGGCGCGCCGCGGCCTCGGACCAGCTCCACGTCTGGGCTGACCGCAGCGGTGTCGAGATCGTCAAGAAGGGCGAAGGCGCCGATCCCGCCGCCGTGGCCTTCGAAGCGGTCGAGACGGCGATCGTGCTCGGCTACGACGTCGTGCTGCTCGACACCGCGGGCCGCCTCCACACGCAGAAGAACCTGATGGAGGAGCTGCGCAAGATCCACCGCGCCGTCGGCAAGCGCCTCCCGGGCGCGCCGCACGAGGTGTGGCTCGTCATGGACGGCACGAACGGCCAGAACGCGGTCCAGCAGGCGAAGCTCTTCGCCGAAGCGGTCGACCTGACCGGCCTGATCGTCGCCAAGCTCGACGGCACCGCGCGCGGCGGCGCCATCTTCGGCATCACGCGCGAGCTCGACGTGCCGGTGCGCTACATCGGCACCGGCGAGTCGATGGAGCTGCTCGAGGTCTTCGAGCCCGAGGCCTTCGTCGACGCCATCGTGGCGGGATGACCGCGACCGGCGACCCGCGCGAGGACCGGGCGCTCGCGGTGCTCCTGCTCCTGCCGGCGGCGGTTCTCGCGTGGCCGTGGTCGCCGCTCACCTACGACCCGTTCCCCCACCTCGCCGGCGCGGGCTGGACCGCGCTCGCGGCGCTTCCGCTCGGAGCGATGCTCGCGATCCGGCGCCGCGCGCGCCTTCCGCGAGCGGGCTACCCGCTGCTCCTCGCGATCGCCGTCGGCGTCGTCGCGTACCTCGCGGGATCGGCTACGGACACGCTCGAGGCGCGCCGCGCGGGCGTCCACGCGTGCGTCGCGCTGGTGATGCTCTGCGGAGGGGCGGCGCTGCGACGCGAGGGGCGGTCGTGGCTCGCGCGCGGTCTCCTCGCGCTGTCGGTCGCGTGGACGCTCGTCGCGCTCCTGCGGCGCGAAACCGAGCTCGCCGGCGTCCTGGGCAACACCGGCGCGCTGTCCCAGGCGGCGCTTCCGGGCGCCGTGGTTGGAGCGTTGCTCCTCGCCGTCGGTCCGGGAGCGTGGCGCGCCGCCGGCGCGCTTGCGTTCGCCCTCTTCGCACTGCATGCCGCTAGGGCGCCCGCTCTGACGAGCATCCTCGCGGCGGGCGGCGCGCTCGTGCTCGTCGCGCTGCTTGCGCCGGTCGCGAGGCAGAAGCGCTTTGCGCCGTATGTCCTGGTCGGGCTCGTGGCGCTCCTGTCCGTCGCGTTCTTCGCGCCGCGTGCGGGCCCGAACGAAGGAGACAGGGACGTGACCGAGCAAATGGCCGCGGACACAGGCGGCGTCGGTGTACGGCTCGGTCTCTGGAAGCGCGTGCCGGCGCTTCTCGCGGACCACGCGCTTCTCGGCGTCGGTCCGGGACAGGTCCAGGCAAGCTTCCCCCCCTATCGCGACCCGGGGGAGATCCGCGCGTCGTCGCACGGGGACTGCGTCGACCACGCGACCGAAATCGACCACCTGCACAACGACTGGCTCGAGGGCGTGGCGGAGCTAGGCGTCGTCGGTGGGCTCGGCTGGCTCGCGTTTCTCCTCATGGCGAGCTTCGCGAGCCTGGTGGCGCTGCGCGGGCGCGACCTCGACCGCGTGGCCCTCGGCGCCGCCGCCGCGGGACTTCTGGCGAACGCCCTGGCGCACTCGCCCTTCCTCTTCCACAGCGCCTCGGCGGTGCTCGGCTTCGCGCTCGTCGGCGCGATCTCGGCGCGCGAAACGGTCACGGCGCGCCACGGTTGGCTCGGCTGGGCGCTCCTCGTGCCGGTCGTTCTCGGCGCGTGGCTCGGCCGGCCGCTGGCGCGCCACGGCGCGGCCCTGTCGGCGCTCGCGCGGGCCGGTGCGGAGGTCGAGCGCGCGCTCGAGCACGCGCCGGACTCTGTCCCGGCCCTGACGCTGCGCGCCCGCTGGCTCGAAGATCTCGGCGGCAGACGTGAGGAGGCGCGCGCGACGTGGCTCGCGGTCCTCGAGCGGCGTCCCCACGACCTGGCGGCGCTCCAGAGGCTCGCCTTCCTGGCGGTGACCGACGGCGATCCCGACTCCGCACGCGCGTACTGGGAGACGGCACTCGCGCTCGACCCGGAGCACCCGCGCGTCCTGCGCAACCTCGCTCACCTCGAGCTCGACGTCGGCGACCCCGCCGTGGCCGATGAGCATCTCGCGACGCTCGAGCGAACGGGTTGCCTCGAACCGGGCTGGCTGCGCGCGGTCGCAGTGCGCCTTCTTTTCGCGGGCCGCGGTGCCGAGGCCTTCCCGCTGCTCGCGCGGGACGACGAGCGCTACGCGGAACCGACCGGCGGGTGGATCGACGCGCTCTCCAAGGAGGCGGCGCAGCGCGGGGAGAAGGAGCTCGCCTACGGACTCGAGTCGGCCGCGCACCACCTGTGGGCGCGCGAGCACGTCGCCGCGAGGGACTGGAAGGCGGCCGTTCGCAGCTACCGGCAAGCGCTCCGCCCCACCCACTCGAAGCACGCGGCCGGCGCGCCGTACCTGCGCTTCGAGATGGCGGCCGCGCAGGTCCGGGCGGGAGACCGGCCCGGCGCGGTGGCGACGCTCGGCGCCTTGCCCGCCGAGCATCCCGAGCGGCGGCTTCTGCCGGGCTGGGCGCTCGATGCGCTGGGGTCGGAAGGACTGTAACCGCCGCGGTCGCGGCGCGTACGGTCCTCCAAGGAGGCAACCGATGAACACCGCAGGTTCGCTCGCGCTCGCTCTGGTCGTGCTCACCTCGCCGGTCGCGGCCCAGAAGGCCAAGGACGGCACCGTCGTCGACGGCAAGGCGGGCGCGGAGCTCGACGCGGCGGTGCTGAAGGCCGCTCCCGACTTCTGGGGCGCCGTTCTCGTCGCGCGCAAGGACGAGGTCCTGCTCGCGAAGGGCTACGGGCTGGCGGATTACGAGAGCACGCCCAACACGCCGCGGACGCTCTTCGAGCTCGCCTCGGCGAGCAAGCAGGTCGCCGCCACGGCCATCCTCCACCTCGAGCAGAAGCGCAAGCTCAAGGTCACCGACACGCTCGGCGAGTTCTTCAAGGACGTGCCCGAAGACAAGCGGGAGATCCAGCTCCACCACCTGCTCACGCACACCTCGGGCATCTCGGGCAACGTCGGCGTGCCCTACGCCTCGCCGATCGGGCGCCAGCAGTACGTGAGGGACATGCTGGCGGAGCCGCTGTCCTCCCCGCCGGGCGAGCGCTTCGAGTACTGCAACGTCGGCTACGCCCTCCTCGCGGCGGTCGTCGAGGAGGTGTCGGGCAAGTCGTTCGAGGACTACGTGCACAAGAACCTGTTCAAGCCCGCCAAGCTGAAGGACACCGGCTTCATCACCGACCGCCACCTGATCAAGACGAAGCGCGCGTCGGTGCGGAAGAGCGAGCAGCCGGGCGAGTGGACCGCCGCGAGCTGGCACTGGGGCTGGGGCTACCGCGGCATGGGCGGCGTCGTCACCACGGTCTACGACCTTCTCGCCTGGGATCGGGCGCTGCGCGGCGACAAGCTCCTCGGCAAGAAGGCGAAGGAGAAGCTCTACACGCCGGTCGAAGACGGCTACGCCTACGGCTGGAAGGTGCACGAGACGAGGTGGGGCTCGCGCAAGGCCCACCACTCGGGCGGCGTCGCCGGCTACGGGACCAACGTGGTGCGCTACCTCGACGACGACGCCTGCGTGTTCGTGCTCTCCAACGACGGCAAGGCCGCCCACCAGGTGTCGTACGAGCTCGAGCAGGTGCTCTTCGGAAAGCGCTAGGCCGGCGATCCTCCAGGCACGGCCCGAAGCGGCCGATGAGGGAAACGCCGATGCCGTCCTACTACGCGCAAACGCTGGCGCTCGGGGCCTTGCCCTACCTGGCGGCGATCCTCGTCTGCCAGCTCGGGCTCCGGCCTTCGCTTCCCCGACAGCTCGGCGCGATTCTCGCGAGCAACGCGATCGCGTGGGTTCCGATCCAGGTCGGTCACGCGAGCTCGGCGGGCATGGGGCTCGGAAACCTGGTCGTCATGTTCTTCGCGATCGCCGTCCTCGTTCTGAGCTACGTCACCGTGTCCCTCGCTTTCCACCGCCACGACGCGCTGAGCCGCGGCGAAGAGCCGCGGGGCACGCGGGCGCTCGTCGGCCTGAGCGTGGTGACGTGCCTCCTGGTCGCCGGGACGTGCCTCTTCGTCTTCGACCAGGTCAGGCCCCGCTGAGCCCCACGGCGCTCCGGTACGCCTCGGGCGCGATCGGATCGTCGAGCTCGCGCTTCATCGCCTCGTAGGTGCCCGCGCCGAGCACCTCGTCGGCGATCCGCCGCGTCAGCGCGAGCGTGGAGCGCATCGCGCCGGCGCCGACGCTCACGCGCCGCACGCCGAGGTCTTGCAGCTCCGGGACCGACGGGACGACCGGGACGGAGATCGCGGGGTTCGCGACGACGTTCAGCGGGCACGGGACTTCGCGCACGAGCGTGGCGATCACCTCGCGCGGGAGCCCGCCGGGGACGAAGAAGCAGTCCGCGCCGGCCTCGTGATACGCCTGGCCGCGCGTGATCGTGCTCGCGAGCCGCTCCTCCTCCGCCCCCACCTTCCGCAGGAACACGTCGGTGCGCGCGTTGACGACGAGGTGCAGGCCGAGCTCGTTCGAGAGCGCCCGGATCGCGGCGATGCGCTCCGCCATGTCCCGGGTCGCCCGGAGCGGAGCCTCGGGGTCGCCGGTGCCGTCCTCGACGTTGATCCCGACCGCGCCGGCCGCGATCGCGAGCCGCACCGTCTCGACGACCTCGTCCGCGGTCGCGCCGAAGCCGCCCTCCATGTCCGCGCTGACCGGAACGTCCACGCCGGCGGCGATGCGCGCGACCGCCGCGACCATCGCGTCGCGCGGGATGTGCTCGGGCTCGGCGTAGCCCTCGGTGGCGGCGATTCCCATGCTCGTCGTCCCGACGGCGAGCGCCCCGGCGCCCGCGAAGACGCGCGCGCTGGCGACGTCCCAGGCGTTCAGGAGCACCAGAATCTCGTCGCGCGCGTGAAGCGCCCGGAAGTGATCAGCCTTCTCGCGTTGGTCCACGGGCGGACTCGCTCCGGCTTACTGGTGCAAAGCGTTCATCAGGTTGCTCAGGAGGGTCACCAGCTCGGGTAGCTCCGAGGGTGCGTTCTTCTGGAGGCTCCGGAACTCGAAGATGGCGCGGTCCCCGGGATCCGTGCGTTCCCCGTAGGGACCGAAGGTGCGCATCGCCACCCTCTCGTGCTCAAGTCCGGGGTAGTGGCGGCGGGTCATCAGATCGCGTGCCCGTCGGGCGTCGGGAAGCAGGGCGTCGACCCACTGCCGGAAGCTGACCCGGCCCAGGTTGAGCGGGTCTCCGCGCTCCGCGGCTCGGAAGACGGGGTCGCCCTCGTTCACTTGGTAGCCGACGGTGGCGCTGACCGCCTGAAGCAGCGCCGCGAGGAAGTCGTCGCTCCGCGGGACGATCCCCGTCTCCCGGGCGGCCAGCGCGAGGATCTTCGCGTAGTCGGTCTTCGCGATCATCTGGCCGAAGTCGACGTCCTGGTTTCGGTACGCGGCGGGCGCCTGCACCATCACCGCGAGGACGCTCGCGAAGGTGGGTTCCGCCTCTTCCGTGCCGCCGCAGACGCCGTGTCGCCGTACGGCCGCGAGGGCGTTCCGGTACAGATCGGACGACTCCTCCCTGTACTTGGCATACGGGCGGACGTACTGCCGCGCGTCCTGCGTCGGCAGCTTGTCGTCGATGACGCCCCACTCCCTAGCGTTTCCGAGCGTCTCCCCGGTCATGAGCCGCGCGAGCGCCACCATGTCGAGCCCGCCGGTCATCTGGAGTTGCCCGTCGAACGCGCCGCCCCGGGTCGGCTCGTACTTGATCTGGTGCCACCACCGGCCGCCGGGGAACAGCTTGTTGGCTCCGACCCACCCGTCGCCGGGGAACCAGCCACGCTCACCACCCAGGTACGGGACGCCCGCGAGGTACCCCTGCCGGTTCGCGAGGCTCTGACGGACCATCCGGGCGATGTCACGCCGCATGTCCCGAATCACCCGTTGGAGCTCGCGAAGCTCCTGGGCGTCCCTCTCGTCGAAGGCGTCGGTGACGAACTCGACCCGCGAGTAGCCCTCGGCGATGTCCGCCGTCACGTCGTACCGGTCGCACTCGTGGATCCGATCGCCCGCGTTGTGCTGGCGCCAGGTCCGCATCGGGTTCAGGTACCAGCCGTCCGTGGTGCGGGTCCGGAGACAGTCGATCTCGTACTCGAAGCCGATCTTCCGCTGGATCGGGTGGGAGCCCGCGCTCTCCGCCCGGGGCCTCGCGTTCGGTCGCCGCCCGGCCTCGCGGTTCCCGGCCGCGAGCGCCCGCGCCCCCATGACGTCGGCTTGACGCTCCAGACGCGGGTCGTCGTTGATCGCTCGCCCGTTGAGGCGCGTCGTGGCGCGCACCTGACCAAGCTTCTGCTGCGCAACGTGCCACGCTTCGTGGGGAAGCTCCCGCTCCTGGCCCGCCGCGAGGTGGATGTCGCTCCCTTCCGCGTAGGCGACCGCACCCACCTCGATCGGACGGCTGGAGTCGTAGTGGACGGTCACGTCCTCCAGAGAGACGCCCGCCAGCCGCTCGACGCCGGATTGCAGGGCGCGGGGGAGCGAACGACCTCTGCCCTGCGAGGTCGAGCCGTGTGCCGCGGCGCGGCGACTCAGGAGCCGCGACACCGCGCGGTTGCCCAAGGCGACTTGAAGCTGGAGGACGTCTACCGGCGACAGTGGGCAGCACGTCTGCTCGGCGCGGCGCAACGCCATCCGGCGGACCTCCGCGACTTGGGCTCCGTCAGCCGGACTCGAACGAAGGTTCTTCGACCGAGCGGCTGATTGGGGCACGCGCGCGCGCGTTCGACTCAGGGCGCCCCTCACGTGCCTCAGGTTAACCTCCGCGCTTGGTTCCACCAAGACGCGCAGCGAGCGCGGACGCGGTGTTCGTCGAGAAGTCCTACGCGCTCGATCGGGCGTCACCCGGTCCGTCCCCCGGCACCGGAGAGTGATGACGCGCGTTCTCCCGGGCTTCTTCGAAGGAAGCTCGACCGAGCGATACACGGCGCCGCAGCCGCCGATGTGGCGGGGTCTCGGACCTGCGCCTGGTCGAAGGGGCGTGCTCGGACCGTCGCTCGGACGGGTGGGGCACGGCTTCTCGCTGCAAGCTGACAGCACGCTGTCAGCAGGCCCTCCCTACAATGAGCTTGTGCCCCTGAACGGATTCCATCCCACGATCCAGGCGTGGTTCGCCGAGCAACTCGGCGAGCCTACGGCGCCGCAGGCGCGCGGGTGGCCGCTCATCCGCGCGGGGAAGCACACGCTGATCGCGGCGCCGACCGGGTCGGGGAAGACGCTGGCGGCGTTCCTGTCGGCGATCGACGCGCTCGTCGGGGGCGGCGCGGAGCTTCCGGACGAGACGCGCGTGCTCTACGTCTCGCCGCTCAAGGCGCTCGGCAACGACGTGCAGAAGAACCTCTCGAAGCCGCTGGCGGAGCTGCGCGAGCGCGACCCGTCGCTGCCGGAGGTGCGCGTGCTCGTGCGGTCGGGCGACACGCCGCAGAGCCAGCGGGCGCAGATGCTGAAGCGGCCGCCGCACATCCTGGTGACGACGCCGGAGTCGCTCTACATCCTGCTGACGAGCGAAGGCGGCCGCTCGCTCCTGCGCACGGTCAGGACGGCGATCGTCGACGAGGTGCACGCGGTGCTCGGCGACAAGCGCGGCTCGCATCTCGCGCTCTCGCTGGAAAGGCTCGACGACCTCTGCGGCGGCGTGCAGCGCATCGGCCTGTCCGCGACGCAGAAGCCGCTCGCCGACGTCGGCCGCTTCCTCGTCGGCGTCGGGCGCGAGTGCGAGCTCGTCGACGCGGGGCACCTGCGCGAGCTCGACGTGGCGGTCGAGATCCCGCCGTCGCCGCTCGAGACGGTCTGCTCGCACGAGACCTGGGCCGAGATCTACGAGCGCATCGCCGAGCTGATCCGCGAGCACCGCACCACGCTGGTCTTCGTCGGCACGCGCAAGATGTCGGAGCGCATCGGCGCGCAGCTCACGAAGATCCTCGGCGAGGACGCGGTCGCCTGCCACCACTCCTCGCTCTCCAAGGAGCGGCGCCTCGACGCCGAGGAGCGCCTGAAGGCGGGGAAGCTCCGCGCGCTCTGCGCCACCGCGTCGCTCGAGCTCGGCATCGACGTCGGCGACGTCGACCTCGCGATCCAGGTGGGCACGCCGCGCTCGATCGCGACGTTCCTCCAGCGCGTCGGCCGCTCGGGACACGGCGTGGGCCGGGTGCCGAAGGGGCGGCTCTTCCCGCTGACGCCGGACGAGCTCGTCGAGAGCGCCGCGCTCCTGCGCGCGGTGCGCAAGGGGCTCTTGGACCGAACGCCGCAGCCGTCCGCGCCGCTCGACATCCTCGCCCAGCAGGTCGTCGCCGCCTGCGCGGCCGACACGCGCGGCGAGGACGAGCTCTTCGCGAGCTTCACCCGCGCCTGGCCGTACCGCGACCTCGAGCGCGCGACCTTCGACCGCGTCGTCGGCCTGCACGACAAGGGGCGGCACGCGCTGCTCCACCGCGACGGCGTGAACGGCAAGCTCCGCGGCACGCGCCGCGCGCGGCTCTCGGCCATCACCTCGGGCGGCGCGATCCCCGATTCGACGCAGTACAAAGTCGTGCTCGAGCCCGAGGGCACGGTGATCGGCCACGTCGACGAGGACTTCGCGATCGAGTCGAGCGGCGGCGACGTCTTCCAGCTCGGCAACGCCTCGTGGACCGTGCTGCGCGTCGTCAACGGAACGATGCGCGTCGCCGACGCGAAGGGCGCGCCGCCGTCGCTGCCGTTCTGGGTCGGGGAGGCGCCGGCGCGCACGCGCGAGCTCTCCGCCGAGGTCGCGGAAGTGCGCGAGCGCGGCGTCGACGCCGATTGGCTCGCGGCGGAGGGCGACCTCGACGAGGAAGCGCGCGGCGAGCTGGCCGCATACCTCGCCGAGGCCAAGGCCGCCCTCGGCGCCGTGCCGACGCAGGGACGCCTCATCCTCGAGCGCTTCTTCGACGAGTCCGGCGGCATGCAGCTCGTGATGCACTCGCCCTACGGCGGCCGCGTCAACCGCGCGCTCGGGCTCGCGCTGCGCAAGCGCTTCTGCCGCCACTTCGGCTTCGAGCTCCAGGCGGCGGCCAACGAGGACGCGATCGTCCTGTCGCTCGGGCCGCAGTCGAGCTTCCCGCTGGAAGACGTCTTCGACTACCTGCGCCCGGATACCGCGCCGGACGTGCTGACGCAGGCGGTGCTCGTCACGCCGATGTTCGCGGCACGCTGGCGCTGGAACGTCACGCGCTCCCTCGTCGTCGAGCGCTTCCAGGGCGGCAAGAGGGTCCCGCCGCCGCTGCTGCGCATGCGCGCCGACGACCGCCTCGCCGAGGCGTTCCCCGACGCGGTCGCCTGCGGCGAGAACCTGCCGCCGGGCGACCTCGCGATCCCGCTCGACCACCCGCTCGTCGGGCAGACCGTCGAGGACTGCGTGCACGAAGCCATGGACGTCGACGGCCTGGTCCAGGTGCTCGAGGGCCTGCGCGACGGCACGATCGAGCGCGTCGCCGTCGACGTGCCCGAGCCGTCGCCCTTCGCGCGCTCGATCCTCCAGTCGCGGCCCTACGGCTTCCTCGACGACGCGCCGCTCGAGGAGCGCCGCACGCAGGCGGTGCTCTCGCGCCGCACGCTGACCGCGCGCGACGCCGACGGCATCGGCCGGCTCGACCCCGCCGCGGTCGAGCGGGTGCGCGCGGAGGCCTGGCCCGACCCGCGCGACGCCGAGGAGGTACACGAGGCGCTGACCTGGATGGGCTACGTCGCGGACCAAGAAGCGGGCGAGTGGAAGCCGTGGCTCGCCGAGCTCGAGGCCGCCGGCCGCGTCGTTCGGGAAAACGACCGCTGGTTCGCGACCGAGGCGACGCGCGACCCGAAGGCGGTGCTGCGCGGGCGGATGGAAGCGCTCGGTCCGGTGGCGAGCGACGACCCGCTGATGCACACGCTCGAGAGCGAAGGCGTCGTCCTGCGCGTGCGCCTCGAGGGCGGCGACGCCTGGTGCGACCGCCGGCTCCTCGCCCGCATCCAGCGCTACACGCTCGACGCGCTGCGGCGCGAGATCGAGCCGGTTTCCGCCAACGACCTACTCCGCTTCCTCGGCGCGTGGCAGCACGTCGAGGAGGAGGCGCGGCTCGAAGGCCCCGCCGGCGTGCGCGCGGTCGTCGAACAGCTCGCGGGCTTCGAGGCCCCCACCGTCGCCTGGGAGCGGCGCATCCTCGCGTCGCGCGTGCGCGACTACCGCCAGGACTGGCTCGACCAGCTCGCGCTCGGCGGCGAGGTCGCCTGGGGCCGCGTCTGGGGCAGCGGCAAGTCCGCGCTGCGGAGCACGCCGGTGTGCCTGGTTCCACGCGCGGAGCTTCCGTCCTGGCTCGGCCTCGCGCCGCGGCCGGAGACGCCCGAGCTCGCCTGGCCGGCGCAGCGGATCCACGACGCGCTGTCGACCTGCGGCGCGCTCTTCCCGGCCGACCTGCAAGCCACCTGCGAGCTCCTGCCCTCCGACGCCGAGCGCGGGCTCGAGGAGCTCATCGCGCTCGGGCTCCTGACGAGCGACTCCTTCACCTCGCTGCGCCAGCTCCTGCGCCCGGCCTGGCGCCGGCGGACGCCGGCGGTGGCCGCGGGCCGCTGGAGCCTCTTCCGCGAGCGGACCTTCGAGCCGCCGGACGTCGAGTTCGTCGCGCGGGCGCTCCTGCGCCGCTACGGCGTCGTCTTCCGGCGCATC
Organism: Planctomycetota bacterium; assembly: GCA_028278425.1. Lineage (GTDB taxonomy): Bacteria > Planctomycetota > UBA1135 > UBA1135 > JANQEJ01. The sequence goes on along the minus strand of JANQEJ010000300.1, from coordinate 32,931 downwards.
CTCGAGCGCGAGCGCCAGCCGGTCCCCTGGCGCGACCTCGCGCGCTGCCTGCGCGGCCTGGAGCTCAAGGGCGACGTCCGCGGCGGCCGGTTCGTCGCCGGCTTCAGCGGCGAGCAGTTCGCGCTCCCCGAGGCGATCCCGCTCCTGCGGAAGATCCGCCGCCGGGAGGACCACCCGACGCTCGAGGTGGCGGCGGCCGATCCGCTCAACCTGCGCGGCATCCTGACGCCCGACGAGCGCGTTCCGGCCAGCTCGAAACAGCCCGTCGTGGTCGTCTGAGACCCGCCGGACCGCCGGCCCGGCGATTCTTACGACAACCTCGGCGGAAAGCGCGTTCGGGCGGAAATAGTCGCCGCGGGTGCCGAACCACGGGCGCGCTCTCGCCCGCCGACGCGCCGGCGCGAGCCTCTGCCACCGCTCCCGAACGCCTTACGGAGGTCCCGTCATGGTCGGGGTACGTCCTCACTTCGCCGCCGGCATCGCCGCGCTCTCTCTCCTCGCCCCGCTCGCCTCCGCCCAGTCCCGGGAGGAGGCGCGCTTCTATCAGGCCTACTACCTCGAGAACGAGGTGGGCGACCTCGAAGGCGCCCGCGAGCTCTACCTCGACGTCGCCGGCGACCGCGACCTCGCGCGCGATCTGCGCGACAAGGCGCGGGCGTTCGCCGACGCGCTCGGGGAAGACATCGCCGCGAGCGACTTCACGCGCCTCGTGCCGCGCGACGCGATCTTCTACGCCGAGCTGAGCCGGCCGGGCGAGCAGATCAGCATGCTGCTGGAGCAGCTCGGTCTGCTCGGCAAGGTCGGCGAGACGCCGGAGCGCTTCGGGGTCAGCCCGCTCCTGATCGACGGCATCCTCGGGATGCGCGGCGCCGCGGTGGCGGTGACCGAGTTCGATCCGGAGGAGGGCGAGCCCAACGGCGTCTTGATCCTCCACCCCGGCGACCTGGACGTCGTGCGCGGTCTGATCGAGACGGCGCTGCCGGCCGCCGCTCAGCCGGTGAACCCGATCGGCGGCCATCCGACGTGGAGCGTCGAGGGCGAGGCCTTCGTCACGCTGACCTCGCGGCTCGTCGTCGCGAGCCCCGACCGCGACGAGATCGCGGGCGTGGTCGAGCGCCTCCAGGGGCGCGGCGGCGCGTCGCTGGCCGAGAACGAGGCGCTCCAGAGCGTTCTGGAGAAGCGCGGCGAAGGGCTCTTCTCCTTCTGCGTCAACGCCGAGCCGATCCTCCCGATGATCGAGGCGATGCTGATGCAGGAGGCCCAGAACGATCCCGAGGCCATGATGATGCTGTCCTTCCTCGACGTCCGGAGCCTGCGCTCGATCTCCGGCCACGTCGGCGTGGACGAAGACGGCATCAACCTCGAGCTCGCGCTCGAGCTCGCCGAGGGGCACCGCAACCTCGCGTTCAACCTGCTGCGCCTGCCCCACGTCGAGAAGGAGACGCTCGAGCTGATCCCCGAGGGCTCCGCCTTCTTCCTCGCCGCCGGGCTGAACCCCGAGGGGGACGTGGCGCCGCTCATGCACGACGCGAAGGGCCAGCCGGTCGTCTCCTTCATGGACTTCGGCCGCGAGATCTTCGGCAACCTGGTCGACGTCACGATCTACGGCATGCCGCCGGACGCCTCCGGCGCGTCGCCGATCCCCGACATCGCCGCGATTCTCCGCGTCAACGACGCCGAGCGCTCCCGGGCGCTCTGGAGCTTCGTGCTCGGCACCGCCGGTGGAGCCAGCGGCGGCGCGATGGAGGGCGAGTCCGTCCGCATCGCCGGGACGAACGTGGACCGCTACTCCGTCGGCGGGATGCCGGTGTACCTCGCCGCCGAGGGCAACCGGCTGGTGATCTCCCCGAGCCGTGCGGCGATCCAGGGCGCGCTCGAGGCGAAGAAGCGCTCCTCCGTGCTCGACGATCCGGTCTTCGCGGACGACGCGAAGAAGCTGGCCGAGGGCCACACGCTGATCGCGATGGCGAACCCGGGCCGCTGCATCCGCCTCGCGCAGGCGTTCGGCGAGGCCGACGACGAGATGGCGGTCTTCGCCGAGCTGCTCGACGAGACCGTCGTGTCGGTCGGGCTGGAGCACACCGACACCCGGCTCGCGCTCCACGCGCGCGTCAGCCACATCCCGGACGTCAGCGGCCTCGTGGCCCAAGCGATCCGCGGCGAGCCGCGCTACGGGCTCGGCGTTCCGCCGCGGCCCAAGGCTCCGGTCGAGGCGTCCGTGGCGAAGAACGCGCCGGAGGACGAGGTTTCCGAGCTGCGCGACTCCTTCGCGGAGCTCGCCCACGCGGGCGACCGCTCCGCGGCGAAAGCCGTGGGCTGGGAGATCTTCGACGCGGCCTTCGACGACGCGAACGCGCTGAACGACTTCGCGTGGACGCTCCTGACCGTCGAGCCGTACGAGGGGAACTACCTCGACCTCGCGATGCCGGTGGCGGAGCGGGCCAACGAGCTGACCGACTACCAGAACTGGTACTACCTCGACACGCTGGCGCTCTGCATGTTCGCCTACGGCGAGGTGGAGGAGGCGATCCGCCTCGAGAAGAAGGCGGTCGACCTCGCGGCCGGAGATCCGCGCGGCAAGGCGGCGCGCGACGCGCTCGACCGCTTCGAAGCGGCCTTGGCCCAGGCCACCGGCGCGGGCGGCGGCTGACGCAGCGTGCGGTACCGCAGCGGAATTGCCGTGGTACCGTACGCCACCCGCAACCCGCCATGCGACACTGGCGCCAGGGATGCGAACCGGTGTCTGGCTGGCCGCGGCGGTGGTGCTGCACGGGCTCGTCTACTTCTTCCTCGTGCCGCCGTGGATGGGCGAGGACGAGCCGTGGCATCTCGAGTACGCGCGGAACCTCGCCGTCGCCGAAGGGGACGAGGGCGCCGATGAGCTGACCGTCTCGCAGCGGCGCATCCACGCGCGCACCGGCGCCGACCCGGACGAGGTCGTCCGCGGCCAGGCCCTGATCACCGCGTCGATGCGCGAGCACCGCTTCTGGCAGCGGGTCGACTTCGCCGGGTGGGAGCACGGGGCCGACAGCCTCGACCACTTCGTCCGCGGCCACTCGGAGGCCGGCCAGCCGCCCCTCTACTACGCCGCGTGCGCGGTCCTGCTGAAACTCTCCGGGCTCGAAGACGTGGGCCGCCAGCTCGGGCTCCTGCGCGGCCTGTCGTTCCTCTGCTACCTCGCCGTGGTCTGGCTGACGTACGCGCTCGCCCGGCGCGCCGCGGACGAGCCCTGGGTCGCCGTCGCGGCGGCCCTCGTCGTCGCCTGGCTCCCGATGCACGCGCGCCAGTCCGCCGTCGTGAGCAACGACGTGCTCGTCAAGGTGTTCGCTGCCGCGACGCTCTGGCTCGTCGCGCTCGGCCTGACCGGCCGCGGCGGGAAGGCCGTCATCGCCGGCGCCGTCGCTTGCGCCGCGCTCGCGCTGGCGACGAAGCCGACCGGGATCGGCGTCGCCGCTCCGCTCGGAGTCGGGCTGGCGTTGTCGGTCGCCGGCGGCAGGGGCCGGCGCGCCGGCCTGTTCGCCGGTTTGCTCGCGGTCGGGCTGCTCGCCGCCGGCGCGGTGCTCTACTGGATGACGGTCGGCTCGGCGGCGCTGCCCGACGGCGACCTGCGCGCGCACCTGCGCTGGCTCTTTTCCGGAGACTTCGCGCGCAAGACGGTGCGCACCTTCTTCGGGTCCTTCAACTGGTACACGCGCGAGCTGCCCGGGCCGATGTACACCGCTGGAGCGACGGCCGTCGCCCTCGGTCTGGCGGGAAGCCTCTTCGCCGCGTTCCGCCGCCCGGTCGGCCTCGCGCGTGGAGTGATCGCGGTCTGCTGGCTCGCGGTGCTCACGCAGCTCCTGGCGATGGTCCTCCGCGGGTTCGCCGCCGGCCGCTTCTTCTTTCCCGTGCTGCCCGCGCTCGCGACGCTGGTCGCGGTCGGCTTCGTCGCGCCGCTGCCGGAGCGCTGGCGCGCGCGCGCCGCGGCGCTGCTCGCGAGCGCCCTCGTCGTCTACGACGGCTTCGCCCTTTGGAACGGGCTCTTCCCGAACCAGTACCTGGAATGGGGCAGCTAATGCGAATCGGCGTGCTCGTGCTCTGGGCGGCGGGGCTGGTCGCGGTCGGGCTCGTGCTCCCGACCGCGATCGGGTTCGCCGGACACCCGGAGCACGCGATTCGCACCGTCCCGCTGCTCACGCACGCGGGCCGCATCCTCCGCGACGCGGCGCCGGGTCAGCGCTTCCTGTGCGAAGGGCCGGGGCTAGAGCGGATCGACGTCGCGCTCACCTCGCTGCACCCGGAGAGCGTCGAGCTCGAGCTCGTCCTGCGCGAGGGGGACGCGACGGGCGAGGTCGTGCGGCGCGCCAGCGCGTTGCCCCCGCCGACCCGCGGGCAGCCCTTCGTGCCGTTCCGCTTCGAGCCCGTGCTGGACTCCGCCGGCCGCTGGTACCACTTCGAGCTCTCCCCCGCCGGGGGCGCCGCGCTGGCGGGCCACACGCCGTGGGTCCGCTACCGCGGGCGCGTCGGGCGCAACGAGGGCTGGGGCGATCAGGTGATCGAAACGGACGCCGCCGAGGGGACGTTCGGCTCCCCGCTCGACGGGTTGCGCGCCCTCGCCTTCGCGTGCGAGGACTTTTCGACCGAGCGCGGATGGGTCCGGTTCGAGCTCTTCGAGCTGGGGCGGGAGAACGAGACGCCGCTGCGCTCCGTCCAGCTCCCCCCCACCGTGGTGAAGGGGGGCTACGCGTTCTTCGGCTTCCGACCGATTCCCGACAGCGCGGGCCGCACCTTCGCGTACCGCGTGCTGTCGTCCGGGAACGTCCGGTTCGTCGGCAAGGCGGGGCAACCGACCTTCAAGACGTACCACGGCGCGCCCGGAGGGCGGCCCGGCCTGGAGGGGATGACCTCGGGCGGCGAGCCACTGACCGATCGCGACCTCGTGTTCCGCGCCTGGAGCGAGTACGGGCCCGCGCGCGGATGGGAAACGGCCGACGCGCGCGCGGGCTGGCGGCTCTGGGCGGCGCTTCTGTGCTGGGCCGCCGCCGCGGTCGCGCTCGTCGTGGCCTTCGCTGCCCCTCTCGTCGGGGGAGCGCGGCGCGAGCCTTCCTAGACTCCCTACTCCGGCAGCTCGAACGGCGGGAGGGTCATCGACTCGACGCAGGACGTATCGAGCCCTTCCACCGACGCGCGCTCGAGAAACGCGCGCACGATCGAGTCGATGCACGGTCCGCTGACGCCGTGCGCGCCGGGGGCGACGACGTGGAGGCCGTTGGACAAGTGCCGCGCCGCCTCCGCCCCCCACCCCGGGCCCGTGACCGGGTCGTGGGTCCCCGAGAGCACGAGGACCGGCTTGTCGGAGACGACCGGATCGCCGTAGCTCTCCGGGACGATCCCCTTCGGCCAGATTTCGCACACCGCGAGCTGGCTGCGGACGCGCCCGTCGCCGAGGAACGTCCCCGCGGTGAGCTCGGCGATCGAATCGGGATCTACGCGCGGCAGGTCCTCCGCGCAGGTCACGCAGAGGAGCATCCCGATCGCCAGCGAGTCCCGGATGCCGCGGTTCTGGTTGAGCCCCGTCCGCGCAAACTCGCGGTAGTCGCCGCCGTAGGCCTGGTGGATCAGGAGCGGCACGCGGCGGTTGTTCGGCAGGTAGTACATCAGCGTGCGCACCGCTTCCGCGAACGCCCCTTGATCGAGCAGCAGCGTGACGGTGCCGCTGCCGTCGGCGCGCTGAAGCTCGACCTCGGCCGGCTTCGCGGCGAGCCGTTCCATCACGGCGTGGAACTCCTCCTCGAGCTCCGGGAAGGCCGCCGCGCAGGCCGGATCGGCCGCGCACTCGGCGAAGATCCGCTCGAGACCGGCCTGGGCCTCGGACGCGTGGTAGAGCGGGTTCGTGAAGGCGATCGGCGCGACGCCGTTGAGGAACACCGTGCGCACGCTCTCGGGGTGGCGGCGCAAGAACACGAGCGAGGCGCGCGTCCCGTAGGAGCCGCCCATCAGGTTAATCGTCTCGTACCCGAGCACCGCGCGCACCTCGTCGAGATCGTCCATCGCGAGCGGCGTCGTGTAGAAGCGCAGGTCGTGCGACTTCTCCAGCTTCTTCCGGCAGCGCTCGAACTCCTCGACGTGGAAGAGCGGATCGAGGTAGGCCTGGAGATCTGATGCGTCTCCGGCCGTGTCGCAGCGCAACGCGTGGTCGCCCCCGGTTCCGCGCTGGTCGACGAGGACGACGTCGCGCTCCGCGCGCATCCAGCTCTGCCGCCAACCGCGCCAGAGGCTGGTCGCGCGCTGCCCGGGGCCGCCGGCGATCCAGAACACCGGGTCGGGCTTCGGGTCCGGGCCGGTCGCCTTCATCACGACGACGTCGAGGTGGATGGTGCGCCCGACGTTCTCGACGCGGTTCTCGAAGACCTCGTAGCGGCCGGTGACGATCCCGTCCTCGGGGTCGGTTCCCGGCAGCGGGGTGAGCTCGATCGCGGGGGCGTCCTGGACCGACAGCGCGAAACCGAGAAGCAGCGTGACCTGGAGCGACATGGCGGTATTAGACCCCAAGAGGTGAACCGACCTGTTAGCCTCTCGTTGCCGCCGCCATGGAAGCCCTCGCCCTCCACCTCTGGTTGCCCATCGCTCCGTTCGGCGCGCTCGGCATCGTCGTCGGAGCCCTGGCCGCCTACGGCTTCGGCATGACGCCGTTCCACCGGGGAAAGCTGGGCGCGGCGCTCTTCCCCGCCGTGTGCTTCGGGCCGTTCTACGCGCTCTTCTTCCTGGTGGAGCGCGGCGGCTTCGCGGAGCGCTGGCGCGAGCTCGGCACGGGCTGGCTCGTGGGCTTTTTGATGTGCGCGCTGATCTGCTCCTGGGTGAGCCGGCGCGTCAACCGGACGGCGAAGGCCTGAGCCCTATCCCCCAACGTCGGACACGCGCAGCGGGTGGGCGCGCGCGCTGACGCGGACGACGTCGACCACCTCGCCGGCGTCGACCAGCAGCGCCTCCTCCGCCAGGTTCGTCGTCGGGCAAACGTGCCGCGGCACGAGGTAGAGCGCGTCGCCGCGCTCGGGGCGCGCTCCGCCGGTGACGCGCAGCGGCAGGTGCTCCTCGCTCGGCGTCAGCGCGACCAGGTCGGGACGGCCGAGCACGAACGCGCAGGGATCGCCGGCTTCCGCCGCGATGGACTTCGAGCCAGCGTCGCAGGTGGCGAGGTCGGGGGCGGGGTGGCTCACGACGCGCGAGAGCACGACGGCGGCGGGCAGGAGGTCGAGCTCGGGGTTCTCCTCCTCGGAGCGCTGGTCGTGGTAGACGACCGTTCCCGGCGAGATGCGGTGCGCGGCGTCGAGCTCGGCGAAGGGCGGGTAGGCGAGCGCGTGCTGGAACGTCGGCGTGCCGCTGGTGACGACTTCCTCGACCGCGACGCCCCCCGCGCGCAGGAAGTCGAGCAGCTTGAGCAAACGGTCGTAGCAGGCGAAGACCGCGCGACGCCGCTCCTCGGTTCCGCCCTCGTGCAGGTGGCCGTCGTAGTAGTGGACGCCGCGGAAGCGCTCACCCGCGGCGCGCGCGACGCCGAGGATCGCGGCGCGGTCCTCGAGCGGCACGCCGGTGCGGTGCATGCCGGGGTTCACGTCGACGAAGACCGAGACCCGTTCCGGCACCTCCGCGATGCGCGAGGCGTCTTCGCAAAGCACCGACACCCGCGCCGCCGGGAACGCGTCGGCGACGGCCCCGAGCGCGCGGAGCGCCGGCCCGACGAGCGGATACGCTAGGCACACGTCCGGCGCCTCGATCCCCTCGTCGCGCAGCGTCGCCAGCAGGACCTCGGCCTCGCGCAGCGTGGCGCACTTGAAGCGGCGGACGCCGGCGCGCGCCACCTCGGCGAAGACCGCGGGGATCTTCGACGTCTTCACGTGCGGCCGCCAGCGATCCGCGCCGCCCGCGGCCGCGATCACGCGCCGCAGGTTCTCGCGCACCCGGTCGAGGTGGACGACCAGGGCGGGGCTCAGTGTGGCGTCGAGTACGTCGTCCGCAAGAACGTAGGGCGCGGGGTCGAGGGCGGCGAGGCGGGACACGCGGAGAGGATAAGATCTCCGGCCGCATGCAGCCCGTCCTCGCCCTCCTCCTTCTCGCCCTTCCGCTCCAGGACGCCAAGCTCAACGCGTCGGGCGGCGAGCTGATCCCCGAGCAGGCCTGCTTCGACGTGAAGCACTACGCGCTCGAGCTCGCCGTCGATCCGGACGCGCGCTCGATCGACGGCATGCTCTGGATGCGCGCGGGCGTCCTCGCCGACACGAACCGGATCGCGCTCGACCTCGACCCGCACCTGACGGCGCACGAAGTCAGCGGCGAGGGCGTCGCGGGCTTCGAGCACGCCGACGGCCGCGTCATGGTCGACTTCGCGGAACCGCTCTCCGCCGGGGCTGAGCTCCAGGTCGGCGTGAAGTACGGGGGCCAGCCCCGCGTCGCGCCGCGCCCCCCGTGGGACGGCGGGTTGACGTGGGCGAAGACCGCGGACGGGCGGCCGTGGATCGCGACGTCGTGCCAGGGCGAGGGCGCGGACCTCTGGTGGCCGTGCAAGGACCACCCGTCCGACAAGCCCGAGTCGATGGAGCTCTCGATCACGGTCCCCAAGGGCCTCGTCTGCGCGTCGAACGGCGTGCTCGATTCGATCGAGGACGAGGGCGACGGCTTGCTCACTTACAACTGGAAGGTCTCGTCGCCGATCAGCAACTACGCGGTCGCGCTCAACATCGCGCCGTACGTGGCGATCGAGGACTCATGGGAGAGCGTGGGCGGCGAGACCGTGCCCGTCGTCTTCTACGCGCTGCCCGAGAGCGTCGAAAAGGCGAGGGAGCGCCTGCCCGAGCTGATCGACCACATGCGCTTCTTCGAGGAGCTGCTCGGCCCGTATCCGTTCCGCGCGGAGAAGTACGGCATCGCCGAGACGCCGCACCTCGGCATGGAGCACCAGACGATCATCGCCTACGGCTACAAGTTCCAGCACAACGCCTTCGGCTACGACTGGCTGCACCACCACGAGGCCGCGCACGAATGGTGGGCCAACCTCGTGACCTGCAGCGACTGGAAGGACATGTGGATCCACGAGGGCTTCGGCACGTACATGCAGGCGTTGTACGTCGAAAGGCTCCACGGCAAGAAGGGCCTGCGCCGCGAGCTCGTCAACTCCCGCCGCGGCATGGGCAACCGCCGGCCCGTCGCTCCGCGCGAGACGAAGGACTCCAAGGAGATCTACTTCGACCGCAACGGCGTCTTCGACAACGACATCTACATGAAGGGCTCGCTCATCCTGCACACGCTGCGCTGGGAGATGGGCGACGAGGCCTTCTTCCGCGCGCTGAAGCGCTTCGCCTACCCCGACGCGGCGCACCGAAACGCCACCGACGGCTCGCAGGTGCGGCTCGTGGACACCGAGGACTTCCGCGCGGTCGCGGAGGCGGAGGCGGGGCGCGACCTCGGGTGGTTCTTTGAGGTCTACCTGCGCCAGCCGAAGCTCCCGGTGCTGCACGCCGAGCGCGACGGCGAGACGGTCGCGCTGCGCTGGGAGCTGCCGGAGGCGCTGGGCGATCTCGAGTTCCCGCTCGCCGTCCCGCTCCGGGTCGGCGACGGCGACGACGCGGTCACCGTGCGCGTCGAGATGCCCGGCGGCGCGACGCGCTACCGCGTGCCCGCCGACCGTGACTTCCGCGTCGACCCCGACCTCTGGTTGCTGCGCAAGTGACCGGGTTCGAACCGCCGGCCGACTGGCGCCGCATCACCACGATCGACGCGCACACCGCCGGCGAGCCGCTGCGCGTGATCACCGGGGGTTACCCCGAGCTTTCGGGCGAAACGATCCTCGCCAAACGCCGCTTCGCGCGCGAGCACCACGACGACCTGCGGCGCGCGCTGATGCTCGAGCCGCGCGGCCACGCCGACATGTACGGCTGCGTGCCCACCGCGCCGGTGACGCCGGACGGCGACGTCGGCGTGCTCTTCCTGCACAACGAGGGCTACAGCACGATGTGCGGGCACGGGATCATCGGGCTCGTCAAGGTGGGCCTCGAGGCCGGCCTCTTTCGGGCCGCCAACGACCCGGAGGTGCGCATCGACACGCCGGCGGGCCGCGTCACCGCGACCGCGCACCGCGACGGAGCCGGGCGCGTCGCCAAGGTGTCGTTCCGCAACGTCCCCTCGTTCCTGCTCGAGCGCGACCTCGAGCTCGAGGTGGAGGGACTCGGCCGGGTCGTCTGCGACGTCGGCTACGGCGGCGCCTTCTACGCCTACGTCGACGCGGCGGCGCTGGATCTCGAGCTGGTCCCCGAGCGCTTCGCCGAGCTCGTCGACGCCGGCATGCGCATCAAGCGCCGCGTGATGGAGACCTACGCGATCGAGCACCCCGACGGCGACCCCGACCTGAACTTCCTCTACGGGACGATCCTCGTCCGCCGGCTCGACGGCCCGGTCCACAGCCGCAACGTTTGCGTCTTCGCCGACGGCGAGGTCGACCGCTCCCCCACCGGGACCGGCGTCAGCGGCCGCGCGGCGGTCCACCACGCCCGCGGCGAGCTCGCGCTCGGCGAGACGATCACGATCGAGAGCCTGATCGGCACGACCTTCGACGTCGCCGCGGTCGAGGCGACGCGGGTCGGCTCGCTCGACGCGATCGTGCCGGAGGTGACCGGCGCGGCGCACGTCACCGGGCAACACGAGTTCCTGATCGATCCCGACGATCCGCTGCGCGCGGGCGTGCTCCTTCGGTAGACCGCGGGCCACGAAAAACGACTTCCGCCTCATCCGGCCACGAGGCTCGCCGAGAACCCGGATGGAGGGCCCCGAGACAAGGCCCTTCGCGCCGGTCTTCAGCGGGTCCCCAGCCCGCGGATTCGTACCCAGGACCGCGTTTTTTTCCCACCCGACTCAGGGAGAACGCGCGCATGGGGCTGCGAATCCACACGAACCTCTTTGCCCTTCCCACGACGAGGCACCTGGCGCAAACCGCCGAGGAGATGCGCGCCAGCGTGCAGCGGCTCTCGTCGGGGCTTCGCATCGTGTCCGGCGCCGACGATCCGTCCGGGCTCAAGATGTCCGAGCGCATGCGCGCCGGCATCCGCTCGACCAAGGGAGCGGGACGCAACATCGAGCAGGGCATCGCGGTCGCGCGGCTGGCCGAGGCGGTCCTCGCGGAGATGAACGCGCAGCTCGCGCGCGCGAAGGAGATCGCCCTCCAGGTCGCGACCGGGACGGTGGCCAAGCAGGACCTCGCGGCGCTCGGGACGGAGTTCGATCAGGTCGTCGGCGCGCTGACGCAGATCGCGCAGACCACCACGTTCAACGGCATCCACCTGCTCTCCTCCGAGCGGACGATCGACATCCAGGCGGGCATCGACGCCGGCGAGACCATCCCGATCCAGCTCGTCGACGCGCGCAACGTCGGCGAGTCGCTGGGGCAGATCGATCTTCTCGGCCAGGACGGCGGCGACAAGGCGATGACGCTCGCCGACCGGATGATCGAGTTCGTGTCGCGCGTGCGCGGCAAGTTCGGCATCGTCGAGAACCGCCTCGAGAGCGCGCTGCGCAGCTCGCAGCACGCGCACGACAGCCTCCAAGTCTCCGAGAGCCGCATCCGCGACGCGGACCTGGCCTTCGAGGCGGCCGAGCTCTTCCGGCTCCGGACGGCGCAGGCGCTCGGGATCGGCGTTCACCGGGTGGCGAGCTTCAACCCGGGGCAGATCGTCTACTACACCGGGTAGACGATCAGGCGAGCATCTTGAGGAGCCGGCCCAGCACCGCCTTGCCCTCGGCCCGCAGGCCGTTGTGCAGGTATTCATCCGTCTCCCAGACCCGGATGCCGGCGATCGCGCGCGCGGTCTCCAGCGACAGCTCGGGAACGACGTACATGTCGTCCGCGTAGACCGCCGCCGCGCAGGGCACCTCGTTCCGGCCCAGCGCCTCGGCGTCGTAGAGGACGGGCCAGTCCTCCTTCGCGGCGAGGAGCTCCGCGGCCTCCCGCAGCGGCCGCAGCGTGCCGATCTCCTCGAACATCCACGGGTAGATCATCTCGCCGGTGAAGTGGACCGGACCGTCGGTCCGGTCGGCGTCGAAGGCCGGGTGCTCGGCGCGCAGCCGCTCCGCCGACCAGCGCGAGGCGAAGCCCTGCGTGTAGCAGGCCTCGTGCAGGACCGAGAAGATCGGGCTCGTGTCGTAGTAGAGCGTGTTCTCGAAGCCGCGCAGGAAGGTGTAGGCGAGCTCGTCGCCGCCGGGCACGAAGGCCTGCTCGAGCAGGTTGTGGACGATCTCGAAGCCGTCGCTGAAGCCGAGGAGCAGCCCGAGCTGCTGGAAGCCCCGCACCGAGAGCCGGTCGCCGCGCGGCAACCGCACGTCGCTCGCCCGCAGCCGCGCCACGATCGCCCGCACGCGCTCGACGTCGTCGGGATAGCGCTCGTAGTAGAGGCGGTTGCGCTCCTCCAGGCGCGGGTAGGTGCGCCGGTAGATCTCGTCCGGATGGGCCGTGAGGGGCGGGAGGCCACCCGCGATGAGCACGGACGCAAGTCCCTCCGGCGCCGCGCCGAGGTAGCGCGTCGCGCAGAAGCCGCCGTAGCTCTGCCCGAGCACGGTCCAGGGCTCGTCGCCGCAGAGCGCGCGCCGGATGAGCTCGCAGTCGCGGACGATCGCGTCGGAGCGGAAGTGCGTCAGGTGCTCCGCCTGCGCCGCCGCCGAGTCCAGGCGCGCGAGCGACTGGAACGTCGCCGGCGTGCTGCACCCGGTTCCGCGCTGGTCCAGCAGGAGCACGCGGTACTCCTCGAGCGCCCGGTCGATCCATCCGCTGCGCGTCATCGGCCGCGGCGCCGGGCTTCCCGGCCCGCCCTGGAGGAAGACCAACCACGGCAGCCGGTCGTTCTCGCGCCCTTCGGCCGCGACCGAGCGGGCGAAGACCGTGATCTCCTCGCTGCCCGGCCTGGCGTGATCCAGCGGCACAGCGAAGCGGTGCTCGGTCACGCGCATCCCCTCGAAGGTCGGCACGCGCCTCAGCTCACGCCTTCGACCGCGATCAGCCGCCCGTTCGACGCCGCCTGCCGCATCGCCTTCGGACCGGCGTAGACCTCGGAGGCCCACCACTCGCGCGCCCGGTCGACGGACTCAAACTCGATCACCACGATGCGCTTCGGCTTGGGCTCGCCCTCGAGCAGGGTCGTCTCCCCCCCGCGCACGATGAAGCGCGCGCCGTATGCCTCGAGCGTCGGCGGGACGTGGCGGCGGTACTCCTCGTAAGCCTCGGGGTCGAGGACGTCGACCTCGGCGATGACGTAGGCGGTCATGGGCGCTCCTGGTTGCGTGAAAGGACCGGCCAGCATACCTGCCGGGCGCCGCACCGAGCGCCCGCGGGACGGGCTCGAAGAACTTCGGAAAGTCTTCACGGCGAGCCCGCCCGGCTCGCCTGGAGGGGGGGCGCAAAGCCTCGGATCCGTATGATGGTGGCGGGAGGGATTAGTATGCGTTCGGACGAAGAGGCTCGCCTCGTCGAGCTTTGGTCGGACGACGTTCGCCGCCTCGTTGCACGGTCCGCGGGACCAAGGCTCAGGCGAACGCGGTCCGTCTCCGACCTTTGCCAGGACGCTTTCCTGCGCTTCTTCCGCGGCCTCGACCCAGGAGCGGCGACGCAACCGACGGAGGACCTGCGTCGGCGCCTCCTCAGAAACGCGCGCTGGGTCGTACTCGACGCCGCTCGCGCCGCCGGGGCGGAGCACGGCGAGTCCGCCGCGGGAGACGGGGCGGTCGCAAGAGTCGCCGACCGCGACTCGGGTGGAGACGACGGCCCGGTCACGCTCCAGGACCAGGAGCGCTGGGTCCATCGCCTCATCGAGCGGCTCGACGAGCGCGACGCCCGGATCCTGCGGCTGCGCCTGAAACGCGTGCCCTACGCGGACATCGCGGATCAGCTCGGGATGACGGCCGACGCAGCGCGCAAACGCCACGAGCTCGCGGTGCGGGCGCTTGCGACGCGAATCCGCGTCGAGGAATCGTGAGGCGGCCATGGGCGACTCGGACCTCCAGCGCAGGATCCAAGGCTTCGTCGAGGACGAGGGACTGGAAGCCGCGCGCCAGGCGCTCGAGCGCCTGAGAGAGGGCATGGCGGAGGGCGAGGAGGGAGCGAAACAACTCGGCGACTACCTCCTCCTCCGCGTCATCGGCCGCGGCGCGATGGGCGTGATCCACGAGGCCGTGCAGATCTCCGTGCCCGGTCGCCGGGTCGCGCTCAAAGAGCTCTCGCGGACGGGATCGGCCGCCCTGCGGCTGAAGCGCTTCCGACGCGAGATCGAAGTGATCGGCCGCTTCGACCACCCCAACATCGTGCCGATCCTCTCGGCCGATCTCGGGGGCGACGTTCCGTACTACGCGATGAAGCTCCTCGCGGGCCGTTCGCTCGAGGAGACGCTGGAACGAACACCCGGACTGGGCGGCGACTACGCACGGCTCGCGCGCATGTTGCGCGACGTGGCTCTCGCTCTCGAGCACGCCCACGCCCGGGGAGTGGTCCATCGCGACGTCAACCCGCGGAACGTCGTGATCGAACCGGACGGCACGCCCGTGCTGATCGACTTCGGACTCGCGCGCGACGTTCGCTCCGAGGATCCGCTCACGCTGGAGGGCGACGCCGTCGGGACCGCGGACTACATGGCTCCCGAGCAGGTCTCAACGGACCGCGGCCCCGTGACGGCGGCGACGGACGTTTACGCCCTGGGCGCGACGCTGTATCGCTGTCTCGCGCTGCGCCCGCCGTATCGGTCGGACTCGCTGCACTCGACTTTCCAGCGCATCCTCGGCGGCTTGCCGCGCCCTCCGCGGAGGTTCCGGCCCGACGTGCCGCGCGACCTGGAAGCGATTTGCCTCAAAGCGATGGACGTCGAACCGTCCCGCCGCTACGCGAGCGCGAAGGCGGTGGCGGACGACCTGGACGCGCTGCTCGAGCTGCGCCCGGTGTCGGCATCGGCGCCCGGTTTCGTCCGGCATCTGCGCTGGACCCTGCGGCGGCACAAGCGCTGGACGGCGGCGGTGGTCGTCAACCTCGTCCTTCTGGCCGGGGTCTGGACCTACTTCGATTGGTGGGCGCCGAGAGAGGTCGAGGCGCGCGTTCTCGAGCAGGTCGACGCGATGTCGGAGCGGCTCGACGACTTGGAGCGCAGGGGAAGAGAGGTCTTCGAAGCGCGGGCGCGGCTCGAGGCTGTCCCGATGGGCCAACGGCTGGAGCGAGCCGACGAATTCGTGAGACACGCCGACGAGCTTGCCGATCTCGCGCTTGATTGGGAAAGGACGTACGCGGAAGCCACCCTCGACGTCGCGAACGCGAGGCTCGACCGGGACTCCCAGGAGCTCAGGAAGGCCCAGGCGGGGCTGCTGGAACGGAAGCTCCGACGTGCCCTCGAGCAGAGCGCGCCGCACTTGAGCCCGGAGATCGCGCGGCTGCAGGAAAGGCTCGAGGAGCTGGATCCGGAGGCAAGCCGACGGAGCGATCTCCTCGACGAGCACGGTTCCCTGGAGATCCGTTGCCGCCAGGAGGGCACGAAGCTCTTTCTCTGTGACAGACTCGACTCCGAAGAAGACGGCCGCTGGCTCTTCGACGAAGCGCACGGAAAGCCGCTCACGCCCAACGAACGCCACTCCGTGCCCGAGGGAAGCTACCTCCTGATAGCACGCCTAGAAGGGCACGTCGACACACGCCTCCCCATCCTCGTCCGTCGCCAGGCCGTCCAACGGGAAGGGGAGATCGCCATCGCGGTCGAGTGCCACACCGCAAACGTCATCGGCGAGGGGTGGTGCTTCATCAACGGCGGCCGCTCCATCCTGGGAGAGCCGGTCCGCGGGCCGCTGGACTTCCGTGAGCTGCTAACGCCCGTGGACTCCTTCTTCATCATGGAGAAGGAGGTAGACGAAGCTCTGGTCCACAGCCTCCTACCCGAAGTCTGGAAGGAGTCGCGCGGAGACCCGGTTCCCGGTCGCGCAGCCGGGAGCCTGAACCGTGACGACGCTGAAGCTCTGACGAGGGCGTTCAATGCCCGCGAGGCGGCTCGCGGCGCCCAGCGACCGTTTTTCTATCGCTTGCCCACGCCGCTCGAGTGGGAACGGGCCGGCAGGGGAGCGGATGGCCGTCTCTATCCATGGGGCGATCGCAACGACTTCGCGTTCTCGGCGAACTACCAGAATTCCCACGACGGCGACCACCGCTTCTTCGACCCAGCCACGGCGTCCAACGACTGCTCCCCCTTCGGCGTCCGTGACCTCGCCGGATCCCGGCATGAGATGTGCCTTCCCATCGGCGCCATCGAGAGGATCGGGCGCGGCAAGGCCCTGGTGCGTGGCGGAAGCGTGCTCAGCCACCGTCCGGACCAGCTCACGCTCCTCGCGGAGCACGAGGTCCAGGCCGCCGTTGAGCAGCCTTCGACGGGCCTGAGGTTGGCCAAGGTCATCCTTCCGCCCATCCCGGATCTGCCCCACGCGGCCTTCCAAGACGACTTCCTGGGCGGCGACGACGCGGGTTGGAAGTCGGGCCTTCAGTTCGGCAGGGGCTTCGAGCAGGCGAGACGCGTCGAGCGGAGGGACGGAGTGCTGTTGCTGCGGGGCTACGCGGGGCACTTCTCCGACCGGGTCCAAGCGTGGCACGGGATCTCGGTTCCTCCGAGCTCGTTCCGAGCTCGGGCGACCGTCCACCTCACCCACGCGTCGGAGAACGTGGAGAAGCGAGGCTTCACGCTCGCCGTCGTCGAGCGGCCGGAATGGTGGAAGCTCGAGAAGGGCGGCGGCACGGGGGTGGGCCTCTCGGTCGGATGGGACCGCTCCGTTGCGTGCATCGTGGGAAGCGAGAAGGTCCGCGCACGCCTCGAGAAGCCTACCGGCGACCTGAACGTCGAGCTCGAGCTCGAGGTCCGCGACGGGCGCGTCACGTGCCGCGTTTGGCCTCGCGGCGGTCCACGGCCCGATGAGCCGTTCCTCGATCCGTTGCCGCTGCCGCCGACGATCCTGCCCCGGGCACGCACACTGTTGCTCGAGGTGGACAACCTCGCCTCCCTGCGGGTCGAGGTGGATCGGGTGTCGATCGAACCGCTCGCCGGCGATTGATCCGGGATTCCCTTCACGGGGCCGCCCGACGGTTCGCCTAGGTCGATGTCCGCGGCCGATTCGGCAGCGTTGAAGCGACGCGCACGGTTGCGGCGTTTGAAACCCCGAACTCAGGTGCTTTCCATGCAGCTCTTCCCGAATCAACTCAGGCAGACGTTTCCCGCGCTCGGCCTGCGCTGCTCGTTGGCGATCTTAGCGCTCGGTTCCCTCGCGGCGACGGGCGCCGCGCAAACGACCGGCTCCGTCAAGTCCGAGCAGAAGATCAGCGCACTCTCCGGCGGTTTCGCCGGCAGCCTGGACGACGGCGACCGCTTCGGCAGCGGGGTCGGCGTCGTCGGAGATATCGACGGAGACGGAATCGACGACCTCGCAATCGGCGCCGGGGACGATGACGACGGGTTCAATGACGCCGGAGCGGTCTGGATCCTCTTCATGAACCAGGACGGAACCGTGAAGGGCGACCAAAAGATCAGCGCGACGCAGGGGAACTTCAACGGCAATTTGCAGACCGACGCGGGTCTCGGCGGCTCGGTCTCGCGCCTCGGAGACTTCGACGGCGACGGCGTGCCGGACGTCCTTGTCGGATCGGCGGGATTCGACGACGGCGGGGCCAACAACGGCTCCGTCTGGATCCTGCTCCTCAACACCGACGGCACGGTTAAGTCCCAGCAGAGGATCGGCAACTCCGCCGGCTCCCTGGGGTGCTTTCTGGCCACCAACACCTGGTTCGGAGCGGCGACCGACACCCTCGGAGACCTGGACGGCGACGGCGTGACCGACATCGTGGTCGGGGGACTGGACGACGAGTCCGGCAACGACGAGGGCGCCGTCTGGATCCTCTTCCTCGCGCCGGACAGCACCGTGAAAAACTGCCAGAAGATCAGCGACTTCCACGGGGGATTCACCGGCACTTTGGACACGTCCGATGCCTTCGGTCGGGCGGCCGCGTGTGTCGGCGACCTCGACGACGATGGAGTTGTGGACATCGCCGTCGGCGCTCGAGGGGACGACGACGGCGGACCGGACCAGGGCGCGATCTGGATCCTGTTCCTGAACTCGAACGGCACCGTCAAGTCCCACAACAAGATCTCGACGGTCGGGGGGGGCTTCACCGGGGCGCTGTCCAACGGCGACAACCTCGGGCATGCGATGGTTGCGCTCGGCGACTTCGACGGCGACGGCCTCGGCTCCCTCGCAGTCGCCTCCAAGGACAACGCCACCGCGGGGGAAGGGGAGGTCTGGATCCTGAGCTTGAACAGCGACGGCTCGGTGAACACGCACGTGTCGATCGGCGCCGCCGGGAAGGGAGGCTTTACCGGCGTGATCGGCAACGCCGGCTTCGGCCGCAACCTGGGAGCGTTCCCCGACCTGGACGGCGACGGCGTCCCGGACCTCGTCGCGGGCGAGGATCTCGACAACGACGGCGGTACCCAGAAGGGATCTGTCTGGATCCTCAACCTGAACGGTTCGCCCGTTGTGCCCTACGGCTGCGGGATGAACCCCGCCGGGAGCCTCGCCGTCCTCTCGGGCGATCCGATGGTCGGCACCGTGCTCACCCTCTCCGCGGACAACCCGCTCGCGGCGCAGGCGCCCACGAGCCCGGCGCTCTCCTTCCTGGGCGTCGCGCTTTCGCCCGCACCGCTCACGCCGTGCGGCCCGCAGATCCCGGGCTTCGGGATGGCGGGCGGCGGAGCCGCCGGCGAGCTCCTGATCAGCGTCTCCCCGCCGGGCTTCCTGTTCGCGCAGCCCGGAACGCCCTGGTACGGGCCGGGGACGCCGTCGGCATTCGTCCTCTCCTTTCCGCCCGATCCACAACTGGTCGGCGTTTCGCTCTACACGCAGGGGACCATCGTGGATCCGTCTCCCGGCGCCCCGGTGCCGATCGGTCTGACGGACGCACTCCAGCTGACGATCGGACAGTAGTTCGGTCCGCCACGGGCCGCGGCCGGCGCGCGGCGAGCGATCGCTCGCCGCCGGCCGCGGCTTCTTTCGTTGTCAAGCGCGCCGAACCCTCACGCCGCGCGCCGCCGGATTCCCAAGGCGGCGAACGCGGCGGTGAGGAGAAGCGCGGCGCCCGAGAGCCACGTGCCGGCGCGCAGAGTCCAGGGTTCGTAGCGGAACTCGATCGCGTGCTCGCCCGCGGAGAGCGGCACGCCGCGGAAGATGCCGTTGCAGGTGAGGATCTCGCCCTCCTCGCCGTCGATCTCGACGGTCCAGCCGGGGAAGGCCTGGTCGGTCAGGACGAGCAGGCCGTCGCCGTCGAGCTCGGCGGAGAGCGTCACCGTGTTGTTCGTCCACACCGGCTCGGTGACGTCGGCCCGCGTGAAAGGCGTCGCCGGGCGCCAGTCGGCGTCGGTGCACGCGAGCGCGAGCGGATCCCAAGCGCCGCGCACCGAGGCGTCGGCCAGCTCCTCGTTGGAGACGACCTGCGGCACGCAGAACGCGCGCGGCAGCGGGTCGATCGCGCGGTACACGAAGACCTCGGCCTCGCGAGTGCCGGCGACGCCGGGAGCCGCGACGAGCTCCCAACCCGGATGTTCCAGCGGCGTCTTCGTCACCAGCGCCCCGACGCCGAGCAGGCGGAACGCCACGCCGTCGAGGTCGACGCCGCGCGCGTTCCACGCGAGGAGCGCATTGGTGCCCGGCGGCACGCAGAGGAAGCGGTACGCGTTGTACTGCGCCACGTCCATGCCGTCGTAGCCGTCGAGAGCGTGCAGCCCCCGGACCATCCCCGTGTCCGGCGCCATGACGTACGGGTCGCTGAAGAAGCGGTGCGGTCCGAGGATCTCCGCGAGCACCGCCTCGGTCTTCGTCGGCGGGAACACCTCGCCGCGCGGCACCGCCGGGTTCGTGCCGCGCGCGAAGACGAGGCCCTGGAGCAGCGCCAGCGCGACGACCCCGGCGCACCAGAACCGCGACGGACGCGCCGGAAGCCGGAACAGCGCGAGGATCGACAGGGCGACGAGACCGAGCGTGGCGGAGCCCGCTCCGCGCGGACGGTGGAGCCGGGACACGGCGACGACGCGCGTCGCGACGGGCTGCTCCGCCGAATCGGCGGAAAAGAAGTCGACCGCGAAGCGCCAGGTGCCGTCCGGCATGTGGCCGAGTACGAGGTACGACGCGCGGAAGAAGCGCGCGTCGGGAGGCGCGTTCGCCAGGCGGTCGGCGGCGAACCGGCGCGCGTTGGGCGACGGCTCCGGGGTGAACTCGAGCGGCGCGTCGTAGCAGTGCTCGCCGATCGGAATGCCGCGCGCGTCGAGCTTCTGCACGCGCGCCAGGCCGTGCTCGATCGGCAGCGAGGGGTGCAGCCAGCCCTCCAGCTCCATGCCGTCGGCGAGGTCGTCGCCCGGACGCAGCAGGATGCCGTAGAGCTCGTCCTCCACGTCGATCGGCAAGCGCTCGGGCGGCAGCGGCTCCGGGCCGCGGTCGTACATGGCGCCGACGGCGAAGAGGAGCATGGCGACGCCGGCGGCGATGCGCGCCGCGCGCGGCGCGGACTGCAGCGCCTCCCCGGCGAGGAGCGCGATCATCAGAGCGCTCACCGAGCCGAGCCGAGCCGTGGCGCCGAGGCCGATCAGCGGTACGTGGCGGTAGAGGTCGAGGATGCCGGGCACCTCGAGGCAAAGCAGCATCGCGATCCCCCCGACCGGCACGACGATCCACCGGCGCAGGAGCGGGCCGCGCGGCGACAGCGCCGCCGCGAGCGCGAGACCGAGCGCGACGAAAGCGACCCAGCCGCTGGCCGCCTCCACGTAGGCGCCGGGTCCGCGGTAACCCTCCTCGGAATCGAGCGCGCCGAAGAGGTCGGGGATCACCGCGAGCGCGGCGGTGGGCGCGAGCCCGCGACCGCGCAGGATCAACGCGGTTCCGCCGAAGGCCAGCGCGACGCCGATCGCGCAGAGAACCGCGTGGCGTCCCGGCCGGCCCTCCCGCGACTCCCCGCCGATGAGCCGCGCGAAGAACGTGCCGAGCCCGACGCAGACCAGAAGGCCGCCCAACGCCACCAGGTCGACGCCGCCGGCGGCGAGCTGGGCGTCGCGGATCGTCTTCGCGCCGGAGAGCTGAAGGTACTCGACGAACGGAAGCAGGCTCGCGCTCGCGAGCACGGTCCCGATCGCGAGCGCGAGCAGACCGAGGAGACCCGCGCGCCGCTCGCGGACGAGAATGGCGAGCGCCCAGACGCCCGCCGTCGCGCCGACGTAGAACGCCGTCTCGGGGTGCCCGCCGAGGATCGCGAGGGCGAGCGCGGCGCTCGTGCCCGCCGCCGCCAGGAGCGGCCGCGGACCGCGGATGCGCTCCAGCCCGAGGAGCACCCACGGCAGTAGCGGCGTGACGTGGCCGAGGCTGTGGTTCAGCCAGAGGAGCACGTACCCCGCGAGCCCGAAGGTCACGCCGGTGAGCGCGGCGGGGCCGCGCTCGAGCGCGAGCGCGCGCGCGAGCAGGAACGCCCCGAGCCCGGCGGCCGCGAGCCGCAGCCACGCGGCCGCCGAAAGCCCCCAGTCGAAGAGCTTCTGACCGCCCAGCTTGTAGAGGACGACGAGCGGCCACACCTGCGGGTCGAGCGCGCCCGACTGCGGATTCGCGATGCCCGGCGCGCCGGCGTAGACGAGCGGGTTCCAGGCGGGCGGGTCGCCGGCGATCCAGCTCTCCGCGACCCAGCGGTAATACGGATAGAAGACGAGCCCCTGGTCGGCGAGCGACGGCTGGCGCGGACGCCGCACACCGGCCAGCTCGGGGTCGCTCTCGATCACCTCGTTCCACGGGGAGAGCGCGGTCGCGTTGTCGACGCCGAACACGACCCGATCGGGATTGAAGAGCCCCCCGCGGACCGGCCACGCGAAGAGCACCAGCGCGCACGCGAGCGCGACGAGGAGCTCGCGGGCTTCGATCGGTCGGGTAGGTTTCACGTGGAGACGGCGAAGCGTCGCAAGCCGGCCCCTCACTCGCAACGGTTATCATTCCCGCGCCCATGCCGGCTCCCCGACCTCCCGGGCTCAGCGTCGTCATCCCGGTCTACAACGAGGCCCTGGTCCTCGAACGCACCTTCGCGGAGCTCGTCCCGTTCCTCGAGGAGCTGGGGCACGATTTCGAGATCGTCTGCGTCGACGACGGCTCGACCGACCGCTCGGCCGAGATCCTCGCCGCCGCGGCGGAGCGCGACCCGCGGATCCGCTGGGAGAGGCTGCCGAAGAACCGCGGCAAGGGCGCGGCCGTGCGGGCCGGAGTGCGCGCGGCCACCGGCGAACGGGTGCTCTTCATGGACGCGGACCTCTCCACGCCGCTCGAGGAGGCGCGCGGCTTCCTCGGCGCGCTCGACTCGGGCTACGACGTGGCGATCGGCAACCGGCGCGCGCCGGGGGCGGAGATCACGCGCCACCAGCCCTGGCTGCGCGAGACGCTCGGCAAGGGCTTCACGATCCTGACGCGCACGCTGCTCGCGCCGGGCGTGCACGACTTCACGTGCGGCTTCAAGTGCTTCCGCGCCGATGCCGCGCGGCGGATCTTCGAGCGCTCGACCCTCGACGGCTGGGCCTTCGACGCGGAGCTGGTCGTGATCGCGCAGGAGCTGCGCCTGAAGCTCGTGCAGCTCCCCGTCTCCTGGAAGCACGAGGACGACACCAAGGTGCGGCTCGGCAGGGCGGTCCTCGGCTCGCTGCGCGAGCTCCTGGTGATCTTCGTCCGGCGCCTGCGGGGGCGGTACCGCTGATGGAGCGCGCCGCCTACGACGAGATGCGCGCCCTCGAGGACCACCACTGGTGGTTCCGCGGCAAGCGCCGCATGGTGACGCCGCTCATCGCGCGCGCGGTGGCCGGCGGCGCGGAGTGCAAGCTGCTCGACGTCGGCTGCGGCACCGGCGGCAACCTGGCGCACGTCGAGGGGAGCTTTCCGGGCGTGCGCACGTTCGGGCTGGACTTCGACGGCGGCGCGCTCGCCTACTGTCGCGACCGGGAGCTCGGCGCACGGCTCCTGCGGGGCGACGGCACGCGCCTCCCCCTGCGCACCGCGAGCCTGGGCTGCGTCCTCGCGCTCGACATCATCGAGCACTTCGACGACGACGACGGGTTGATCGCGGAGTTCCACCGCGTGCTGCGCCCCGGCGGCGAGCTGGTGGCCTCCGTGCCGGCCTACCCCTCGCTCTGGTCGCCGCACGACGACTTCCTGCACCACAAGCGGCGCTACAGGACCGGGGAGCTGCAGGCGAAGCTCGCCGCCGCCGGCTTCGAGATCGTGCGCAGCCACGGCTTCAACTTCCTGCTCCTGCCCGCGATCGCGCTCGTCCGCTTTCTGAAGGGCCGCGGCAAGGCGAAGGAGGGCACGGACTTCTTCGAGCTGCCGCGGCCGCTCAACGCGGCGCTCGCGGGCCTCTTCGCCGTCGAGGACTGGATCACGCGCGTCGTCCGCGTCCCCTTCGGCGTCTCGCTCCTCGTGCGCGCGCGCAAGCCCGGCCCCGAGACCGCGTGACGACCCGCTGGCGCAATCCGCCCGGCGACCCCGGGCTCGTCCGCACGACGCTCGCCAACGAGCGGGGGCCGTACGTCGGCACGACGCCGAAGCGGCCGCTGCGCCGCTTCGCGCGCGACGCGCGGCTCGACCGCGTCCTGCTGGAGCTCTACCGCGGCTTCGGACCGCAGCGCTGGTGGCCGGGCGAGACGCCCTTCGAGGTGATCGTCGGCGCGATCCTGACGCAGAACACCGCGTGGTCGAACGTCGAGCTCGCGCTGCGGAGGCTCAAGCGCCGCGGCCCGCCGACGCCCGCGGGGCTCCTCAACCTCCCCGTCGAAGAGCTCGCGGAGCGCATCCGGCCCTCGGGCTACTTCAACACCAAGGCCAGGAAGCTCGTCGCGATCGCGCGCTGGTACCTGGACGCCGGCGGCCTCCGGGCGCTGCGCGAGCGATCGCTCCCCCCGCTGCGGGAAGAGCTCCTCGGCGTCTGGGGCGTGGGGCCGGAGACCGCGGACTCGATCCTCTGCTACGCCGCCGGCCGCCGCGTCGCCGTGGTCGACGCCTACACCCGCCGGATCCTGGGCCGCCACGGCCTGTGCGATCCCGAGCTTCCCTACGAGGAAGTGCGCGCCTGGCTGGAGGAGCGCCTCGTCCGCTCGCAGGCGGTCTTCGAGGAGTTTCATGCACTTTGCGTCCGGGCCGGATACAACCACTGCAAGCCGGTGGCGCGCTGCGAGACCTGCCCGGCGACCACCCCCGAGAACCTTCACTGACGCGTGTTCCAGGACAAGAACGTCACGGTCGTCGTGCCGGCCTACAACGAGGAGCAGACGATCGCCGAGGTGGTGCGCGAGTTCGCCGGCGAGCCCAGCGTCGACCGCGTGATCGTCGTCGACAACAACTGCAAGGACCGGACGGCGGAGCTCGCCCGCGAGGCCGGCGCCGAGGTGATCGAGGAGTCCCGCGCCGGCTACGGCTGCGCCATCCGCGCCGGGCTCGACCACGGCGAGGCGACGGGCGCCGACATCCTCGCGATCACCGAAGCCGACGGCTCGTTCCGCGCGGACGACCTCCCGAAGCTCCTGCACTACCTGACGGACTGCCGGATGGTTCTCGGGACGCGCACGACGCGCCAGATGGTCGAGCAGGGCGCCAACATGAACAAGCTGCTGCGCTGGGGCAACGTGACGATGGCCAAGTGGCTCGAGCTCCTGTGGTACCTGCCGCACGAGCCGCGCCTCACCGACGTCGGCTGCAGCTACCGCGCGCTCTGGTCGGACACGTGGCGCCAGATGCGCGAGGGCACGCGCGAGACCGGCCCGCAGTTCTCACCCGAGATGATCTGCGAGGCGTACCGCCGGGGGCTGCGCGTCATCGAGATCCCGGTGCACTACGGCGCTCGGCTGGGCGGTGAATCGAAGCATTCCGCGAGCTTCCTGAAGGTGGCGCGCACGGCGCTCGGAATGTTCCGGACGATCTGCCGCAAACGCTTTCTCGGCTGATTCGTTCGGTCGATCTCGGCCCGCGGCGGACGCCGGCGCCCCCTGGAAAATCGCTCCCTCGTTTTTGTACGCTTTCGGTCAAAGCGGGTTGCGGCAGGCGGCCCAGCTTCTAACTCGGGCGCTACCACCGGCCACGCGGAAGGAGCCTCCCGAATGCGGTACGCCTCGCCTCTTACCTCCCCCGCCGCATCCCAGCGGAGATCGCAGATGGCACACCGGATCCTTGTTGTCGAAGACGAAGAGAACCTGGCGCTCGGAGTCCGAGACGCGCTGACGCACGCCGGTTATGAAGTCGAGGTCGCCTTCGACGGTCCCTCGGCCCTCGCGAAGGTCAAGGAGGGTCGCTTCGACCTGGCGGTCCTCGACCTGATGCTCCCGGGCAAGAGCGGGCTCGACGTCCTGAAGGAGCTGCGCGCGTCCAAACACGACATCCGCGTCCTGGTGCTGACCGCCCTCGCCGGCGAGAGCGACGTGGTGCGCGGCTTCGAGCTCGGCGCGGACGACTACATGCCGAAGCCCTTTTCGCCGCGCGAGCTGGTCGCCCGCGTCAACGCCCAGTTCCGCCGCAAGGAGATCGACACGGCGCCCCCGCCGCAGCTCGAGCTCCCCGACGGCATCCAGGTGGACCTGGCGCGCCTGGAGGTGCACCGCAACGGCGAGGTGACCCCCTTGACGCCCCGCGAGGGCGATATATTGGAGTACCTGGTGCGTCACCGCGACCGCGTGGTGACGCGCGAGGACCTCCTGCTCGACGTCTGGCACTACAGGAACGCCAACGTCGAGACCCGGACCGTCGACATCCACATCGTGGGGCTCCGGCGCAAGATCGAACCCGATCCCTCCAACCCCACGCTGATCCAGACGGTGCGGGGAAAGGGGTATCGATGGTTCGACTGACTTGCGCACGCTGACGACCAGGAACGCGCTCGCCGCCTACGGCGTGCTCCTCGTGCTCCCGACGATCGTGTTCGGGTGGCTGCACTGGAGCCAGCTCGTCGAAGACTACGAGGCCCAGCTCGACGCCGCGCCGCAGGAGGCCGAGGACAAGACACGCTGGTTCGTGGAGAAGATGCAGGAGCGGGTGAACGCGCTCCTGCGCACCGAATCGCTTCGCCCCTTCTCCCAGTACGGCGAGGTCTACTCGATGGGCGACGGCGGCGGCGACGACCTGAAGCTCCTCGACTCGCCGCTGGTGACCGAAGAGCCGCCGGAGGGGATCCTCGCCTGGTACTCCTTCGACAACTTCGACAACCTCGAGGGATCCGGCGCGCCGGTCGAGGTCTTCAACGGACCGGACCGCGGTCCGGAGACGGAGGCTCTCCGGTCCGAGGTCGAGCGCGTGGTGGAGAGCTTCAGCGAGCGCAAGACCGAGGAGGGTTACGTGCGGCGGGCCACCCAGCTCGCCGGCATTCACGACATGCGCGTTCCGCTCGAGGTGGCGGCCGTCGCCAAGAGCCACAAGGAGCACCGGGACTGCCTCGAACGCTGCCACTGGCGGATGAAGGACCGCAGCGTCTCGCTCACGGTCTCCGACTTCCACCTCCAGTTCTACATGGACGCGGAGGGCACGCCGCGCGCGCTGGCCACGCGGCGGGTCCTGATGGGCCTCCCCCTCAAGCTCGACACCGAGGACTCGGAGTGCCTGCAGAAGGTCTCCTACGGAATGGGGCTTCACCAGGGGATGCTCCTGGACGTCGGCTGGCTGCTCGCCGACCTGCCGGACCAGGTCGCGCTCGAGGTGCTCGAGGACGGCGAACGCCTGGTCCGCGTCGGCGCGGGCCGGCCGGTCGACGCGGAGAGCGAGGTCTTCGTCGACGTCTTCCCCATTCAGGAGCTCGGCTTCGACACGTACAACCCCCGCGAGAGCGAGCTCGGCCGCCTCCAGGTCGCGGTGAACACCGCCGTGATCCACGAGCGCTTCCGCCGGCAGCGCAACAAGGTGGCGGCCGTCGCCGCGATGCTGATCCTCGTCATGGGGACCGGCATCTTCCTGATCCAGCGCAGCGTGCGACGCGAGCTCGAGCAGGCGCAGCGCACGCAGAACTTCGTCTCGGCGGTGACGCACGAGCTCCGCACACCGCTCTCCGCGATCCGGCTCTACGGCGAGATGTTGCTCGAGAACTGGACGGACGATCCGGAGAAGCAGCGCGACTACCACCGCCGCATCGTGCGCGAGACCAACCGGCTCGGGACCCTGGTCGAACGGGTGCTCGAGAAGGGCCGGCTCGACGCCGGCGCCGCGGCGACGATCGACGGCGATCTGAGCGAGGTGGTCGAGAGCATCCGCGGAGAGCTCGCCGACGCCCACCCGCCCGGGGACCGCCGCACCGAGGGGAACGACGACCTCATCTTCGACCTGGAGCTCGAGCTCCCGCGGGTGCGCCTGTCCGTCGAAGCCGTCGCCGGGATCCTGTGCAACCTGGTGGAGAACGCGCGCAAGTACGCGCCCTACGACCCCGCCGACCGGCGGTCGGAACCGATCCGCGTGACCACGCGCCAGGAGAACGGACGGGTCCTGCTCGAGGTCGCCGACCGCGGGCCGGGGATTCCGTCCGCGGACCGGGAGCGCATCTTCGACGCCTTCCAGCGGCTCGGCAACGAGGCGACCCGAACGGCGACCGGGACGGGGCTGGGGCTGCACCTCGTGCGGCTTCACGCCGAGGCGATCGGCGCCGAGGCCGCGGTCCGGCCCCGGCCGGGGGGCGGAAGCGTCTTCCAGGTGACCTTTAAGACCGCCTAGGGGTAAGCGCCGGGCCCTGCGGGTATGCTTTACGCTCCCTCAGCGCCCCCTACGGAGGCCGATCGCCCCCCACCGGGAGTCACAAGGCCCTGGCGTCCTTCAAGTTGCGGCGAAGAGGGTCCGATCAACCTGTGTCCGCTCGCCAACCGGCGAGCAACCCTCGCCTCCCCCACCGCCTCCATGCACGTCGTCGTCCTCGGCGCCGGCTTCGCCGGGCTCGCCACCGCCTACGAGCTGCTCAAAGCCGGGCATCAGGTCACCGTGCTCGAGCGCGAGAGCTGGGTCGGCGGCATGGCGACGAGCTGGAAGCAGGGGAAGTACTGGCTCGACCACGGCCCGCACCGCTTCCACAGCCGCGACAAGAAGCTGATCGAGCACCTCTACGAGGTGCTCGACGACGACGTGGTGACCCGCGAGCGGCTCTCGCGGATCTACATGCAGGAGCGCTTCTTCCACTACCCGCTGAAGGCGAAGAACGTCCTGACCAACATGCCCAAGCTCCTCATGGTGCGGGCGCTTTGGGACTACGTCTGGATCCGCATGCGCCAGTGGTTCAAGCCGATCCCGGACGACAACTTCGAGAACTGGGTCCTGAAGCGCTTCGGGAAGACGCTCTACGAGATGTTCTTCGGCACCTACACGTCCAAGGCGTGGAAGATGCCCTGCACCGAGATCAGCGCGGACTGGGCGAGCCAGCGGATCAGCCAGGCGAACCTCTGGGACACGATCATCAAGACGCTCAACCCGCCCAAGGGCGGCGAGGTGCGCAGCCTCGTCAGCGAGTTCTGGTACCCCGGCCACGGCGGCATCGGCACCATCGGGCGCAAGTACGGCGAGAAGGTCCGCGAGATGGGCGGCGACGTCCGGCTGGAGTCGCCGGTGACGCGCATCGAGATCGAGGACGGCTACGCGCGCCGCGTCGCCTTCGAGCAGGACGGCGAGGAGCACGTCGTCGAGTGCGACGAGGTGGTCAACACGATCCCGCTCCCGCGCCTGCTCGAGACGTTCTCTCCGGAGATCGGGCCGGACGTCAAGCAGGCGATCGCGAAGCTGCGCTACCTCGCGATCGTCTTCGTCTATCTCGAGGTCGACCAGCCGACCGTTTCGCCCGACCACTGGGTCTACCTTCCGGAGAAGCACCTCACCGTGCACCGGATCTCGGAGTTCAAGAACTTCAGCGACAACGTCGCTCCCGACGACTCGACCGTCGTCTGCTGCGAGATCACCTGCAAGTGGGACGACGAGCACTGGAACCTGACCCTCGAGGAGGGCGCCGAGATCGCCCGCAGGGATCTCGTGACCGTCGGTCTCCTGGACGAGGGCGTGGGCTGCCGGGGGATCGACCTCCACCGGCTGCGCTACGCGTATCCGGTGTACGACCTGACCTACAAGGAGAACCTCGACCTCCTCAAGAAGGAGGCGAAGAAGGTCAAGAACCTCCACACCACCGGACGCCAGGGGCTCTACCGCTACAACAATATGGACCACTCGATCGCGATGGGCCGCCGCGTGGCGAAGACCGTCGCCAAGGGCACCGACGCGAAGGCGGATCAGGTCGCGGCCGGCCAGGAGTACTTCGGGTGACCGCGGTTCCGGGGCTCAAGGCCTCGATCCCGGCGAGCGCGTTGGAGGAGGTCGCCTGCGGGCTTTGCGGCGGTTCGGAGCGGAACGTCAAGTTCACCGAGGGACCCTTCTCCGTCGTCACCTGCTCGGACTGCCGCTTCACGTACGTGACCCCGCGCCTCACCGACGCGGCGCTGATCGACGACGTCTACGACGAGGGCTACTGGAGCTCCGACGCGGCCAAGGAGCGCGGCTACACCGACTACTGCGCGGACGCGCCGCTCTACCTGCGGACCTACCGACGGCGGATCGGCATCGTCCGCCGTTACTTCGAAGTGCCCGGGCGCGTGCTCGACGTCGGCTGCGCGGCGGGGTACTTCCTCGAGGTCATGCAGGGCGAGGGTTGGAACGTCACCGGCGTCGAGCCGTCCGACGCGATCCGCACGCACGCGGAGGAGCGGATCGGGCGTGAGAACGTCGTCGGCGGCCTGCTGCACGAGGCGGGCTTCGAGGACGGGAGCTTCGACCTGATCACGATGTGGGACGTGATCGAGCACATCCCCGACTTCGTCGCGGCGCTCAAGGAGGTGCGACGTCTTCTCGCCCCCGGCGGCAAGCTCCTGGTCGAGACCCAGAACGTCGAGAGCCGCGCCGCGCGCGTCTTGGGCCGGCGCTGGCAGCACTACAAGCACGCGGAGCACATCTACCACTTCAACCCGGAGACGCTGGCGGTGGCGATGGACCGGGCGGGCTTCCGCATCCTGGAGAACACGCCCCGGCTCGGCGGCAAGTACGTCTCGATGGGCTTCATCTCCGAGCGCGCCGGCCGGCTCCACCCAGTGGTCTCCACCCTGCTCTCGCCGCTCAGGCTGCTCCGCAACGCCGCGGTGTACGTCAATCTCTTCGACGAAATGATCGTCATCGCCGAGCCCACGGTGACCGGGCGCTGATGGAGGCCAAGGCCTACCGCCAGTTCCTGGAGCTCGAGCGGACGCACTGGTGGTTTCGCGGCCGGCGCACGGTCTACTTTGGGCTCTTGCGCCACCACCTGCGCACGGCCCGGCCGAAGCGGATCCTCGACCTCGGCTGCGGGATGGGCGGCTTCCTGGCGGGCCTCGCCGACCTCGGCGAGCACGTGGTCCCTTCCGACGTGAGCCTCGAGAGCCTCGCCCACTGCAGCGAGCGCGGCTTCGCGGACGGCGTTCTCTCCTCGGGCTACACCCTCCCCTTCGCGGACGACTCGTTCGACCTCGTTTGCATGTTCGACGCGATCGAGCACATCCCCGACGACGACAAGGTCATGCGCGAGGTGGCCCGCGTCCTCCGCCCCGGCGGTCACGTCTTCGTCAGCGTGCCGGCCTACCAGTTCCTCTACGCCAACAACGACCGCGTCGCCAAGCACGAGCGACGCTACACGCGCTCCCGCCTCCGCAAGGTGTTCCAGCAAGCCGGGCTCGCCGTCGAGCGGAACACGCACTCGAACGTGTTCCTCTTCCCGGTCATCCTTCCGACCGTGCTGCTGATCAAGCTCATCGAAAAGCTCGTGCCCCGCGAGGTCGACTCCGACCACACGAACCTGAGCTGGCCGATCCCGCGCTTCGTGCACAACTTCCTCCACGCCCTCTTCGCGGCGGAGCTCCCGTTTACGCGCCACTTCGACTGGCCGGCGGGGCACTCGATCGCGGCGATCGCGCGGAAGTGAAGAAGAAGAAAACCGCAGAGGAACTGAGGTTTTCTTCTTTCAGCCGCACACCTGACAGAACCGCTCGGTACCAAACCCGCTGATCAACAGCCGCTCTCGCCGGTCGCCGAGCAAGCGCTGCGTCCAGTCCGTGAACCCGCCGTCGGCGAGGAAGAGCTCGGCCCCGTCCTCCCCGCGGACGTTCACCTGGAAGCAAGCGGTCGCGTAGTACCCGCGGCCGCTCGCTCGTTCGTCGTCGAAGTCGGCGTCGAGCTCGGGGAAGCTCGCGCGCAGGGGCGCGAGGACCTTCTCCGCGAGCGCCGCCCGAGAGCGCTCGTCCAGCGGCGTGACGCGCAGCAGGACGTCCCCCACCTCGAAGCCCGCATCGCGGGCGGCGGCCAGCACGCCGACGTGCAACGCGGCCTGCTCGCGCAAGGCTTCGCCCTCGAAGCGGAAACCGCCCGCGTCGCGCCCCGCGGTACAGACGGCGAAGAGCCGGAAGTGCGGCCACGCGTTCGGCGCGTCACCGAAGTGCTGCGCGCGGATCACGCGGTGGCTCGTGCAGAGCCGCACGCGCTCGGCGGAGCCGGGCTCCCGTCCGAGCGCGGCGCGGCGGCGCTCGGCGCACTCCAGAGCCATCACGTTGGTCGGATCCGAGCACACCTCGTTGTTGCGCGACGTCGACACGACGAGGTTCTGGCTCACCGCGGCCACGGCGGAGCAGGTGCCGAGCGGCGCGACCGGGGAGAGCTCGATCGCTTCGAACTCCGCGGCCTGGCGGAAAGCGAGCTCGTCGAAGCGGCGCAAGCGCGCCGGATCCACCGGCGAGGGCCGTAGGAAACGG
This sequence comes from Planctomycetota bacterium, assembly GCA_028278425.1. Lineage (GTDB taxonomy): Bacteria > Planctomycetota > UBA1135 > UBA1135 > JANQEJ01. The sequence goes on along the minus strand of JANQEJ010000300.1, from coordinate 1,081 downwards.
CTCTCCGCGTAGCGGCGCGCGACGTCCCCCGGGGCGGCGCGGGACGCGCGGCGGCGGTACGTCTCGAGCAGGAGCGACTGCAGGTCGGTCGGCGCCAGCTTCGCGGCCAGGACGTCGAGCAGCCCGGCGAGGCCGGCTTCGCGCTCCAGACGGTTCAGGAAGCCCGGATCCATCGCGCCCGGGCGCCGCCGCCCCTACTGAGCGTCCTCCTCCTCGGGGAGCTCGTCCTCGTACTCGTACTCGTCGAAGTCGTCGTCCGCGTAGCCCTCTTCCCACTCGATGCCGTAGCGGTCTTCGAGCTCGGAGCCCGTGAGGTACTGGAGCAGCGCCCCGCCGGCGAGCTGGGCGCTCTGCTGCTTGTAGCCCTGGTAGACCATCGGCGACATGCGCGCGATGTCCATCTCGCGCTCGCCGACCTTGCGCACCAGGTACGCGAGGGTGCGCTGGCGGTTCAGCGTGGCTTCCGGCACCTCCTCGGTCTCGAGGTCGAAGTACTCGCGCTGCTGGGTGAAGAACAGGTGGCCCGGCTTGTCGCGGTCCGGGTCGTCCTGCGTCGAGCCGGCCTTGTCGAGCCACGGACGCCGCTGCACCTCGTAGCCGGCGGCTTCGACGGCGGCGCGGAAGGCGGCTTCGCCCGCCTGCCGGCGCACGGGCTCCTCTTCGTCGCCCTCGGGATCGTCCGCCGGATCCTCGGCGGTCTCCTGGGCGTCGTCAGTCTCCTCATCGTCCTCGACGACGAGCTCGGCGAAGCCGTCGCGGATCGCTTCGAGCTTCTCGACGGCCAGCTCGCGGGTGCGCTCCTCGGCCCACTTCTCGGCCACGCCTTCGCGGATCTCCTCGAAGGGGGGCATCTCCGGGTCGATCTTCTCGTTCACGCGGACGATCGAGATCGCGCCGGCGTCGGCGACGACGCCGAAGCCGAACTTGCCCGCCTCGGTGCGCGCCACCGAGGACGAAAGGCCGACGCCGCCGAACTCCTCGTTCTCGCGCAGCTCGTCCAGGTCGAGCGCTTCTTCGACGACGATGGCTTCGAGCCCCAGCTCGGTCGCCTCGGCGGCGAGGTCGATTTCCTCGCCGTCGA
>JANQEJ010000299.1 GCA_028278425.1 Planctomycetota bacterium | reverse complement strand
CGCCGTGCGCTGAAGGACTCCGGCTACGAGTCCGACGTCGAGGAGCTCCAGGAGGAGTTCGAGGCGGGCGAGCTGGGGCTGGACGAGTACCAGCGGAAGATCGACGGGCTGCGCGAGGCGCAGAAGGGCCGCTGGAAGGCGGCGCGCTGGCTCAACGTGCTCGGGCCGGTCCTGCTGTCGCTGCTCATCGGCGCCGTGGTCTGGATCCTTCGCTCCGCCGCGCGCCAGGGCAAGGCGTACGTGCCGGAGTCGCGCCCGCCCGAGAACATGTTCACCGAGGAGTAGAGCGACATGAGCCGCACGAACCTCATCCTGCTGGGTGTCCTCGCCCTGCTGGTGATCCTCTACGTCGTGGGGCGCGACGAGGGCGCCGAGCGCCTCGCCGGCCCCGCGGAGCGCATGTTCCCCGCATTCAACAAGGAGGCGGTCGACCGCATCGAGATCGAGGGCGGCTGGCAGGGCGACGCGTGGAATTTCCGTCGCGTGGGCTCGGACTGGCGCGTGGCCTCGGCCGGCGGCTACCCGGTCAAGAAGGAGGCGATCGACACGTTCGTCGACGCCGTCTTCAACCTCCGCGGCGAGAACGCGGTCGGCTCGAGCGCCGCGCTGCACGCCGAGACGGGCACCGACGTCAAGCACGGCCGTCTCGTGCGGGTCTACAAGGGCGACTCCCCGATGGCGGAGTTCCGCGTCGGGCACAACCCGAAGGGGTACGGCAGCTACCAGGAGTTCTTCGTCCGCAAGGAGAGCGACGACACGGTCTACCGCACCCGCACGATCCTCACGAAGGACCAGGGCGACTCCGACCTCGACCGCGGCCGCGTGCAGGGATTCGCCTGGCACAACTACCTCAACCGGCTGCACACCGAGTGGCTGAGGGACGACATCTGGGATCTCGCGGACACCGAGACCGAGGAGGTCTGGCTGAACCGCGGCGACGAGCTGGACGTGCGCCTGGTCAAGAAGGCGGACGACAAGTGGGACCTCTTCGACTCCGGGTCGGAGGAGCCCGTGCCGGGCGACGCCGACGCGGCCGAGTCGATCACCAGCCAGGCGCGCTACCTGCGCAACAGCGGCGTCCTCGGGCTCTACGAGGAGGTGCGCGTGGACTGCGGGCTCGACAAGCCCGAGATGACGCTCGTGCTCACGCTCAAGAAAAAGGTCGAGAAGACGCCCGCCGAGGGCGAGGAGAAGGAGGAGGGCGAAGAGGAGCCCGCCGAGGAGTACGTGACGCTCAAGCGCACGCTCGAGGTGGGCACCAAGATCACCCGCCCGCGCGACCTCGACCGCGAGACCGGCGAGATCGAGACCGAGGAGCTCTACCCGATCCGCATCGGCGGCGAGTTCGACGACCCCGAGGAGGAGGCGCGCTCGAACTTCGTCTTCCTCGTCACGCCCTACAGCATCGACCCGCTCCGCAAGGAGCTGGACGAGCTGAAGAGCAAGGAGGAGGAGAAGGAGCCGGCGGAGGAGGAGCGCAAGCCGGACGAGCCCGCCGAGCCCGAGACGCCCGGGGAGGACGCGACCGAGCCGGAGAAGGAGCCGGAGGAGGAAGCGGCCGAGCCGGAGAACAAGCCCGAGGAAGAGCCGGCCCAGCCCGAGAAGCAGCCGGAAGAACCGCCGGCGGAAGAGCCCAAGGGCGAAGAGTAGAAGTCACCACAGAAGCACAGAAATACAGAAGAGGATCAAAGGGCCGCGGGCGCACGCCGTCCGCGGCCCTTTCTATCCCTCACCTTCGCAGCGCAGGAAGGCGTGCGATGAGCCGCGCCGGAACCGTTCTGTGCTTCTGTGTTCCTGTGGTCAATCCACGGAAGCGTCCGCGACGAAGAGGTTGCGGACGAACGGGTCGCAGCGGATCAGCGTGCCGGTGAAGCTCACCCGCTCGCCGACGCGCGCGCGCAGCGTCTCCTCCGCCTCGGGCGGCAGGCGCAGGATGGCGACGACCTCCTGCTCGCCGAAGTAGTCCTGCTCGACGCGGTGGACCTCGACCGCGGCGCGGGTGCCCGCCTCGGCGCCGAACACGAAGTCGCTGGTGAAGCCCTCCACGTCGAGCAGCGGGCCCGTCCCGCCGACGCGCCGGCCCTCGAACTTCTCCTCGAACAGCCGCCCGATCTGCACCGACGACAGGCCCGCCCCGAACAGCGCCAGGCAGGCCTCGGGCGACGTCGAGCGCACTGCGCCGGTCTGGCGCGTCCGGTTTGCGATCGACATCGAGCCGCTCGGCGCGGTGCATGCGCAAGTCGCCGTGATGGGCGAGCGTACGGCCGTTACGCTCTGGGCCGAGCGGGAAGCGAGCGCGGCCCGCCTGCGCGCCGAATCTCCACTGCTCATTGATGCGTTGCGCGCGGCCGCGCTCGATCCGTCCGATGTCATCGTGCGGGAGGGCTCGCCGCGCCCGAGCGCGCCACCGGCGCCGGCCGGACAGTTCTTGGACCGCGCTTCATGAGCGAGCCTTCGCAAACAATCCCGCTCGCGGTCGCCCTCCAATACGAGAAGCCGGGCGCGCCGAAGGTCGTCGCCAAGGGCAAGGGCGTCGCCGGCGAACAGATCATCGCGGCCGCCCGCGCCAATGGCGTGCCGATCGAGGAGAATGCCGCCCTTGCCGCCGCCCTTGCCGAGGTCGATCTCGGCGACGAGATCCCGGTCGAGCTCTA
>JANQEJ010000273.1 GCA_028278425.1 Planctomycetota bacterium | reverse complement strand
GCCGGCGATCCCCCGAGCAACGTCCTCATCATCCTCGCCGACGACCTCGGCCAGGACTGGCTCGGGGTGTACGGCCTGTCGGCCTCGCCGCCGCTGACGCCGAACATCGACGCCCTCGCGGCGGACGGCGTGCGCTTCAACAACGTCTGGTCCTACCCGATGTGCTCGCCGACGCGCGCGACGGTCCAGACCGGGCGCTACGGCTTCCGGAGCGGGGTCGGGCACATCATCCAGCAGGACTACGGCTTGCCGCAAACCGAGGTCACGCTACCCGAGATCGTCGACATCGGTACCTCCGGGGGCTACGACGACGCCTTCTTCGGGAAGTGGCACCTCGGCAACGACCTCGTCGGCGGCCTGCTCTCGCCCAACTTCGCCGGCTGGTCGCACTTCGCGGGAAACTCCGCGTCGGCCGGCTCCCTGTTCGCTGGCGGGGACTACTTCAACTGGAACAAGGTCACGAACGGATTCGTCACGGCCGAGACCGAGTACGTCACGACGGTGACCATCGACGACGCGCTCGCCTGGATCGGGCAGGCCACCGAGCCCTGGCTCACCGTCGTCTCCCTGCTCTCGGTCCATTCGCCGTTTCACGCCCCTCCGGCCTCGCTGCACTCGGTCGACCTCTCCGGCGCGGGTCCGCCGGAGACGGATCCCGTGCCCTACTTCGGCGCGATGATCGAGGCCATGGACACCGAGATCGGGCGCCTCCTCGCCGGGATCGACGAGGAGACGACGACGGTGATCTTCCTGACCGACAACGGGACCTCCATCGAGGTGACGGTTCCGCCCTTCGACCCGGTGCATGCGAAGAACTCGCTCTACGAGGGGGGCGTGAACGTGCCGTTCATCGTGAGCGGCCCGGACGTGACCATGCCGGGCAGCACGTGCGACGCTCTGATCAACACGACCGACGTCTTCGCGACCGTGGCCGAGCTGACCGGCGTGGACCTGGAGACGGCGCTGCCGGGTGGCATCGATCTCGACTCGGTGAGCATCGTCCCCTACCTCGTCGATCCGGCGACGCCGTCGATCCGCAGCACGATCTTCACGGAGCACTTCTTCCCCAACGGCCCGACGACGGACACGCTCGCCCCGCCGATCATCGGCACGTACTGCCAGCCCGACGTCGGCTTCGGCGGGCCGGGCAACGCGGTCCTGGAGGTCTGCGGCGATCCGCTCGTCGACCACGGCTTCGCCGACCTGAAGCTGAGCGGCGCGCCGCCCTTCGCGCCCTCCTTTGCCGCGATCGGGCCTGGCTTCAACCCGTCGCCGGTGCTCGGCGCGACGATGGTCCCCTTCCCCCCGGCGCTCGTCTTCCCGATCGTCGCCGACGGAGCGGGTGAAGCGGTGTTCCCGAACATCACCTCGCCGGTGGGCGGTCCCTACGACCTCTACGCGCAGATGGCGGTCATCGACGCGTCCACAAAAACCGGCTTCGCCTTCACGAACGCCGTCCGGGTCGAGTTCCTGCCGTGGAACCTGAAGGCGATCCGGGGCGAGCGCTACAAGCTGATCGCCGACACCTACGGCGGCTTCTATCGCTTCTTCGACCTGGAGGCCGATCCGTTCGAGGTGAACGACCTCCTGCCGGGAAGCCTCTCGCCCACGGAGCAGACGGAGTACGACGCGCTGCTTCAGACGCTTTCGACGCTGATCGGGCCGTAACACTGCGCGAACGCGGGATCGCGTAGGCTATGGCGCCTCCCATCCGGAGAACGCCATGAAAGCACTGTTCCTTCTCGGAATCGCCGCTGCCGCGCCGGGCGACTGGCCGCAGTGGCGCGGGCCCGACCGCAACGGCATCTCGAACGAGACCGGCTGGTCGGCGGAGGGCAAGGCCGACGCGGTCTGGTCGAAGAACGTCGGCCTGGGTTACTCGTCGGTCACCGTCGCCGCCGGGCGGCTCTACACGCTCGGCTTCGACGAGGAGAAGGGACTGGACTCGGTCTACTGCCTCGACGCGAAGACCGGCGAGGAGATCTGGTCGCACTCCTTCCCGGCGAAGATCTGGAACCACCTCCACAGGGGCGGGACGCTGACGACGCCGTCGATCGACGGGGACGTCGTCTACGCGCTGAACCGCGAGGGCAACTTCTTCTGCTTCGACGCCGCCACCGGCGAGGTGAAGTGGAAGAAGGCGTTGAAGGAGGAGCTCGAGCTCGAGTACCCGACCTGGGGCTTTTCGGCCTCGCCCCTGATCCTCGACGACAAGCTCGTCCTGAACCTCGGGAAGACCTTCGCCCTCGACAAGGAGACCGGCAAGGTCCTCTGGGAGTCGAAGCACACCGGCCACGCCTACTCGACGCCGGTGGACTTCGCGCTCGAAGGCAGGCCCTCGCTGGCCGTGTTCAACAGCAACGGGTTCAGTGTCGTCGACTTGGCGGACGGCGAGCAGCGTTACTTCCACGAGTGGAAGACGCAGTACGACGTCAACATCGCGACGCCGGTCGTCGTGGGCGGGAACCGCGTCTTCATCTCCTCGGGCCTCAACCGCGGCTGCGCGATGCTCGAAGTCGGCGGCGAGAGCGCCGAGGTCGTCTGGGAGAGCAAAAAGATGCGCACCAAGCTGACCGGCTGCGTGCTCTTCGAGGACCACCTCTACGGCTTCGACGAGTCGGCCTTCAAGTGCCTCGGCCTCGACGGCGAGGTGAAGTGGTCGCAGCGCGGGTTGGGCGACGGCGCCTTCGTGCTCGCCGACGGCAAGCTGATCCTCGTCAGCAGCAAGGGCGAGCTCGCCGTCGCCAAGGCGACGCCCGCCGGCTACGAGGAGCTCTCGCGGACCAAGGTCCTCGACGGCGGCGTGTACTGGACGTCTCCGGTGCTCGCGGACGGGATGATCTACGTCCGCAACAGCCTGGGCGACCTGGTGTGCCGCGATCATCGCGCCGGCGAGCGCTGATGAACGGCTTGACGCTTCGGGTCGTTCTGCTCGCGCTCGCAACGGCGACCACGGCCGCCGCGCAGGACTGGCCGCGCTTCCGCGGGCCGGGCGGCGCGGGGCTGAGCGACGCCGACCCGCCGGAGTCGTTCACCGCCGAGGACTACAACTGGCGCGTCGAGCTGCCGGGCAAGGGTCACTCCTCGCCCGTCGTGTGGGGCGACAAGGTCTTCGTCACGTGCGCGACGGACTCGCTGCGCAAGGTCCTGTGCCTCGCCGCAGGCGACGGGCGCGTACTCTGGAGCCGCGACTACGCGTTCGAGCCCGTCCGCATGCACAAGCTGAACGGCCACGCGTCCGCGACGCCGGCCGTGGACGCGGAGCGGGTCGTCGTCTCCTGGCGGACCGGGATGGAGCGCACCGTGCTCGCCCTGAACCACGCCGGGGAGAAGCTCTGGGAGCGCGCGACCGGCGCCTTCGCCGCCGCGCACGGCGCGACGTCGTCGCCGGTGCTGGTGGAAGGCGTGGTCGTCGTCGCCCAGGACAACGAGGGCGAGCACGAGAGCTCCCTGACGGGGCTCGACGCCGCGAAGGGAGAGACCGTTTGGACGCGGAAGCGCGAGACGCGGGACCGGCGCGCCGCCTTCTCGACGCCGGCGGTGCGCGCCGGCGCGGACGGCAAGCCCGAGGTCGTCTTCTCGAGCACGGCCCACGGCCTGACCGCCCTCGATCCCAAGACCGGCGCGCTCCGCTGGGAGGTCGACGGCCTCTTCGATTCGCGCTGCGTCGGCTCCCCCGTCGCCGCGGGCGAGATCGTGTTCGCGACCGCCGGAACCGGCGGCGGCGGGAAGGAGAGCGCCGCGGTCGCCCTCCGCGCGGACGGTCCCGAGGTCCTCTACCGCCTCCGCCGCGGGCTGCCGTACGTCCCGACGCCGGTGATCGTCGGCGAGAACCTCTTCCTGTGGAGCGACGGCGGAATGGTCTCCTGCGTGCGCCTCGAAACCGGCGAGGAGGTCTGGCGCGAGCGCGTCGAGGGGAGCTTCTACGGCTCCCCGATCTGCGCCGGCGGGCGGCTCTACGCGATGAGCAACGAGGGCGAGCTCGTCATCCTGGACGCCGCCGCGACCTTCGAGGTCCCGGAGCGCATCGACCTCGGAGAGCCCACGCAGGCGACGCCCGCCGTGGCGGGCGACGTCCTCTACCTGCGGACGGAGCGCCACCTGATCTCGGTGGGCGGAATATAGTTCGGGGTGGACGCGGCTCCGCCATGCTGGGATTCTCCCGATCGGCGCGCATCCAGGCCCCGACGGCGGCCGAACGGAGCGGGATGGGTCGTGCCACGGGAATGAACGACGATTGAAGGACCACGACGTACTGGTGATCGGCGGCGGCCCGGCCGGGTCGTCGGCCGCGGCGATCCTCGCCGAGCGGGGACGGGACGTGCTCCTCCTGGAGCGCCAGCCCTTCCCGCGCTACAGCATCGGCGAGTCGCTGATCCCCCATTGCTGGTTCCCGCTGAACCGGCTGGGGCTGGTGGAGAAGCTCGACGCGTCGGACTTCATCGTCCACAAGCACAGCGTGCAGTTCATCAACACCGAAGGCACGCGCTCGACGCCGTTCTACTTCTTCGAGCACTACGACCACCCGAGCTCGCGCACCTGGCAGGTCGTGCGCAGCGAGTTCGACCAGCTCCTGCTAGACAACGCCTGCGCCAAGGGCGTGGAGGCCCGCCTCGGCTGGGCCGCCCGCGACCTCCTCCGCGAGGACGGAACGGTCGCCGGCGTCGTCGCGTCCGATCCCGACGGCAAAGAGCACGAGCTCCGCGCGCGCGTGACGATCGACGCCAGCGGGCGCGACGCCTTCGCGCAGACGACCAACCGCTGGCGGGTGATGGACGAACACCTGAAGAAGTTCGCCATCTGGACCTATTACAAGGGCGCAAAGCGCGACCCCGGCGTGGACGAGGGGGCGACGACGATCGCGTACGTCCCCGAAAAGGGCTGGTTCTGGTATCTGCCCCTCGCCGACGACGTCGTGAGCGTGGGGGTCGTCGCCGACAAGGACTACCTCTTCCGCGACACCCGCGACCTCCAGGAGGTCTTCGACCGCGAGGTCGCGGTGCAGCCGTGGATCGAGAGCCACCTGGCCCCCGGCGAGCAGATCCGGCCCTGCCAGGTCACGAGCGAGTTCACCTACCGCTCGAAGCACTGCGCGTCGGACGGCCTGGTCCTCGCCGGCGACGCCTTCTCGTTCCTGGACCCGGTGTTTTCGTCCGGCGTCTTCCTCGCCCTCCACAGCGGCGTGATGGCCGGCGACGCCGTAGAAGCCGCGCTCGCCGAAGGCGACGTGAGCGCCGCGCGGTTCGCCGACTACGGCGCGAAGGTCTGCGAGGCGATCGAAGCGATGCGCCGCCTCGTGCACGCCTTCTACGACGTCGCCTTCAGCTTCGGCGACTTCCTGAAGGTGCACCCGGAGATGCGCAAGGAGGTCACCGACTGCCTGATCGGCGACCTCCACAAGGACTTCGACCCGCTCTTCGAAGCGGTCGGCGAGTTCGCGGCCATCCCGGGGCCGCTGCCGCACGGCAAGCCGTTGGAGAGGGCTTAGAGGGCTACTTGACCCGGCTCACGTCCCCCGAGCCGGACACGTCCACGTCGCGCTCGGGATTCCCGACGTAGTGGACGTCCCCGCTCCCGCTGATCGCCACCGAAAGGTGCTGCGAAGCGTTGATGTAGACGTCGCCGCTGCCGGAGATCCGCACCGAGCCGACCGCCGCCTCGAGGCCCTTCAGGTGCAGGTCACCGGAGCCGTTGATGGAGGCGTCGACCTTGTCGGCGCGGCCCTTGACGCTCAGATCGCCGGAACCCGAGACCGACGCGCTGAACTTCCCGGCGTCGACGCCCTCGACGCGGACGTCGCCGCTGCCGCTGATCGAGGCGGACTTCAGCGCGGGGGCGGTCACGTGCACCTCCGGCCCGTGCCGGAACTTCGCGTTCCCCTCGGTGTAGACGTAGAGCGTGTCGCCCTCGACCTCGGTGACTACGTAGTCGAAGAGGTCGTCGTCGCAGCGCACGACGACGCTGAAGTCGTCCCCGACGTGGACGCGGAGGTCGCCGGAGCCGTGCAGAGCCACGCCCTGGAAATCCCCGACGTCGCGGTGGTCCTCGCCGAGCACGCCCGAGCCGGTCGGGCCGTGCGCGAAAGCGCTCTTGAACGAGTGTCCGTCGGCGCCGACGACCACGAGGCAGCCGGCGAGCGCGGCGGTGGCGGCGAGCATGGCGCCGCCGGCGAGAGTGAGGGCAGTGAGCAGGGTCCTGGGGTTCATCGTTCCTTCTCCTGGGAAGACCGGACGGGGTCGGCCGCTACGGCGCCGGACGCCAGTATTGCCGCCCGGCTCGACAAAAGTGGGGTTCCTTGCGGCCAACTCCCAGGCGGCGAGACTGTACCCCTCATCGGAGGCCCGGAATGCGCGAACAGATCGACCTCGAGTGCCTGCCCGCCGCCACCCCCGTCGAGCTGGAGCCCGGCGTGACCGTCGAGCGGCGCGGCTTCCTCTCCCTGGCGGCCTTCGGAGCCGTCGCGCTGGCGAGGCCCCTCGGGGCGGGGTCGGCGGCTCGGGCCACCGGGAGCGCCTGGGAGCGCTTCCTGGAGGAGGCCGTGCCCGCGGCCCGCGAGCTGCTCGAGCCGGGGGCGTACCGGGAGGACCGCTACCTCCACGCCGTCGCCTCCCTGGCGTCGGCGATCGACGACGTCCCGGTGCCGGACATGCGGCCGAGCGGCCAGGGCGAGAACACGTTCCTCGGCGGCAGCTACGGCCCCGATCCCTTCGTCGTCCTGCACTGGCGGATGGAGCCCGGCTCGCGCATCCGCACCCACGCCCACACCTACGGCAACGTCGTCACGCTCGGGCTGGAGGGGATGGCGCGCGTCCGCAACTACGAGATGCTCGGCGAGCGCGACTTCGACGCCGAGGGGACCTTCCGCGTGCGGATGACGCAGGATCAGGTGCTGCTTCCGGGACGAATCAACCTCGTCCCGCTCGAGCACGGCTACATGCACGGCTTCGAGGCCGGTCCCGAGGGCGCGCGCGGCATCGACATCACGACGCGGCGCAAGGAGCGGCGTGAGACGCCGTACCTGGACGTCGCGGAGAAACCGGTAGACGAGGCGGAGCGGATCTACGAGGCGAGCTGGACGGACTAGCTACTTCGTCCCGATCGCCACGAGATGCGAGCGCGTGCGGAAGTACAGCACGCCCTCCGAAATCGCCGGCGAGGCCATGTGCGTCTCGGTCAGGTCGTTGACCGCGAGGACTTCGCACTCCGGTCCTGCCTTGAGCACGTGGACCTCGCCCTCCTCGCTCGTGAAATAGAGCTTGCCGTCGGCGGCGACGCCGGAGCTCGTGAAGCCCGAGCGTCCGCCTCCCAGCCGCTCGCTGTACTTCTCCTCGCCCGTGCGCGCGTCGTAGCAGCGCAGGACGCCGGCGTCGCTGCAGCAGTAGAGGTAGTCGCCGTAGACCAGCGGCGTCTGCATGTAGTTGCCGCGGCGCTTCTTGCCCCAGGCGATCTGCTCCTCCTCGTCGAACTCCTTCGAGAGCTCGCCCTCGGCGTCGAGGTGCACGGCATAGATCGGCGCGCTCGGGCCGTGGGCGCTCATCAGGTAGACCATGTCGTGCGCGACGACCGGCGTCGGCACGGGGATGTCGCCGGCGCCGCTGAGCTTCCAGAGCTCCTTCCCGGTCGCGAGGTCATAGCCGCCCATGTGCCGGAAGCCGTTGACGAGGATCTGGCTGCGGCCCTCGCGCACGTCGACCGTCGGCGTGCTCCACGTCGGCAGGTCCTTGCGCGGCATGCGCCAGATCTCCTCGCCGTCGGCGAGGTTGAGGACGGCGACGAACGAGTCCTTCATCACGTCGCACTGCACGACCACGCGGTCGCCGTGGATGACGGGCGAGCTCGAGAAGCCCCACTCGGCGCCGGGCATCATGTAGAAGGCGGAGATCAGCTTGCCGAAGTCCTTGCTCCACAGGAGCTCGCCGTCCTTGTCGTAGCAGTGGAGCCCCTCCGCGCCGAAGAAGGCGAGGACGCGCTCGCCGTCGGTCGCGGGCGACGAAGCGGCGTGGCTCCCCTTCGGATGGCGCTTGCAGGCCGGCACACCCTCGAAGGCGGTCTTGGTCCACAGGATCCCTCCGGTCTTCTTGTCCACGCAGAGCACCTGGAACTTGCGCGGCGTGTCGTCGTCGACCGGCGTCACCGAGCCGTAGAGACCCACCTTGAGCTCGGCGGGATCGCCCTCCTTGACCGCCGTCGTCAGGTAGATGCGGTCGCCCCAGATCGCCGGCGACGAGTGCGCGAGCCCCGGGATCGGCGTGCGCCAGAGAACGTTCTTGCCCTCCTCGACGTTCCACTCGGCGACCGTCGCGAAGCCCTCGGCGACGCCGCTCGCCTGCGGGCCGCGGAAGGAGGGCCAGTTCACCCCCATCCCCTCGTCGTCGCAGCCATGCTCTTCTTCTTCGCCCTCGCGGACGAGCTTGCCGAACATCACGCCGCCGTAGCCCTTGCCGCTCCACGTGCCGGCGTAGCGGCCGTCGTGGAAGAGAACGCGCGCGCTGTAGGTGCCGACCATCGCCACCTCCTTGTCCGTCAGCGTGATCACCGGCGTGTCGCCGGCCCACTTCACGTCCAAGGCGAGCTCGATCTCGAAGGACTCGCCGCCGAACTCCATCCCCGCGGTGAAGACCCACTCGTCGCCGTCGCCGGTCTTCGTGACGTCGTGGATCCAATAGGTCTCCTCGTGGAGCGGGCCCTCGCCCAGGTCCATCCCGGACGTCCCTTCCACGGTGAACGAGCCGACGAGCTTCGCGCCGGACATCATCTCCTCGAAGCGGGCCTCGCGTTCGGCCTGCTCGGATGCATCCTGCGCGACAACGAGGGCGGTAAGGCACAAGGCGATCATCGGTCTCCTCCGGTTTCTCGACGGATTGTAGCGCCGCTACTCGTTGCGGAGCGCGCCCAGCAGGCTTCCGCGCAAAGCGAAGGAAGTCGCGACCCACACCCAGAACCCGCCGCTTACCGAGACGGCGAGCACGAGCACCACGACCGAGGCCGGCAGGACGTCGCCGCCGGAGCTGCGCGCGCCGGGAAGGACCGCCACCAGGGCCGGCACGACGCCGCAGGCGAGGCCGAGGACGAGCAGGAGGACGTGCTCGCTCAGGACGAGCCGCCGGATCGCGCGGCGCGGAAATCCCAGGGCGCCGGCGAGGGCGAGCTCGGAGCGCCGCTCCAGTGTGTTGCGCAGCACGACCATGCCGAGCCCGGCGCTTCCCAGGAGCAGACCGAGACCGCCGAGGAGCTGGAAGATGGAGAGGTAGGTGTTCTGCACCGCGTTGAAGGCCTGGAGGCGCTCGGCGGTGGTCGTCACCTCGAGCCCGACGTCGCGCAGGGCGCCGCTCAGGGTCGCGGCGACCTCGTCCGCGCGCTCGGCGGGCGCGCCGATCAGGAGCGCGCGGTGGCCGCTCTCGGTGGGAAAGCGCTCCTTGAAGCGCTCCTCGGAGATCAGGAGGTCGCCCTGCAGGATCGAGTTCTTGAGCGTGGCGACGATGCGCACGTCGAAGGTGTGGCCGCGCTCGTCGACGTACTCGATCGTATCGCCGAGCGAACGGTGGAGCGTCCACTGCACGCTCGCCTGGTCGCCGATGGCGGGGATCGCTCCGTCCGCGTCGCCCTCGAGCGCGGCCCAGCCCGCGTCGTCGAGCGACGCGGCGAAGGCGAAGCGGCCCTCGAGCCGCTCGGGCCGCACGCCGACGAGCCGCGGGTTGCCGGGCGTGCTGAGGTTCAAGCAGCTCGCGTCGTCGCCCGCGCGCACCCGTAGCGGGACGACGCCGACGCCGGCGAGCTCTTCGTCGTCCAGGGCGAACTCGTCGCGGCCCTCCGGCGTCTCGAGGTCGCGCAGGACCGGAAGCGTCGTGCGGCCGAAGAGGGAGAAGCCGCCGGTGCCCGACGCTCGCTCGCTCGCGTCGTCGACGGGGCCGAGGCGGTAGACGCCCACCGAGACGACGAGAAAGACGCCGCTCGCCATCAGCGCGACGGTGGCGAGGCTGCGCCCCGGCCGGCGCGCGCCGTTGCGGCGGCCGAGGGCGGCGACGGAGCGCGGCAGCCCGCCGTCGAGCCGGCCGAGCACCGCGGCGCTCGCGGCGAGACCGCCGACCAGGAGCAGCGAGCCGGCCCCGAAGAAGGCGCCGCTGCCGTCGACGGCGAGCGCGATGGCGAGCGCGCCGGCGAGGCAGACGACGGCCAGGAGCGGCGCGAGGCTTCCGCCGCGCCTCCGCGGCGCGACCTCCGCGCGCGCCGCTAGCAGCGCGGTCGGCGCGCGGCGGAGCTGGTGGCGGAGCGTCAAGCGCATCGCCACGAGCGCGGCGAGCGCGGAGCCGACCGCCCCCATCGCGATCGAGCCGGCGCTGGGCGCGAGCTCGATCGCCGTGCCGCCGACGGCTCCCCGCCAAAGCGTGCCCAGGCCGTGCAGCACGGCGCGCGTGTAGCCGACGCCGGCGAGGCTGCCGAGCACGACGCCGATCAGCGCGAGCCCGCAGGCCTCGCCGAGGAAGACGCGCCGCACGTCCGCGGGGCGGAAGCCAACCGCGAGGAGCGCGCCGATCTCGGACGCCCGCTGCTCGACGCCGAAGGCGAAGAGCAGCGCGGTCAGGAGGAGCGCAGCGGCGATCAGGAAGAAGCTCAGCGAGAGGAAGAGCCCACCGAAGGGCGTCGAAGGCGAGCTCGCGGCGAGCGCGGGACCGCGCAGGTCGCGGAAGAAGAGCCCGATCGCCGCCGGGTCGAGGTGCTCGCGCAATACGGCGTCGAAGTCGACGTTGCCGCGGGCCGCCGTCAGGGCTCCAAAGCGCGTCGTCCACATACGCTTGCCCTCTCGGAGCGACACGAACGCCTTGGGCGCGCCGCGGTACTCGTCCCAGTACGCCTCGTCCTCGTCGCCGATGCGCTCGAGGTCGACGAAGACCCCCGGCTCCCAGTCGCGGCAGTGCTCGGCGTCGGCCAGGCCGGGGAAGTCGGGCATCCAGCCCGGATCCGCGTCCTTCATCTCGAAGACCGACTCGACGCGGAAGTCGCTCGACTCCTCCACGAGGCGCCCCTGGTCTCCCAGCACGAAGTAGCGGAGGCGGATCGGGCTGCCGACGTCCGCTCCGAGATCGTCGGCCAGCCAGCGGCTGATCGCCATCTCCCCCTCTGCGAGGGAACCGTCGCGCGCGGTCACCATCGAGTACGGCGTCGCCCGGTCGCCGGACTCGATCGAGTTGACGAACCACGTCAGGCCACGCTCCAGCTCCACCGGCGATCCGGCCAGCGCCTCGTCCACGGCGTCGTCCAGGAAGACGCGCGGAGAGCGCAGCTCGACACCGCCGCCCTCGAGCTGGCGCAGCTCGAGCTGCGCATCGGCGAGCTTCCACCGCGCCCTCAGCGCGGCGTCGGCGGCCTCGCCTTCACCGTCCGTCAGGCACAGATTCGCGCGCCCCTCCACACCCAGCTCGTCCTGAAGCCACTCGAGCGGCACGAACAGGTTGAAGGGCGGGATCTGGCTCGCCGCGAGGCCGAAGCGGCCGTAGTCCTCGTCGCCGAGCACCGCGCGCACCTTCAACCGCAGCGCGAGCGACAGGTCCTCCGTCGTCGCGAGCACCGCGTCGCGCGGCAGCGCGCTCGGCTGCTCGACGCGAAGCAGGACGTCGTCCCCGGCGGACACGTCGAGCTGGCGCGCGAGGCGCTCGTTGAGGAACGCCTGGCCGTCCTCGAGCACCGGGACGCCGCCGCCGCTCTCCGAGAACGTGAAGAAGCGCGCGTCGGCGCCGACGACCTGGACGCCGTTCGCGCGCCGGGTGCCGCCGCGGGCGGACGCGATGCCGTCGAGCATCAGCACCGGCGCGAAGCGCGCGTCCACGTCCTCGGACAGCCGGTCGGCCAGATCGGCGAGGAACAGTCGGTCGTGCGCGACGATCGCCGCCTCGGCCTTGCCGATCCGCAGCAGCGCCTGGCGGCGGAGCGTCGCCGCCACCGAATCGCCGACCAGGAGCGCGCCGACGAGCACCGCCGTACCGACCGCCGTCCCGAGCACGACGCCCGCGTGCGTGCGCCGGTGGTGGCGCAGGCCGAGCAGGACGAGGCGCGTCAGGTTCATGGCCTTACGCGAGCACGCCGTTCCGGAGCGAGAGCACGCGCCCCATGCGCTCGGCCAGGCGCTGGGAGTGCGTCACGCAGACCAGCGCGACGCCCTCGTCGCGGTTAAGTTCCGCGAGGAGGTCCGACAGCTCGTCCGCGGACTCCTCGTCGAGCGAGCCGGTCGGCTCGTCCGCAAGAAGGAGCCGCGGCTCGTTGATCAGCGCGCGCACGACGGCGACGCGCTGGCATTCGCCGCCCGAGAGCTCGGCGGGGCGGTGCGCGACGCGCTCGCCGAGCCCGACGCGCGCGAGCAGCTTCTTCGCCCGCGCCTCGGCGCTCGCGCCCTTGCGCACCAAGGTCGGCACGAGCACGTTCTCCAGCGCCGAGCACTGCGGCAGGAGATGGTGCGACTGGAACACGAAGCCGATCGACCCGTTGCGCAGCGCCGCGAGCGCGTCCGCGTCGAGCTCCGCGAGATCGCGCCCCTCGAACCGCACGCGGCCGGCGGTCGGCCGCTGCAGCGTGCCGATGACGTTGAGCAGCGTGCTCTTCCCGCAGCCGGAGGGTCCGACGACGGCGAGCGACTCGCCCGCCTCGACGCGGAGGTCGACACCGCGCAGCACGGCCGGCCCGGCCGCGGCCTCGACCGCCGCGTAGCGATGCTCGACGCCCTCGAGCTCGACGAGCGGCGCCGCCTCGCTCAACCGCCTTCCCCGGCGTCCCCGGTCTCCACCGCCGGCGCCTTCGGCGGCGCGGGGCCGGGCTTGTACAGCGTGACGAGCGTGCCGCCCACCGCGGCGAGCGCGATGCCGAGGAAGAACTGCCAGCGCAGCGCGCCCCAGCCGCCGGCGGGCGGGTGCACGCTCAGCGCGACGATCGCGTTCACGATCGGCGCGCCGGCGAAGACGATCGACATGACGACGGCCGGCTGCCCCTTCGCGCCGAAGGCCAGCAGTACGCAGAGCGCGCCGACCGCGCCGGAGACGCCGGCGAAGAGCGACCAGGTCATGCCCTTGGCGGGCATGGACCACGACGCGCCGTTCGCCATCAGGATCATCGCCGGCCCGACGACGGCGATGACGAAGTAGGCGATCCCCACCATGAGGAAGGCCTTGTAGCGGCCGTTCGCCGGGTCGCCCATCGACATCTGGCCGGTGTGGAGCAGCACGCCGTAGAGCCCCCAGCTCGCGAAGGCGGCGACGGCGAAGAAGAGCCAGAGGTACCCGGACGATTGCATGTCAGCCTTCCGTGGTTTCGATGAGCTCGCTCGGCGCGACCTCGACCTTCGCCGCGATGTCGGCGGGGATCTCGCTCGCGCGCATGCGGTCGTCGCCGGGGCCGCGCGCGACGCAGACGACCTTGAGCCTGCCGCGGGCGACCTCGGGACCGCCGCCGGCGAGGCGGAAGCGGAACTCGTAGCCGAACGACGTCGAGCCCTTCTCGCGGACGATCATGTGGATCTCGACCGTGTCGCCGTAGTGCAGCGGCCGCTGGTAGTCACACTCCGCGTGGACGCGAGCCCAGCCCTGCATGACGCCGTCCTCGGTCGTGTGGACCGTGAAGCCGAGCGAGCGGAAGAAGTCGTGCTCGGCCGCCTCCATGAACCGGAAGTAGTTCGAGAAGTGCACGATGCCCGCCATGTCGGTCTCTGCGAACTCGATGCGGCGCTCCTGCTTGAACTCGTAGGCCATGGGGCGGTCATCCTACCCGGTGAGGGACTCGCAAACCGCCGCCACGTCGCGCGCCATGCGCTCGGAGGTGAAGC
This sequence comes from Planctomycetota bacterium, assembly GCA_028278425.1. Taxonomy (GTDB): domain Bacteria; phylum Planctomycetota; class UBA1135; order UBA1135; genus JANQEJ01. The sequence continues at coordinate 44,190 of JANQEJ010000273.1, read as the reverse complement.
GCTCCGCCACGGCTTCGCAGCCGGCTTGGGCGAGCCGCGAGCGCTCGTCCGGATCGAGGAGCAAGCCCTCGAGCGCGTCCGCGAGCGAGTCGGCGTCGCCCGGCTCGCAAAGGACGCCTCCGCCCGTCTCCTCGAGCAGCTCGGGGAAGGCGCCGTGGCGCGGCTCGACCACCGGCACGCCGCAGGCGAGCGCCTCGAGCACGTAGAGGCCGAAGGACTCGCCGTAGATCGCGGGCACGGAGAAGACCGAGAGCGAGCGCAAGAGCTCGATCTTCGCGTCGCGCTCAAGGTTGGGCAGAAATTCGACGTCGCCCAGCACGCCGGCCGCGTGTAGGCGCTCTTTCTGGGCGGCGACGAGCTTCTCGTCCTCGCGCAGCACGACGCCGCCGACGCGCAGGCGCAGGCCCTCGACGCTCCCCCGCTTCTTGAGCGTCACGAACGCCTCGACCAGCGTCGGAAGCCCCTTGTCCGCGCACATGCGCGCCAGGTAGCCGACGGTCGGCCGCTCCGGCGGCTCGCCCGGGGCGAAGCCTTCCAGGTCGATGCCGTTCAGGACGGGATGCACGCGGTCCGCGCTCACGCCGATGCGCTCGCGCACCACCTCGCCGTAGTGGCGGCTGACCGGAAGGAAGGCGTCGACGTCCGCGGCGCGCTCGGCGATCGTCCGCCAGGCGTCGGAGCGGTACGGCTCGGGCAGCGCGTCGAGGAACGGCTGCTCGCCCTGCATCGTGCAGAGGATCGGCCGGCAGAGAGCCTGCTTCAGCCGCCGCGCCATGCCGACCAGCATCACGTTGGAGAGGATCACGACGTCGGGCGTCTCGATCGAGCCGATCCAGTCGATCAGCTTCTCGAGCTCGTCCGCCTGGCGCCCCTCGTCGCCGCGCAGCATCGAGAGCGTCATCGGCCCCAGCCCCGAAGCGTCGGTCATGTTCCCCTGGCGCGACGCCCAGCGGAGGAGCGCCGGGTTGTCGAGCAGGTCCGCCAGCGGCTTCGGTGTATTGCGCGTGAACGGCGCCTTCTGGCGCAGGTACATGTTGATGCCGCCCATGTGGACCGGCTCGTCGGGCGCGGGCTCCTCCAGGAAGAACGGCAGGTAGAGCGGTGCCATCATCGCGTCGTGCCCGAGGCCGCGGAGCGCCTTGCCGAGCGCGTTGTCGCGCAGGCAGCTTCCGCAGAAGAAATGGCCGGTGCCCGGGATGAGGAGGAGGATCCTCACGCGTAGCGGGCGTTCTTGTGCTCCTCGAGGAAGTAGTCGTGGAGCAGCGAGTCGACGCGCATGAGACCCTCGCGCGTCGAGGAGATCCGGTCGCCGTCGACCTCGACGTAGCCGAGCGCCGCGTGCTCGCGCAGCGTGTCTTCAAAGTGCGTCCGCACGTCGACGCCGAACTTGTCGCGGAAGTAGCCCGCGTCGACGCTGCCGAGCTTCATCTGGAGGATGAACTCGCGGCGCAGCTTCTCCTCGTCGGTGAGCGGGTGGGAGCGCCAGATCGCCGTTCCGGCCGCGCCCACGGCTTGCAGGTACGGCTCGAAGCTGGTCTCGTTCTGGAAGTGCACGCCGCCGAGTTGCGAGAAGGAGGACACGCCGATGCCGAGCATGTCGGCGCCGTGCCAGAGCGCGTCGCGGTACAGGAACTCGACCGTTTCGTCGAGGCAAGCGGTGTACGCGCTACCGAGGTGATAGCCCGCCCCCTGCAACCGCGCGAAGGCCTGGTCGACCCAGCGTCGCTTCGTGTCCCAGTCGGCGACCGGCGCGACCTCCACGGCGCCGTCCTTCATGCGCTGGTAGATCGTCGTGTTGAACGGCACCTCCATCTGGTAGATCGTGACGCTCTCCGGACGCAGACGGACGGTCTCGTCGATGCAGCGCGACCAGTTCTCCTCGGTCTCGCCGACCATGCCGGCGATCAGGTCGATGTTGATCTGGCGGAAGCCGACCTTGCGCGCGTGCTCGTAGACGTCGTAGATCTCCTTGGCCCGGTGCGCGCGGTTGTTGAGCTCGAGGATCTGGGGATCGAAGTTCTCGACGCCGAGCGAGAGCCGCGTGACGCCCAGGTCGAAGAGTCCCTCGATCTTGACGTGCGAGAGCGTGCCCGGCTCGCACTCGAAGGCGACCTCGCGCACGTCGTCCCAAGAGATCCGCGCGCGCATGCCCTCGAAGAGGGTGCGCAGTTGATCCGCCGAGAGGTACGACGGCGTGCCGCCGCCGAAGTAGACGAACGACGGCTTGCGCCCGCGGAGGTAGGGGTGCGCCGTCCAGGCGGAGAGCTCGTCGAGCACCGCGTCGAGGTAGCGCCGGATCTCACCGCTGTTCTTGTCGGTGTAGACCTTGAAGTAGCAGAAGTCGCAGCGCTTGCGGCAGAACGGCAGGTGGACGTAGAGCCCGAGCGGCACCTTCGGATCCGGCTCGCCCGCGAGGACGCCGTCCAGCTCCGCGCACGTCCCCTCGCTCCAGAACGAGAACGGCGGGTAGTTGGCGACGAAGTAGTTGCCGGCTTTGGTGTCCTCGCTCACGCCTATTTCGCTCCGAAGACGTAGAGCCGGCCGTCGTTGCAGCCGATCAGGATCTTTCCGTCCGCCACCGCCGGCGAGGAGAAGATCGACTGTCCGATCTCGTAGCTCCAGAGCTCCTTCCCGTCCTCGAGGGCGAGCACGTAGAGCCAGCCGTCGCCCGAGCCGAAGACGACGCGGTCGCCGCTGACGACCGGCGAGCAATCCACCTTCCGGCGCGTCTTGAAGGTCCAGAGCGACTCACCGTCGGAGCGCCGCGCGCAGTGCAGCCGCTTGTCGCGCCCGCCGAAGACCACGCGGTCCTCCGCGATCGCCGGCGAAGAGAAGAAGGCGCGCTGGCTCGGGTAGGACCACTCGGTTTTCCCGCTGTCCAGGTCGATGCAGACGAAGGCGTTGCCGTAGTGGCCGAAGTAGGCCTTGCCGTCGGCCAGCCCCACGGAGCCCGCGATGTGACCGTCGTCGCCGAGCTCGACCTTGTCGAGCCGCTTGCCGGTCGAGGCGGACACGACGTGCAGGCCCGCGTCGCAGCCGCCGAAGATCACGCGGTCGCCGAGGATCGCCGGCGTACCGTTCACGTAGTTGTCGGTCTTGTAGCGCCAGACGTCGTCGCCCGTCTTCGCGTCGAAGCAATAGAGGTGGGTGTCGTAGCTTCCGACGACGACCCAGGTCCCCCCGCCGGGCGCCGGCGTGACGTTCGCACCGCCGAGCACGCGGTCGTCGGTCTCCTTCTTCCAGCGCAGCTCGCCGGTCGCGGCGTCGACCGCGTAGAACCAGAAGTCGGACGAGCCGAAGTACACCACGCCGTCGTGGACCAGCGGCGGCGCCTCGATGATGTCCTCGGTGGTGAAGGACCAGCGCTTCTCGCCCGTCTCGACGTCGACCGCGTAGAGCTTGTAGTCGTCCGAGCCGAAGTAAACGACGCCGTCCGCGACCGCGGGCGACGAGACGATGCCCGCCTCGGCCGCGAAAGTCCAGAGGAGCTCGGGCCGGTCGGGCAACGTCGAGGTGGCCAGCCCCTGCAACGCGGGATTGCCACGGTAGATCGACCAATCGGTCGCGGCGAGGGCGAGCGCCGCCGTCACGAACGGAATCGGATTCATCCCCGACATTCTGCCAGCCCGGCTAGCCGCAAGCCTGTTCGAACAGCGTCTGGAAGTCGCCGGCCCCCACGGGGCGGGGGTTGAAGCGCGCCGTCCACTGCTCCGCGGCTCCCGCGGCCAGCTCCGGGGCCGCCTCCGCGGGCACCTCGACGGCGGCGAGCCCGGCTTCGTGAAGGAGCTCGCTCAGGCGCGCGGCGAGCGCCTCGGCGGTCGGCTCCAGCCCCGCCGAGCGGGCGAGCTCGGCGTAGAGCTCGCGGATCTCGGCGTCCTGCGCGTTGAAGCGCACGACGTGGGGCAGCGCGAAGCCCACCGCCTGGCCGTGTACGACGCCGAAGCGCGCGGTCAGCGGGTTGGCCATCGAGTGCGCGGCGCCGAGCATGCTGTTCTCGATCGCGATGCCGGCGAAGGTGGCGGCCACGAGCATGTTTCCGCGCGCCTCGAGATCGTCGGGATCGCCCAGGACGCGAGCGAGATTCGCGCTCGCGAGGCGAAAGGCCTCGCGCGAGAAGAGCTCGCTCAGCCGGTTGCGCTTCGTCGTCACGGCGGTCTCGACCGCGTGCCCGATCGCGTCCATGCCGGTGCACGCGGTGACGAACGGCGGCAGGGTGACCGTCAGCGTCGGGTCGAGCACCGCGACCTTCGGCGCCGCCTTCGGGTCGCCGCAGGCCATCTTCTCGTGGGTCTCCTCGTCGCCGATCAGCGCGAAGGACTGGACCTCCGTTCCGGTGCCGGCGGTGGTCGGAACGGCGATCAGGGGAAGGAGCGGTTGCGACGCCGTGGCCACGCCGCGGTAGTCGCGCATGGCCCCGCCACCGGTCAGCACGAAGTTCACGCCCTTGGCGACGTCGATCGCGCTCCCGCCGCCGAGTCCGAGCAGGAGGTCGGGCTGGAACGCCTTCGCCACCGCGAGGCAACGATCGACGTCGAGGGTCGTCGGATTCCCGCGCACCTCGTCGAAGCGTTGCACCTCGAGCGCCGCCTTGGCCAGCGCCGCTTCGACGCGCTCGACGTGCCCGGCGGCGACGATGCCCGGGTCCGTGACGAGGAGCACACGCCCGCCAAGCTCCGCACAGAGCTCCCCCACCCGGTCGGCGCTGCCCGATCCGGAGACGACGCGCGTCGCGAGGCGGAACTCGGTCACCAGTCCAGCGCCCTCTGGATCGCGCGGCGCTTGTACAGAGCCTCGAACAGGTTGCCCTCGTGCGGCTGGTCCCACTCGACGTGCGACGTCGCTACCGCGCCGAGGTTCAGGCGGTCGATCAACGGCGAGGCGACGAGCGCTTCGCGGAAGGCCTCGTCGCGGGTGATCGCCGACGCGACGAGGGTCGGGCCGATGCGCGCGAGCATCTCGTCCTGCGGCACCTCGACGACGCTGGTGAACGGGAACAGGAACTCGGTGTTCGCGAGCGGGTGCTCGACCGACGCGCACCGGACGACCGTCGGCAGGAGGTAGTTCCCGCCGAAGGCCTCGACCGCGCGCTCGCCGTCGCGATAGCGAGACGTGACCTCCTCGGCGCCGCCGCCGGCGACGCCGTTCTCGATCGAGGCCTCGATGAAGGCCGCCATCTTCGGGTTGGCGAAGGCGGCGAGCTTCGCTCCCTCGTCGTCCGGCGCGCGCGGCACGATCTCGGACAGCCGCCGGGCGAGCGCGTCGGCGATCTCGTCCGCGTGCGCGGGCACGAAGATCGACGAGGCGTTGATGCAGCTCCGCCCGCCGTTGTCCGCGACCGACGCGACCAGCACGTCGAGGTGCTCCTCCCAGTCGTCGGCCTCGTCGGCGCCGAGCAGCACCTTGCTGCGGCCCGGCCCGTGGATCTCGACGCGCGGGTCGTTCGCGTAGGGCCGCGTCGTGTTCTCGTCGCCGAAGAGCTGCGAGCGCCCGCACACCTCGAGGATCGTCGCCGCGCCCTCGTGGTCGGTCGGGTAGTACGCGACCGCCTCCGGCGGCAGCCCGGCGGCGAGGAACGCGCGCAGGATCCGCAGCGGCGTCCACGGCTCCTCGCGCCCCGGCTTGAGCACCACCGGCGTCTTCAGCGCGAGCGACGGCATCCAGATGCTGTTAACGCCGGGCGAGTTGCTCGGCAGCACGACGCCGAGCGCGTCCGCCGCGTTGGCGTAGCACACCGGCAGCCCGCCGCTGCTCCCCATCCCGCTGTCGAGGACCTGCGGGGCCATGCCGCGCATCAGGCCGAAGAGGATCCCCGGCATCCCGGTGAGGACCGTGTGGATCTTGCGCGCGTTGGCGCGGCAGAGCGTGTGCGGCAGGCCGCTGGTCGCGCTGAGCGCGGCGACGTAGTCGCCGGGGGACTGCTCGTCCCCCGCGTCGTTCAGGGGCAGCGTGCCGTTGAGGAAGAGCTCGCCGGCCTCGCGGCAGATCTCGATCAACCGAACGATCGGAAGCTCGCGCAGCGCGCGCGCGTGCTCGCCCACGCGCTTCAGGTCGCGGCGGATCAGCCCCGCGTTGGCCTGGCCGACCCGGGCGAGGACCGCGCCGTCGGCGTAGCCGGCGACCTCGTTGACGTCGAGGCTCTCGTACTCGCGCCCGAAGCGGAGGATCGGAACGTTCACGGTCGACATGGCGCGCTAGTAGACCCCTTCCACGATCTTCTGCTCGCTGGCGCCGAACGGACGCACCTCGCCGACGCCGTCCCAGGGGTAGAGATCGCAGGGACGGCGGCGGACGCCCTCGTCGCGCTCGAGAAAGCGCGGCAGGAAGAACTCCTGCGTCAGAGTCGTGAGCTCGACGCGGCCGAAGGCGTCGTAGTCGACGAGCTTCGTCGAGTCCTCCGGATCGACGACGCGCAGGACGGCGCGCGGCTGGGGCGCGTAGTAGGTGATCGAGAACTTGTCCTCGGGCGTCAGCGGCTTGTGCGCCGCGAGGCCCATCAAGGTGTTGCCGTAGGTCGGCACGAAGCCCACGCGGCCCTCGAGCACCTCCTCGACGAGGAAGCGCGTCGTCTGCGGGTCCATCGTCGTGCCGCCGCAGAAGACGCCCTTGACGCCGGCGTCGGCGATCGAGAGGCGCTCGCTCAGCGCCTCGAGCAGCCGCGGCGTCGTGAAGAGGACGCTGATCTCGCGCTTGTCGAGGATCTGGACCGCCTGGTCGATCACGTGCTCCATGTAGGCCTTGGCCTGCGGCCCCTGCCCCTCGCGGATGAGCTTCTTCACCCATCGCGGGTCGAGGTCGACGAAGTAGCAGGACGAGCCGCGGTGGTTCGCGAGGTGCTCGATCGCGAGCCGCAGCCGCCGCGGGCCGGTCGGGCCGATCATCAGCCAGTAGCCGCCGCGCGGAAACGCCTCGTCGTCGAGCGTTTCGGAGAACTGCTCGTAGTCGATCTTGTAGTCCTCCCACGAGATCCGCTGCTTCGGCATGCCGGTCGTACCGCCGGTCTCGAAGATGCGGAAGGGACGGTCCTGGTAGGCGCGCGGAATCCAGCGCTCGTGCGGCTCGTCGCGGAGGATCTCGCCGTCGAAGTTGGGAAAGCGCAGCAGGTCGGCGAAGCCCTTCACCTCTTCGAGCGGGTCCCACCCCGCGTCGCGGGCCCAGTCGATCCAGCGCGGCGTGCCGGTGTCGGGCGAGAAGTGCCAGCGCACGATCTCGCGCGCGTGGGCGTCCAGGGCCTCGGCTGCGGCTTGGGGGGAGTCCGTCATGCCGCAGATCCTAACGCGAGCAGATCGCTTCGAAGCGCGCTCGCGTCGGGATGCCGCTCCGCCGGATCCTTGCGCAGGTTGCGCAGGAGGAGCTCCTCGAGCTCCCTGGGAACGTCGGGGTTCCGCGCCGAGGGGCGGATGGGCTCCTCCAACTGGTGCGCCTGGACGAACTCGCCCGCGTTCTTGGCGTCGAAGATCGGCTCGCCGGTCAGCAGGTAACACCCCACTGCACAAAGCGAGTAAAGGTCGGCGCGCGGCCCCACGTCCCCGGACAGGAGCTCCGGCGCCATGGTCTCGGGCGCCCCGATGACGACACCGTCGACCGAGAGCGCGCCGTCCATCGCGGTCAGGTCCTTGACCAGCCCGAAGTCGAGGATCTTGAGCACGTCCTCCTCGCCGCCCTGCTCGCAGAGCATCAGGTTGGCCGGCTTGATGTCGCGGTGGACGATGCCCTTCGCGTGCGCCTCGCCCAGCGCGCCGCAGGCCTGGACGAGCACGGAGATCGCGCGCTCGACCGACAGGGGACCGTCGCGCTCGACGAGCTCGCGCAGGTTGGAGCCCTGGAGGAGCTCCATCGCGTAGTAGAAGACGCCTTCGCCGGTCAGGCCGTAGTCGTAGATCGACACGGTGTTCGGGTGCGTCAGGCGGCTGGCCTGCTGGACCTCCTGCTCGAAGCGCTTGAGCGTGCGCTCGCCGGTGATCTCGGGGCGCAGGAGCTTGATCGCCGTCGGGCGCTTGAGCATCGCGTGCGTCGCCTCGTAAACCTCGCCCATCCCCCCGGAGCCGATGCGCCGGCCGAGGTCGTAGGGTCCGAGCCGCCTTGCCTCGTAGGAGCGCCGGCGAAGGCCGATGTTCATCCACGACGCGCCGACGGCGCCGAGGACAGCGACCGCGAGCAGGAACTGGTTGAGCACGACGTACTCGGCGAAGTAGCGGTCCGAATAGGACTCCGCGTCCACGCGCGGATAGACGGCGCCGTGGTAGAGCTGGGAAGCGAGGATCACCGCCGGCGCGGGAAGGGAGAGCAGGAGGGTCCGCAGGCCCGTACTCGGCACCAGGATCGCGCGCAGGAGGATCGTGATCGACAGCGTCGCGACGCAGGTCACGTGTCCGGGCGACGAGAAGGTGAACTCCATGAGGTACGGAACGAGCGCGATCGCGAACGTCACCTGCAGGAGGATCCCGTCGATGGTCACTAAAACGCCGATCGGGACGTCGCGGCTTCGGAGGTAGAGCCACAAGCCGCCGCAGAGCAACGCCATCGGCAGGATGCCGGCGGTCGCGGGATGCGTCACGAACTCCCCGGCGCCCTCGGTGAACGCCATCCCGGACTGCGTCCTTGCGGCGACCATCCCCGCCGACACGACGACCAGGAGGACCGCGGCCCAACCCTCGATCGTGCGCAGGCGCTCCTGGAGGAAGCGGCGGATCTCCTCTTCGAATCCCGGGCTGCCGATGGCGGCCATCGCGCTGCGATTCTACTTCGCGAAGAAGCGGTCGACGACTTCAGCGTTCGGCGGACGCGTCAGCAGGCTGACGACGACGAGCGTCGCGATCGACGCCAGGAAGATGAAGGTGACCGGCATCAGGCCGAACACGAGGTACTCGCCCTCGGCCTCCAGCCCGCTCCAGAAGAAGTAGATCCACACCGCCGCCATCACGAGAACGGAGGCGAGCGCGCCGGCCGCGGTAACGCGGCGCCAGTAGACCGCCGCGAAGACCAGCGGGAACAGGCTCGCGAAGCCGCTGAAGCTCCACACGCCGAGGTCGAAGACGTTGCCGGGGTACAGGAGGCTCAGGACGTACGTCACCGCCACGACGAAGACGATGAAGCCGCGGCCGAGCCAGAGCTTCTGCGCGTCGGTGAAGCGGTCCTTGCCGGCGAGGTGCAGCACGACGTCGTTGCTGAACATCGTGCCGAGGCAGACGAACTGCGAGTCCAGCGACGACATGATCGCCGCCAGGATGCCGGCGGTGAGCAGCCCGGTGATCACCGGCTGCTGCACCAGCGTGACGACGGTCTTCGGCAGGATCGCGTTGGCCGTCGGCACCTCGATGCCGGCGCCGGCCGCCCAGACGCCGATCAGGATGCACGGCGCCCAGACGATCATGATGAAGATCGGGTGCGCGACCGTCGTCAGGCGGAAGGTCTTCGCGCTGCGCGCGGTGAGCCAGTGCTGGAAGAGGTGCGGGAACATCCCGACCGACAGCGGGATGAAGGCGTAGCTCAGGAACTGCCAGTGGCCGATCATGCCCTCGCGCGCGGCGTGCTCCGGCGCGTTCGCGAGGAGCTGCTCCGACGCGGCCTGCACCCCGCCGAGCTTGTTCGCGATCAGGAAGAACGCGACGACGCCCATCACCATGAAGACGCACGTCTGGAACGTGTTCGCCCAGGCCGCGGAGCGCACGCCGCCGAGGAACACGTAGAAGAGCACGACCCCGCTCACGACGAGCCCGGTGAGCCACGGCGGCACCGCCCCGCCGTCGAAGGTGTCCGGGAACATGCCCCGCGTCACCGCCTTCGCGACGGCGCCGGCGCCGATAAGCCCGATCAGGAGGTAGGGGATGATCAGCGCGACGAGGATCGGGAAGAGCACGTAACCGAGCGCGTTCGACTGGAACCGCCCGCGGAAGTACTGGATCTGCGTCACGTAGTTGTGCCGCTTGCCGATCGCCCACAGCTTGATGCCGACCAGGAAGAAGACGAGCGAGTGCACGATGCCCGACGTCGAGGCCATCAGGCCGTAGACGCCGACGCCGAACTCGTACGACTTGCCGGTCGAGCCGACGAGCGCGAAGGCCGTCATCGTCGTGCCGAACACGCTCATCAGGAGCATGAACGGCCCGATCGAGCGCGTGGCGACGAAGTAGTCGTTGCTCGTGCCGCGGAAGAAGCGGGTGCTGACGAACCCGAGGATCAGCAGAAGCCCCAGGTAGCCGCCGACGACGAGGAGCGGGGTCAGGCTCGCCGCTTCAGCGGCTTGGCCCGCTTGAATGAGGGCGGGCGTCATTCGTCCTCGCCCTCAGCGGCCCACTCCTCGATCTTCGAGGGCCAGGCGAACCGCACCACGAGGAACCACGCCAAGCCGGCGAGGAGCGAGATCATCGCCTGGTAGAAGAGCCCGATCGGAACGAACCCGAAGACGAGCGTCCGGTCGTCCCAGTACCAGAAGTCGTAGTGCAGGACGGCCAGGACGAGGACGAAGCCCCAGGCGAGCTTTCCGGCCATGCGCTACTTGCCCGGGTCGTCCGGCTCGGCGATGGCGAAGAGGTGCGTGTGCGTCGCGACGTACAGGACGCCGTTGGCGGCGATCGGCGACGAGTAGATCGGCGAGGTCATGTCGACCTCGATGACCTTCTTCTTGTCGTACTCCTTCGTCGCCGGGAGGATCGTCAGGTAGCCGTCCTCGTTGCCGAGGTACACCTTGCCGTCGGCGACCAGCGTCGAGCCCCACACGTGCGCCTGGGTGTCGTGCACCCAGTACTCCTCGCCGGTCTTGGCGTCGACGCAGTAGAGGTAGCCGGAGTAGTCCGCGGCGAAGAGCAGCCCTTCCGTGATCGAGAGCGTCGAGATCGAGCGGCGGATCTTGCGGTAGGACCACACCTCGTTGCCCTTCGCGTCGATGCAGACCAGGTTGCCGAGCCCGGCGCCGTGCTCGGGGTCCTGCCCGATCACCGCGTAGACCTTGCCGTCGTAGATCGTCGGCGTGCCGAGCACCTCGCTCGGGCCGTCGTAGGTGGCGTACTTGCGCTCCTTGCCGTTCTCGTCGACGCGGTACTCGGGGGGGTTGCAGTCGAAGCTCCAGGCGAGGTCGAGGATCGGGTAGCCGTCCTCGTCCTCCACCGGCTGCGGGCGGAAGGCGTACACGACGCCGTCGGGGCCGCCGAAGATGCCGAGCTCGGTGTCTTCAGTCCGCAGGTACGAAGCCGACGACCAGTTCGAGTGCAGGATGCGCTGGCTGAGCCCCGACTGCTCCTCGGCGACGAGGAGGCCGGTGTTCTTGTCCACGACGATCAGGCTCGGCGCGAACGGCGCCGGCGTCTCGACGTGCCCGTAGTCGACGCCGTTGGACGTCGTCACCCAGAGGTAGTCGTCCGCGATCAGGATCGAGCTCGACGTGATGTTGTGCGGGAACACGCCGCACTCGTCGATCATGTTGAAGAGCCACAGGATGTCCGCGTCGGTCTCCTTGACCTCCAGCGGTGCGTTGCCGGGCCCCGCCATGTACTGCCCCTCGTCCTGGTAGCCCTGGTTGCCGTTGGACATGCCGGCGACGTCGAGGCAAGCCACCTCGCAGCGGTTGGTCATCACGTAGACCCGGTCGCCCTCGACGGCGGGCGAGGAGCAGATGCCGAGGAACTCCCAGTCGCTGACCTTGCCGGTGCCGAGCTTCGGGATGTTGAGCTGCCAGATGAGCTCGCCCGTCTCCTCGTCGAGGCAGTAGACGCAGCTCCGGTCGCCCTGGAAGCGCTCGTCGCGCGGCACGTCGTTGTTCGTGCCGACGTAGATCTTGCCGTTCGCGACGGTGGGGTTGCCGTAGCTCTGCGAGCCGAGCTTCGCGATCCACTTCACCTTGCGCGTCGTCGACATGTCGATCTCGTCGGTCGCGCCGATGAACTCGCCGGCCACGAAGTCGTCCGGGAGGTTCCGCTCGGGGCTCACCATGTTGCGGGTCTCGTCGCGGCCCCACATCGGCCAGTCGCCGTCGGACTGGGCGAAGGCGGAGGCGGCGAGGGTGCACCCGGCGAGCGGGATCAGCAGGTTGCGCATGGAGTCATTCATTCGGTGTCACGGAGATGTTGTCGACGTAGACGCGGAAGCGGCTCTGCGGCGCGAGGCCGTAGAGCCCGGGGGATCCGCTCTTGTGTGCGTTGGCGTGGGGCACCTCGATCAGCCACCCCTCGGGCTCGGCCTCGTCGCGCTTCCAGGCCTTCGCGCGCACGACGCCGGAGCCGTCCTCGGCCACGTCGACGCGCGCCTTGAGCGTGTACCAGACGTCGGGCTTCCAGCGGAACGGGACGCTCTCCTTGATCCGCCACTCGTTCGAGCTGACCTCGATCTGCTGGTGGTTGCCCTTGAGCAGGATCATGTAGCGCTGGTTGAGCACGCCCGCGGTGGACATCGTCCGCCGGTTGCCGTCCGTGCGGATGTCGACCTGCACGGTGTAGTTCGACATGTCGGGGTGCCCGAAGAACGACCAAACGCGCTGGAAGAGCGGGTTGTCGAGCGTCTTCGCCAGCACCTTGGTGCCGTCCAGCTCGCGCACGTCCCACTTCTTCCGGCCGCCGAGCCAGTGGGCGCCGGGGTGCCCGATGCCCTCCTCGTCGAGCGCGACGGACTCGAAGTCCTCGGCGAAGGGGACGTTCGGCACGATGCGCACGCGGGCGGTGCCGACCATGTCGCCGACCTGGGCGCGGACGACTCCCGCGCCCGGCGCGGCGTCGTCGCCGACGTGCGCGAAGCCTTCGGTGTCGAAGCTGAGCCCGAGCCGGCCGGTCTCCCAAGCGACCGCCTGGAGCTCCTCGACGACCCGTCCGCTCGCGTCGAGGCCGCGCACGCGGAAGTCGACGATCTCGCCCGGCGTCAGGAGGACGTCGGCGGGCACGACCTGGAGACGGACGACGTCGCCCGGCTCGCCCTCGTCGCGCGCCGCCGGCGCGGCGTGGTCGCCGGGCCGCGGCTCGGCGCTGCCGAAGCAGTAGAGCTTCTCGGTCGTGTGGACGTAGATCCGGCCGTTCGCCACCGCCGGCGCGCCGAGGCAGTTGCCCTCGAGCTGCGTGCTGCTCAGCACCTCGGGCCCCTCGTCGCTCGGGCGCACGACGTGGAACGAGCCGTCGTTCATCGGCACGTAGAGCTTCCCGTCGGCCGCGACCGGCGAGGCGTGGATCTGGTCCTTCGCGAGCCGCTCGTGCCAGAGCACGGCGCCGGTGTCCGCGTCGATGCAGCAAAGGTCGCCGTGCATCGTCGTCTGGTAGACGCGGTTGCCGACCAGGACCGGCGAGCTCGAGAAGGCGACGAGATCGTTGCGCCAGTTCTCGCACGACTTGTCGAACACGGCGATCCCGCCGTCGTTGGCGTTCCCGCGGGCGTTCAGCTTGACCGACAGCATCCGCCCGATCACCGAGGTGTCGACGTTCTCCTTGCCGTGGATCGCGATCACGGCGTCGCCGTACAAGACCGGGGCCGAGTTCACGCCCCCGATCGAGAGCTGGTACCGCCACAGCGTGTCGCCGGTGCGCGCGTCGATGCACACGAGATGCCCGCAGCCGGTGCCGGCGATCAGGACGCGCCGCCCCTCGAGCCAGGTGAAGACCGGGTGGGAGAACGAGCTGTCCTTCGGCGTGACGCCGGGCGTCGAGACCCAGACGTTCGCGCCGGTGCGCTTGTCGAAGGCGAAGAAGCGGTCGCGCGCCGGCCCGTTGGGCCCCCAGTGCGACGTGATCACGTGGTGGATCACGAGATCGCCGTCGATCACCGGCGCACCGAGGCGGCCGTTCGGGAAGGACAGCCGCCCGAACTCGCTCATCATCGAGTGCTGCCAGACCAGCTCGCCGTCGGCGGAGAAGGCGCTGAAGATCCCCGCCGTGTTCAAGAGGTAGACGTTGCCCGTCTCGGCGTCGACCGTCGGGCTCCCGATCGAGTAGCGGTCGTAGACGACCTCGGTCAGGAAGTCGTTGAAGCGGTGCTCCCAGATCTTGGCGCCGGTCTTCTCGTCGAGGCAGACCAGGGCCTCCTGGAGATCGGAGCCCTCGCCCTCGTAGCAAAACGAGAAGACCCGGCCTCCGGCGACCACCGGCGTCCCCCGCCCGCGCATGGCGAAGGTCCAGACGGGCTTCGTGCCGTCGAGCGTGATCGCGTCCGGGAGCCCGGTCTCCGCGGAGGTGCCGTTCTGTTGCGGCCCGCGCCAGCTCAGCCAGCCGCGAAGGTCCTCGCCGGGCGCCAGGGTGAGCGCGGCGGCGAGAAGACAGGATTGAAGGATCATCAGGGGCCTCGGGGTCCGATTTCGGCCCCGCATTCTACGGGTCCCCCCGGGGGTGCAGAAGTTCGGTCTTCGCTAGAAGGAAGGCCTACAGGGTCCCGCTGAGGGTGACCAGGAGCGTCCGGGGGGCTCCGCTCTCGCCGAAGAAGATCGGCACCGTCGGGTTCGTCGGGTCCAGGATCGGGAAGGCCACCGGCTCGTACTCCTCGTCGAAGGCGTTGCGGAGCGACACGTCGAGCCCCCAGCGCCCCATCCGGACGCCGCTGCGGAAGTTCACGAGGGCGAAGCTCTCGTCCTCGCGGTTGCCGGCGTCGTAGAAGAACTCGCCCACGTGCGTCAGGTCGCCGCGCAGATAGAAGCGCGAGCCCTCGTCGTCGAGCTCGGCGGTGAACTGCCCGCCGACGTTCCAGGTCGTCTCCGGCGCGAAGGGCAGGTCGTTGCCGGAGGCGTCGAGGCCGAAGGGGTCGATGAACTCGTCGAACTCGGTGTCGCTGTAGCCGAAGGCGGTGAAGACCTCGAATTGATCGGTCACCTGGACGTCCACCTCGATCTCGACGCCCTTGCTGTCCGACTCGCCGACGTTCTGGACGTAGCCGCCGGTCGTGGGGTCGAACTGCGAGAGCTGCATGTCCTCCCAGTCGATGTAGTAGAGCGCGGTGCTGATCCCGAGCCGGCCGTCGTACAGGCTCCTCCGCGCGCCGATCTCGTAGAGCCAGTTCCGCTCCGGATCGAACTCGATCAGCCCCGCCGGCGCGTTCAGGTTGAAGCCGCCGGCCTTGAAGCCGCGCGCGGCGAGGCCGTAGAGCGTGAGCTCCTCGTCGTGGCGGTAGGTCGCGCTGGCGCTGGGCAACACCTCGTCGAAGCTCTCGTCGAAGTCGCCCATCGACACGGGGAACCCGCTGAAGGTCGAGGCCAGGTCCGCCTCTTTCGACTCGTAGTCGTAGCGGAGCCCGCCGGTGACGTCGACCCGGTCGTTGACCGGCACGGTCACCTGCCCGAACACGCCGATCCCGTAGTCGTCGAAGTCTCCGGCGTCCCGGGCGATTCCGACGGGGCCGAAAGCCCCTCCGCCGCCGGGGCGG
Source organism: Planctomycetota bacterium (assembly GCA_028278425.1). Lineage (GTDB taxonomy): Bacteria > Planctomycetota > UBA1135 > UBA1135 > JANQEJ01. Next base: position 28,869 of record JANQEJ010000273.1, on the reverse strand, counting down.
ATGTCGTTCTCCGCGGAACGCTCGGAATCCGAGAGGAAGCCGCTGACGCCCGCCAGCCAGCGGACCTCGCCGTCGCGCTCGGGAGTGTTGACCCGCACCTCCTGGTAGAAGTAGCTCTGGTCCTCCTCGGTCGTCCGCCGCACGCCGTCGACCGGCGAGAAGTCGAAGTCCGACGTCTCGAGGATGTCGGAGGTGTGGTACGCGCTGATCGAGGTGAGCTCGAGGTCGCCGAAGCGCTGCCAGGTGACCGACGGCGCGAGCAGGTCGCGCTCGCTGACGCCCTGGAAGTCCTGGTTGATCGTGTGCGGGTTCGCCTCCAGCCCGTTGAGCTCCGACAGGGCGAAGCCGCCGTCGCGCGCGGTCTCGCCGAAGAACGTCACCCGCACCTCGGAGTCGGCGTCGGGACGGAAGAGCGCCTGCGCCCGCCCGAAGGACCCGTTGCGGTCGTCGACGTCGTCGCCGCTGAAGAGGTTGTCGGTGTAGCCCTCGCGCATCGAGTTCATGAAGGCGAGGCTGAGCCCGGCCCCGCTGTCCCCCACCGGTCCCGACGTGAAGATCCGGTACTCCTGGGCGTTGAAGTTGCCGCCCGTGAGGCTTGCGCCGTAGGTCGGCTCCGCCGCCGGCCGCTGGGTGATCACGTGGATCAGCCCGCCGAGCGCGTTGCGCCCGAAGAGCGTTCCCTGCGGCCCGCGCAGGAACTCGACGCGCTCGACGTCGAGCAGCGGCAGGTTCAAGCCGCCGGAGCCGAACTGCGGCACGCCGTCGATGTACGTGATGACCGAGGGATCCCCCTGGCCCGACCCGATGCCGCGCACGAAGGGGAAGCTGAGCCGGCGCGAGGTGAACTCGGTGATGCGGAGGTTCGGGATCGCGTCCGAGGCGTCGCGGATCGTCTGCAGGCCGCCGTCCTCGATGTCCTCTTTGGTCACGACCGAGATGCTCGTCGGGACGTCCTTGAGCTCCTCTTCCAACTTGCGTGCGACGACGATGGTCTCGCCGACTTCATCGTCGGTGACGGCGGCGGAATCGTCCTGCGCCTGAACGGGAGACGCCGCGAGCGCGGCGAGCAACAAGGCGTGGTGCATGTAAGGGGGGGCCGGAGCCGGGTGGGGCGCGGGACTCTAGCAAAAGCCCACGCCGCTTCGACGCCCCGGACGAAACGCTTTCAATCCGCCTCTTCGGCGATGCAGAAGAGGTGGGTCAGGCTGCGCAGGAAGAGCTCTCCGCCCGCGATCACGGGCGAGGAGACGAAGAACTGGTCCGCGAGCGTGTTCGTCCCGACGAGCTCGAACTCCGTGCCCATCTTGACGACGTGAACGTCGCCCGATTCGCCCGCCGCGTAGAGGTTTCCTTCCGCACCCACCGGCGACGCCTTGTAGTTCGTCCCGCGCGGCATGCGCGTCTCGCGGTAGTAGGCCTCGCCCGTCTCCGCGTCGAAGCAGCTCAGGAAGCCGCGGTCCATCAGGCAATAGACCCGTCCCTCGTAGAGCACCGGCGAGCACGTGTACGAAAGCCCTTTCTGAGTGCTCCAGAGCACGGCGTCCGAGCCGCTCAGGTCGCCCTTGCCGCCCAGCTCGATCGCCATCAGGTTCGCGTTCTTGTATCCGGACATCACGAGCACGCTCTCGTTGTGCACGACCGGAACCGGGATCGCGTTCAGGCCGAGGCCGGCGCACTCCCAGATGACCTTGCCGTTCTTGATGTCGTAAGCGCGGACCTTGTTCGCGCCGGTCGTGATGACCTGCGTCTTCCCGCCGTGTTCCAGGATCAGCGGCATCGCCCAGGAGGAGGGCTCGTCGCGGTCCTGGCGCCAGAGCTCCTTGCCGTTGCGCTTGTCGACCGCGGCGATGAAGGAGTCCTCCTCCTGGTCGAAAAGGTGGACGAGCGTGTTCCCGTGGATCGCCGGCGCGGCGCCCTCGCCGAAGGCGCGGCGCATGCGCATCTCGACGTCGAAGTCCTTCTCCCAGAGCAGCTCGCCGTCGTGGTCGTAGGCGTAGAGACCCTGCGAGCCGAAGGAAACGTAGAGCCGGTCCTCCTCGGCGATCGGCGAGATCGACGCGAAGCTGCCGTACTGCTTGTGGTAGCCCTCGTGCGGGTAGGCGACCTTGGCGACCTTCTTCCAGAGCAGCTCGCCGTCGGAGCGCCGGAAGCAGTGAACCTCGAAGCTCTGCTCCTCCTGCGGCCCGGGAGCGCCGCCGAAGCGACGGCCGCCCTCGCGCGGCTCCTCGGCGCCCTCGGGCTTCTTCCCCGTCGGCACGGCGGTGGTGAGGAAGATGCGGTCGCCCCAGATGACCGGCGTCGAGAAGCCGCGTCCGGGGATCGCCACCTTCCACTTGACGTTCTCGTCGTCGCTCCAGGTCAGCGGCGCCTTGCCGGCCGCCATGCCGGTTCCGTCGGGGCCGCGCCAGGTCGGCCAGTTCTGCTCGCCGTCGCCGGCGAGCGCCAGAAGCGCGAAACAGAGGGGGATCATCGCTCGTCCTTCTCTTGCAATCCGAAGCAGTAGAGCCGCCCGGTCGTGCGCAGGTAGATGCGCCCGTCGGCGATCGCGGGCGTAGCGTAGCAGGGTTCGTCCAGCTCGTTGACGGCGAGCGGCTCGAAGTTGCCGCTGGGCTCGACGACGGTGACGATCCCGCTCTCGCTGACGAAGTAGACCTTGCCGTCGGCGGCCACCGGCGAGGCGTAGTAGTTGTCCTGGGCCTCCTCGAGGCGGCCCTTCTTGATGATCTCCCCGCTCCTGGGCTCGAAGGTGGTCAGCACGCCACCGCTGTCGTTCAGCATGTAGAGCACGTTCTCGTAGACGAGCGGCGAAGGAAGCTGCGGCACGGAGCGGTGGTACGTCCAGAGGACGTTCGTCTCGGTCATGTCGCCCTTCCCGCCGGCGCGGATGGCGAGCATGCCGTTCTTCGAAGCCAGCGCCGCCTGGAGGTAGGCCCACTCCTTCGCGTCGAGCAGCTTGTCGCCGTCGAGGTCGACGAATCCGAACCAGGCAGCGGCGCGGGAGGGCGGCATCTCCTCCGCCTTGATCTTCCCGTCGCCGTCCCCGTCGCGCTCGGCGACGACCTCGTCGAAGTCCGCCACCTCGATCTGGTTGCCCGGTTGGTTCATCGGCGAGCCGTAGCCGTTGATGTACACGACGCCGTCGTGGAGCACGGGCACGGACTTCATCTCGAAGGAGAGGCCGCTGACCCACCAGACGCGCTCGCCCGTCGCCACGTCGTAGGCATCGAGGTAGAAGGAACCGGGGAGGATCACCTGGGTTCCGCCTTCCTCGGGCTCGTAGAGGATCGGCGTGCAGTGGCCGCTCTTCGCCTCGGGCCGCTCGGTGCGCCAGAGGACCTCGCCGCTCGTCTTGTCGAGCGCGATGAGGAACGAGCCAACCTGCTGGTCGCAGGCGAGGACGACGCGGTCGCCCACCAGGATGGGCGAAGCGCCCATCCCGTAGACGTTGTTGAACGGCCCGAGCGGCTTGCGCCAGCGCTCCTCGCCGTCGTGGTCGTAGGCGACGAGGCCGTAGTTGTCGAAGAAGACGACGATGGCGTCGGCGTCAACCGCGGGGCTGGCGGCGGCGTGGTGGTTGCGGGCGTGGACCTTCGTGACGCGGTCGCGCGGAGCTTCCTTGCGCCAGACGAACGCGCCGGTGCTCCGGTCGAGCGCGATGGTCAGGAGCTTGTCGTCCTCGCTGGCGGTGAGGTACACGCGCTCCGCGAAGAGAACCGGCGACGAATGGCCGGGCGGAAGCTCGGTCATCCAGATGACGTTCTTCTTCGGAGCGACGTCGGCGGGCAGACCGCGGGTGTCCGCGACGCCGGAACCGTTCGGGCCGCGGAAGCGCGACCACTTCGAGTCGAGATGGAGGTCGACGAGGCACGCGAGGGCAAGCGCTTCGAGCATGGCGAGCCATGCTCCTTCGAAGGACGCGGCCTGGCAATGGGGTAGGATGACGCGATGCTGAGTCTCGCTCTCGCGTTTGCTTTTCTCTTTCCCGCCGACGACGCCTGGCCCGACTTCCGCGGGCCCAACCGCCAGGGACACGGTTCCGCACGAGCCAAGCTCCCGCTGGAGTGGAGCGAGGAGAAGAACGTCGCCTGGAAGACCGCCGTCCACGGCAAGGGCTGGTCCTCTCCCGTCGTCCTGGGCGAGCAGGTCTGGATGACGACGGCGACCGAGGACGGCAAGGAGATGTCCGTCGTCGCGCTCGACCTCGACTCCGGGAAGGTCGTGCACGACCGCGTGATCTTCGAGGTCGAGGAGCCGGCGAAGTGGCGCAACGACATGAACAGCTACGCGTCGCCCTCTCCGGTGATCGAGGAGGGACGCGTCTACGTCCACTTCGGCACCTACGGCACCGCCTGCCTCGACACGAAGACGGCGAAAACGCTTTGGCAGCGGCGCGACGTCAACTGCGACCACATGGAGGGCCCCGGCTCGTCGCCGATCCTGTTCGAGGATCTCCTGATCGTGAACATGGACGGCGGCGACGTGCAGTACGTCATCGCGCTCGACAAGAAGAGCGGCGAGACCGTCTGGAAGACCGACCGCTCCTTCGACTTCACCGAGTTCATCCCCGACGCGCGCAAGGCCTATAGCACGCCGATCCTCGTCGGCTCCGGTGACGATCTTCAGCTCATCAGCACCGGAGCGCAGGCCACCGCGTCCTACGACCCGCGCACCGGCGAGGAGCTCTGGTGGGTCCGCCACATCGGCTTCTCGATGTCCTCGCGGCCGATCGCGGGCGACGGGCTTGTGTACCTGAACACCGGATTCATGCGGCCGAGCCTCCTCGCGGTCCGGACCGGCGCGCTCGCGGAGGGCGAGGAGCGCATCGCATGGACGAACTCGCGCGCGATCCCGAGCATCCCCTCGCCTGTTCTGGTCGACGGCCGCATCTACCTGGTCAACGATCAGGGCATCGGCTCGTGTATCGACGCGGAGACGGGCGAGAGCATCTGGCGCGAGCGGCTCGGCGGCGCGCACGCCGCCTCGCTCCTCCACGCCGGGGGGCGTATCTACGCGTTCGACCGAGCCGGCAAGACCACGGTCTTCGCGCCGGGCGGGGACGAGCTCGAGCTGCTCGCCGAGAATCACCTCGACCACGGGTTCATGGCGTCACCGGCCGTCGTCGGCGACGCGCTGATCGTGCGCACGGAGAAGCACGTCTACCGGCTCGAGGAGCGCTGAGCCCTACTTCGCCACGGGGACGTCGAAGGCGTCGCCGACGTCTACGCCGGTCTCGACCTCGTCGTACCGGATGTGGACCTCGCCGAGGAGGAAGAAGGAGTACTGCGAACGGACCTGGAAGGGCAGCGTGAGCCCTTCGACGTCGCGGAAGTCCCCGTAGGAGATCTTGAGCCCGACGACGCCGATGCCGGGCAGCTTCTCGAGGCGGTCCTCGGCGACCATGCGTCCGGTCGCCTCGTGGACGAGCTTCGTCGCGCCCGGCGCGTCGTCGGAGTCCACGCGCAAGAGAAGGAGCGACTCGTCCCCCTTGGTGACGCGCTTCAGCACCTCGGTCGAACGGCCGACGGCGGCCCAGCCGCCCCAACCGTGGGCCGGATGCGTGAGCAGCCCGTCGACGCGGCGGGCGCCTTCCGCCTCGACGACGTCCTTCCCCGGATCCTGCGTCCAGACCTCGCCGTCCGCCGTCACCCAGAGCGAGCCGGGCCCGTCGCCGAGGTCCACCGTGTAGCGGGAACGGGTCGCGTCGAAGAGGTATTCGACGGTGCCGCTGACCTTGCGCTTGGGAAGCTCGATCGTGCCGGTGAGACGAACCGCGCCCAGCTCGTCGATGCGGTCGACGCCGTGGGCGGCGCGCAGCTTCGCGAGCACGGCTTCGGCGTCGGGGAGCTCCGCGTCGGGAGCGTGGCGGACCTGGCGCTCGTGACCGTTCCCGCTCGGGAAGAGGAACGCGGGGCTCGGTCCTTCGGGCTCCGTCTCGAACTCGATGATGGTCGGGCCGCCCTCCTCGGTGAACTTGCCCGGCTCGCCCGTCGGGAGGAGCGTGGTGCGGAACGAGCCCGGCCGCTCGAACGTCAGCCGCTGTCCATCGGCGCGGACGACGTAGTAGGCGCGGCGGTTCGTCTCGTCCCAGTACAGACCCTCGAACCGCGCGAGGTCGCCGACGTCTGTCGTCTCCTGCTCGCGCCGGTAGCCCTCGACGTCCCCGTCGATCAGAAGCCGCTCGATCGCCGGCTCGAGGCCGGCGCCGGCGATGGCCCAGCGGGACTGCGTGAAGAACAGGACGATCAAGTCCTCGTCGGGCCACGCCCAGGCGTAGGTGCCATCGGAACCGCTGTGCCCGAAGGCGACGAGCCGGTCACCATCGTTCGCGTCGGTGTAGGTGAGCCACTGCTGCGCGTACTGGACCTCCACGTCGCGGAGACTCGTCGGGTACTTCATCTCCGAGCGCGGCTCCAGACCGCGCGCGATCGCGTCGTCGGAGAGAAGCCGCTTCCCGCCCGCGTGCCCGCCGTCCATCCAGAGCGCGAGGAAGCGCGCGTAGTCGGTCGTCGTGCAGTAGAGGCTCTGCGACGTCAGGAACAGCGGGAAGATCGGGTCGTCGTCGGGACCCCAATGACGCTCCCAGGCGCCCACCGCGCCGGAGTAGGCGCTCGGAATCCGGGTCCGGCGCGGCTCGTCCGGATCGAGAATCGTCAGCGACTCGCTCATCCCGAGCGGGTCGAGGATGCGCTCCTGCACGAAGTCCTCGACCGGCTGACCGCTCACGGCCGCGACGATGGCACCGAGCGTGTCGGAGCCCGCGTCGCTGTAGTTGAAGTCCGCTCCGGGCTCGAACTCGAGGCCGAACGCGGCGGCTTCCGCGGCGACGTCGGCGATCGAGCCGTAGCTCGCGAGCGACATCGACAGCGCCGACATCGTGAGCCCGCCCCGGTGCGTGAGGAGGTGCTCAACCGTCATCGTCTTCGTGTCGGGCCGGTCGAAAGCGGGCAGGATGTCGGCCACGCGGGTGTCCAGGGAGAGCTTCCCTTCATCGAGGAGCATCTGCACCGCGGTCCCCACCAGGGGCTTCGTCATCGAGCGCACGCAGTAGATCGAGTCGGTCGCGAGCGGCCGCTCCTCCTCGCGGTGCGCCCAGCCGAAGGCCCGGTGAAGGAGCGTCCGCCGCCCCTTGATGACGTGGATCTCGGCCCCCACGACGGCGTCCTCGTCGACGAGGCCCCGCACGCGGTCGGCGAGGAGGTCGAGCGCCTCGGGAGCGATGCCGGTCTCTGCGGCCTCCGCCGGGGGGAAGGGACGGTCGTGGCTTGCCACCTGGACCGACGGCTCTTCGCCCGGTCCGGCCAGGCAGGCCACCAGAAGGAAGAAGGTGAGCTTGAGCGCGGAGAGTATTACGACTTGCATGAGGTCTAATACACATACCGACCGGTATGTATTTTTGCCAAGTGGAAATTACCCAAAAACAGACCGATTGGTATGCTCCTCCCATGACCAAGACCCGCCGCAAGGCCCCCGACGCGACCCGCAAGCGCCTGATCCAGGCCGCCTTCTCCGAGATCCACGAGAAGGGGTTCCAGCCCACCGGGCTCGACAAGATCCTGGCGCGCGCCAAGCTGACCAAGGGCGCCGTCTACCACCACTTCAAGAACAAGACGGACCTCGGCTACGCGGTCTTCGACGAGGTCATCGACCCCTGGGTGCGGGGGCGCTGGATCGAGCCGATCCATGAGGCGGCCGATCCCCTGAAGGAGCTCATCGCGCGCGTGAAGGCCGTCCCGAAGCGATCGGGCAAGGAGCTCGCGCTGGGCTGCCCCCTCAACAACCTGATCCTGGAGGTCTCGGGGCTGGAGTCCGGCTTTCGCGATCGGATGAACGGCCTCCTCGACGCGTGGCGGGTGCAGCTCGCCGCCGACCTCAAGCGCGGCCAGCGGGACGGCTGCGTGCGCGCGGACGTCCGCCCCGCCGAGACGGCCGCCTTCGTCGTCGCCGCCTTGGAAGGCCTGGTAGGCATCGCGAAGCCGGCGAGCGACGTCAAGGCGCTCAAGCAGACGGTGAACGGCTTCGTCGGGTATCTCCAGTCGCTGCGGCCGGCCTGACCCCCGCGTCAGACGGTCCCGATCGTGACATCCAGCGCGTTGGCCAATTCGATGGTCAGCACGCCGTCGATGCTGCCGGCTTGCGTACACACGGTCTTTCCGACGTGAACGCAGTCGTTCGGAATCGGGAGCACGAACGGAACGCCCGGAGGGCTCGTCACGACGATCGGTGGCGCCACGCCGCACAGGATCGTGCCGAAGCCCGAGGGGATGTTCGTCGGCGTCACTCCGATGCCGACGAAGTCGAGGATCGCCGCCGGCTGGAACGTGGTGTGGTCGAGGAACGGGTCCCACGTGGCACCGATCACCGGCCCGGAAGTCGCGCCCGGTAGGAAGGCGTTCGGGTTGGGCGGAATGCCCAGCCGCGTGACCTCGCTCGAACCATGACCGAGGGAGAGCTTCCACACGGCGCCGCGGTTCTCTCCGCCGTCGTCGTCCAGCCACGCTCCCACGGCGAGGTTCGGAGCCCCGTCGCCGTCGAGGTCGCCCACCGGGGCCGCCGAGGAGCCGAGCTGGTCGGAGTTCTCGAGGACTCCGCCGAAGCCCCCGGCGGTGTCGCTGATCTTGTGCTCGTCTTTCACCGTGCCGTCGGCGTTGAGGAGCAGGAGCCACAACGCCCCGCGGCGGTCGCCGCCGTCGTCGTCGCCGACCGCGCCCGCGGCGACGTCGACCGTGCCGTCCCCGTCGTAATCCCCCGGCGCGGAGAGCGACCAGCCGAAGCGATCGTCGTCGTCGAGGGTGCCGCCGAACCCGCCCTGCGTGTGGCTGATCTTTTGCTCGTTCCTGACGGTGCCGTCGGCGTTGAGGAAGAGGATCCACACCGCTCCGCGCTCCGGCCCGCCGTCGTCGTCGAGCTGCACTCCGACGGCGACGTCCGCGAGCCCGTCGCCGTCCACGTCTCCCGGCGAAGCGGCCGCCCAGCCGAATTCGTCGCCGTCGTCCAGATCCCCGAGGAAGCCTCCCTGGGTGTCGCTGATCTTCTGATGACCCTTGACCGTTCCGTCGGCGTGGAGGAACAGGATCCAGACGGCGCCGCGGTCGGCCCCGCCGTCGTCGTCGAGCCGCGCCCCCACGGCGAGGTCGCCGGTTCCGTCTCCGTCGAGGTCCCCGAGCGAAGCCACCGCGAAGCCGAAGTTGTCGCCGGTGTTCAGGGAGCCCGTGAAGCCCCCCTCGGTGTCGCTGATCTTCTGCTCCTGCTTCACCGTGCCGTTCGCGTTCAGGAACAGGATCCACACCGCTCCGCGGGTGCTGGCGCCGTCGTCGTCGCCGTGCGCCCCCACGGCGAGATCTCCGATCCCGTCGGCGTCGAGGTCGCCCAACGCGGACACCGCGAACCCGAAGTGGTCCGCCGCGTCCAGGTCGCCCGCGAAGCCGCCGGCGCTCTCGCTGATCTTCTGATGCGCCTTCACGGTGCCGTCGCCGTTGAGGAAGAGGATCCACACGGCCCCCTGATTCGACGCACCGTCGTCGTCGAACGGCGCTCCCACGGCAAGGTCTTCCACCCCGTCGCCGTCGAGGTCGCCGAGCGCCGCCGCCGACCGGCCGAAGTTGTCGGAGTTGTCGAGCGAGCCCGTGAAGCCGCCGGCGGTGCCGCTGATCTTCTGTTCGGAGAGCACGGCGCAGTCTTGCGCCGTGGAAGCGGCACCAAGGGCAAGCAGGCCGCCGGCGATCCAAAGACACCGTTGCGGACGGGACCGTTCCATGGCGGGAATCCTCGCGAACGGGGTGTCGAGCTGGCGTCGACTCCCGAGTGTAACTCGACGGCCGTTGCCTCTTTTCGCAGCTCTCGCGGAACCGCGAAGCCCGTTTGCTGTACCCCTGGGCGAAGGCTCCTGCGGGGAGCCGAACGCATGCTAGGAGGAAGGAAACGATGAAAGCGAATTCCCTGAAGGTCGTCCTCCCCGGCGGGTCCGGTCAGGTGGGCCGGATCCTCGCCCGCGCGCTGCAGAACGACGGTCATCGCGTCGTCGTCTTGAGCCGCTCGCCCGAGGAGGCTCCCTGGGACGTGGTCCCGTGGGACGGGAAGACGTTGGGCGAGTGGGCGGACGAGATCGACGGCGCCGACGTCGTCGTCAACCTGGCCGGGCACACGGTCAACTGCCGCTACGGTGCGGCGAACCGCGCTCGGATCCTGAGCTCCCGCGTCGATTCGACGCGCGCCGTCGGCGCGGCGATTCAGGCCGCTCGCCGACCTCCGGCGGTTTGGCTGCAGGCGGGCACCGCCACGATCTACCGGCACACCTACGACGCGCCCAACGACGAAACGAGCGGGGTCCTCGGTGGAAACGAGCCGGGCGTCCCGGACACGTGGCGCTTCAGCATCGACGTCGCCACCGCGTGGGAGCGCACGCTCAACGAGATCGACGTCCCCTCGACCCGCAAGGTGAACCTGCGCTCCGCCATGGTGATGAGCCCCGACCGCGACGGCGTGTTCGACGTGCTCTCGGGATTGGTTCGCCGGGGACTCGGCGGCCGCAGCGGCGACGGACGCCAGTACGTGTCGTGGATCCACCACGAGGACTTCGCTCGAGCGGTGCGCTGGCTGATCGACCGCGACGACGTCACGGGCGACGTCAACGTCTGCTCCCCCCATCCCCTTCCCAACGCGGAGTTCATGCGCGCGCTGCGCGATGCCTGGGGAAAGCGCATCGGGCTGCCCGCGACGCGGTGGATGCTGGAGGTCGGCGCGCTCTTCCTCCGGACGGAGACCGAGCTCGTCCTGAAGAGCCGCCGCGTGGTCCCGGGCCGGTTGCTCGACGCCGGCTTCGTCTTCCGGCATCCCGAATGGCCCGCCGCAGCGCGGGAGCTGGTGGCGGAGTGGCGCGCGGGTCGCGCCTCGCCTAGCCCATCATGAGTCCCCAGCAAGCCGCGTTCAGAAGGAACAGCACACCGGCGGCGATGCAAAGCCCCTTCAGCGTCTCCGTCTGCCCCCGGCGCCAGATCACGATGGCGGCGGGCAGGACGATGGGGAGCTGAGTGAACCCCGGTTGGAAACAGAGGACGAGCCAGCCGAGCTGGTCCTCGTGGTGGTCGTACATCCAACCGTGGTACGGCGAGGTGAGCGCGAGGAGGAAAACGATCACGCTCGCGACGGCCACCAGCAAGAGCCCCAGACACCCGCCGTGCTTCACGCTGCCCCTTGATTCAGCCATCGCTCGAAGCCTCCTTCATCGAAGAGGGTGAGATCGCCGCGCGGTGGCGAAGCAGCGAGCCGGCGTAGTACACAAGCCCGAAGAGCGACGCCCATTGGATGCCCCCGAGCCCGGCAAACCGCTCGTACGGCTTCAGCCCGTCGACCGCAAATCGGAAGGCGAGGTAGGCGACCAGGAAGAGCCGGAAGCTTCCCCCTTCCCGCGGCCCCAACCGCGCGCCCCGCAGAAGAGCGATCCCGAGCACCGCGAGGAACCCGATCTCATAGAGCTGCGTCGGGTGGCGCGCCACGCCGTCGCCGAAGTCCACTCCCCAGGGGAGCGACGTCGGCGTGCCCGCGGTGCGATCGGCGAGTCCGTTGAGAAAGCACCCCACGCGGCCGATCGCGATTCCGACCACGAGCGGCAACGCGTAGAGGTCGCCGGTCGCCCGCCGGACGCCGAGCCAACGCTTGGTCCCCTCGACCGCGACGAGACCCCCGAGCAGGGCCCCGACGATCGTCTTTCCCCCGAAGAGGAACGCGAGCTCTCCCCAGCGCTTGGCGAGCTCGGCCGGATGCGAGGCGTGGTGCAGGAGCTTCGACCCGACCGCGGCGCCGAGGACGACGGCGACGATCATCGTCCAGCGGGTCGAGTCGTCGAGGAAGTCGCCCCGCGACCGCCGGAGCCGGCTGTAGACCAGAAAGCCCGTCGCGTAGGCCAGCGTCTCGAAGAGGAGATGCACGGCACCCATCAAGAGAGCTCGAAGCGCCTCTCCAGGCAAGCCAGCACGCGGAAGCTCGCGCTCCGCCCGGCCTCGACCTACCTGCGAAGAAACCGAAACCCTCGTACGGTCCATACATAGAGGAAGCGGTAAGGAGGCCTCCCAATGACGAGCACCGTCGACTCCGCGAGCGGGTCCAGCGTTCGAACCGATGAGGCGGTCGAGGTCTTCGAGGATTACCTCTCGCAGGTCCTCGGCGGCGGACACGCCGATTTCGACGCCGTCTGCATCGCGCATCCCGAGCTGGAATCGAAGCTCCGCGAGCTGGAAGCGGACTGGCAGGCTTTGAGCCCGCTCGGCGCGGCGCGCGCGGAAGAGCGCGAGCACAAGAAGCGCGGAGCCGAAACCAAGAGGAAGAAGCGCTACGGCCGGCGCGAGACGATCGGGCGCGGCGGCATGGGCGAGGTCATGCGCGTCTGGGACGGCGAGATGCGCCGCAACCTCGCGATGAAGATCGCCCGCACGCCGTCGCATCGCGTGAACGCCGCTTCGCTCGCGCGCTTCTTCGAAGAGGCGCAGCTCACCGGACGGCTCGACCACCCCGGCATCGTTCCGGTCCACGAGCTCGGCCTCGACGCTGACGGGCGCGCGTACTTCACGATGCGCCTCGTGCGCGGGCAGGACCTGCAGAAGGTCTTCGGGCTCGCGCGCACCGGCCGCGAAAGCTGGAACCAGCAGCGCGCGCTCGGCGTGATCCTCAAGGTGTGCGAGGCGATGGCGTACGCGCACTCGCGCAACGTCATCCACCGCGACCTGAAGCCCGCCAACGTCATGGTCGGACGCTTCGGCGAGGTGTACGTGATGGACTGGGGCCTCGCGAAGGTCCTCGGCCGCAAGGGCCGGGAACGCGACGCGTCCGAGCCGCGGCCGAAGTCGATGAAGAAGGGCGGCTCTCCGATCTCGACGATCGACGGCACGGTCATCGGCACGCCGTCCTACATGCCGCCCGAGCAGGCGCGCGGCGCGCTCGACGAGATCGGGCCGCACTCCGACGTGTACGCCGTCGGCGCGATGCTCTACACGTTGCTGACCGGCCGCGTGCCCTACGTGCCTCCGGGGCAGCGCCTGAGCCAGGAGACCGTGCTCGCCAAGGTGCTGAAAGGCCCGCCGATCCCCGTGCGCCGGCTGAGCCGCACGGTCCCGGAGGAGCTCGTCGCGATCTGCGAAACCGCGATGGCCCGCAACCCCGCGCGGCGCTACCCGAGCATGGTCGAGATGGCGGAGGACCTGCGCGCGTACCTCGAGGGCCACGTCGTGCAGGCGTACGAGACCGGCGCCTACGCCGAGTTCCGCAAGTGGGTCGCGCGCAACCGCCTCGCCGCCGGTGCGATCCTCGCCTCGATCGTCGCCGTCGTCGTCGGCCTGGCGTCGATCGCCGTCGTGCTCGCGAGCTCCAAGAAGCAGATCGAGGAGTCCAACGTGGGCCTGCAGGCCGCGATCGGCGAGAGCGAGCGCGCGCGCGCCGAGGCGGTGGCCGCACAGGCGGCGCTCGAGGCGGCCAACACCGAGCTCCTCGCCACGGTCGAGGAGCTGCGCGAGGCGCGCGACGAGGCCGCGCGCAACGCGGAGTCGGCGCTGGAACAGAAGGAGCGCGCCGACGAGACCGCCGCGCTGCTCCGCCAGGAGGCGGCCACGAGCGGAGAGCTCTTCGACTTCGTGCTCGGCCTCTTCCGGCTCCCCGCCGGCTCGAGCGGCGCCACGATCACCGCGAAGGAGATCCTCGACGCCGGCGCCGAGGAGGCGCGCACCAAGCTCGACGTCGAGCCGGATCTCCGCACGCGGCTGCTCGAGGTGCTCGGCACGACGTACCTGTCCCTCGGCCAGTACGCCGAGGCCGGCGAGGTCCTCGCGGAGGCGCTCGAGCTCGAGCGCGCCGAGCACGGCCGCGCGAGCGTCGACACCATCGAGGGCCTCTACTCCGTCGGCCTGCGGCTCGCGGACGAAGGCCGCACCTCCGAGGCGGCCGAGCTCTTCGAGCACCTCTGCGAGGCGTTCGAGGAAACGCTGGGCCCGGACAGCGGCGTCACCCTCCAGTGCGCCGCGAGCCTCGCTCGCGTCTACATCGACGCCGGCCGCTACGACGAGGCGGGCTCGATGCTGCCGCGCATCGTGAAGGGCCTGCGCGCCGCCCGCGGCGACGAGGATCCGGCGACGCTCGCCGCGATCACGAACCTCGGCTACCTGCACGAGGAGCAGAAGTCCTACTGGGAGGCCGAGCCGCTCTTCGAGGAGGTCCTCGAGACGAGCCGCCGCATCCTCGGCAACGGCGCGCGCGACACCCTGCGCGCGATGAACAACCTCGCCCGCCTCCAGGCTAAGCGCGGTCTCTTGATGGACGCGGAAGACCTGTACCGCGAGGCCTACGACGGCCAACGCAAACACCTCGGCGCCGGCGATCCGGACACGCTGAACTCCCTGGACGGCCTCGCTCGCGTGACGGAGGACCTTCACGCCCCGCACGTCGTCGTCGAGCTCTACCTCCAGATCCTCGCCAAGAGCCGCAACGAGCTCGGCGAGGGACATCCGGCGGTCCTGCACGCGAAGCACGGCCTCGCGATCACCTACGTGAGGCAGAAGCGCTATGAGGACGCCCACCCACTGGTCGTCGACCTGGTGGAGCTTACGCCGGAGAGCGATCCGGATTACGACCCGCTTGTGGCGCTACTGGAGTCACTGGAGAACGCGTTGGACCGTCGCTGAGGCCGGTTCGGAAACCGGGGAATCCTAAGGTTCGAAAGCTCAGCCCCGCGAGCGGGTTGACGACGCCGCCAAGATCCCGTCGCGCTTCACGCACGGGCAGGCCCTTCCCCCCGGGGGGTACAGAGTCGGCACGGCCCAACCTGGATGATATCGGACTTTGATATCATTCTAGATGTAACCAGCCGTCCAGAGGACTGGTCCCTGGGCGGCGTGAACAACAAGCACCGCAAGACCCTCGGAGCCATCTTCGCCCGGCCGCCCAGATCGGACATCCCATGGAGCGACATCGAAGCCTTGTTGACAGCGCTCGGAGCAGAAGTCACCGAGGGACGCGGCTCTCGAACTCGAATCGCTCTAAGCGGGTATCGAGCCGTCTTTCACCGCCCGCACCCACGTCCGGTGACCGACAAAGGCGCGGTCCGATCGATGCGCCGTTTCCTCACGAAAGCGGGAATTAGACCGTGATGGAATACAAGGGCTTCCTCGCCAAGGTCGAGTTTGACAACGAACAAGACCTCTTCCACGGCGAAGTCATCAACATCGGCGACGTCGTGACCTTTCAAGGCCGCTCGGTCAGAGAGCTCCGAAAGGCGTTTCGCGAGTCGCTCGAGGACTATCTCGCGTTCTGTGAGGAGCGCGGTGAGAGCCCGAACAAGCCGCTCTCTGGAAGATTCGTGCTGCGCATCCCGCCGGAGCTTCACCGCCACCTCATCCACGAAGCTTCCAAGGCCGGCAAGAGCTTGAACGCCTGGATCGTCGAGAAGCTGATGCCGACCGAAGCCGCGTAGGCGAGCTAGCACTAACGTGGTCTCATCTCTGCACTCGAAGTCGAGTTCGCCTCCAGCAGAGACCGAGCCGCGAGAAAGGCGTCGACGATGAGAACTGATACACAATTGCGGAGGCGCGGCAAGCTCGCGCCAGCAGCTCGGCTGACTCGGCTAAACAGCGGAATTCATCGAAACGGGCGTCGTCGACAACGGATCTCATGGACTCCGTCGGACTCGGCCGCCGCCCCTTGCGCCTACTCTGGGGCTAGACCGCCGCCGACGACTCGCTCGACGACTTCGCTCGCTCCCGCAGCTTCTTCAGCGCCTCGCTCAAACGCCACTTCACCGTCGACAGGTCCACGCCGAGGATGGCGGCGATCTCCGCGCGGTGGAGGCCTTCGACGTAGCGCATCTGGACGACCTCGCGGTAGCGTTCGGGGAGGTGCTCGACGGCTTCGGTCAGGAGGGTGTGGCGCTCCTTGTCGACGAGGAAGCTGATCGGGCGGCGCATCGAGTCGACGACCTGGGAGTCCGGGGGCATGACGCCGCCGAGGGCGCGGCGCTGGCGCTGGCGGAGGCGGCTGATGGAGCGGTTGCGGGCGGTGCGGTAGAGCCAGGCGCGCAGGTCGTTGGGCTTCGTGGCGTCCGTGAGGGCGGTGACCAGGACCTCCTGGACGACCTCCTCGGTCTCGTGGAGGTCGCTCAGGTAGCGCTGGCAGAAGCGCGTCAGGGGCTCGCGGAAGAGCTCCTCCAGCATCCCCGCGGCGTCGGAATCGCCCCGCCGGAAGCGGTCCAGGAAGGACGGGGGGAGCTCCGCGGGGAAGTCGCTCATGCCGCTGTTCCTAGCCTCCGCAGGCCCGAAGTAACGAAAAAGAAAGGCAATAATATACTTGACTCACCCGCCCATCCTTCCTAAGGTGAGTGCATGGACACCCCCCAAACCCTTCTCGAAGCCGTCCGATTCTTCGCGGACGAGGACGTTGCCCTCAACTTCATGGCGGCGATCCGGTGGCCCGATGGCCCGGTCTGCCCGAAGTGCTGGGGCGACAAGGTCGGGTTCCTCAAGACCCGCCGCATCTGGAAGTGCCGCGCCAAGGACTGCAAGAAGCAGTTCTCGGTGAAGGTCGGCACCGTGCTCGAAGACTCCCCGATCAGCCTGTCGAAGTGGCTCCCGGCGCTCTGGATGCTCGCCAACTGCAAGAACGGGATCAGCTCCTACGAGCTGGGCCGCGCGCTCGGGGTCACTCAGAAATCGGCGTGGTTCATGCTCCACCGGCTGCGCCTGGCGATGCAGTCCAAGACCTTCTCCAAGCTGGGCGGCACCGTGGAAGTGGACGAGACCTACATCGGCGGGAAGGCCCGCAACATGCACAAGGAGAAGCGTAAGCGGGTCACCCGTGGCGGGCGCGGGGTCGCGGGCAAGGTCGCCGTGATGGGTCTTCTGGAGCGCCACAGTAAGAAGGGCCGCAGCACCGTTCGGGCCTCCGTGCTCCCCGACACCTTCAAGCAGACCCTCATGGGTCGTGCGACCAGGAACATCGAGCCGGGTGCCGAAGTCCACACCGACGCGCTTCCCTCCTACAAGGGCCTCCGGGTGGACTACGTCCACAAGGTGATCGACCACGCCGAGGCGTACGTCCGCGGGAACGTTCACACCAACGGCATCGAGAACTTCTGGAGCCTCCTGAAACGCTGCCTCAAGGGCACCTACGTCAGCGTCGAGCCGTTCCACCTCTTCCGCTACCTGGACGAACAGTCCTACCGCTTCAACAACCGGGAGATGAACGACGCGGAACGGTTCCTCCGCGCGGCGGCTGGTATCATGGGCCTTCGCCTCACCTACAACGCCCTCACCGGCGCGCAGGTGCGTCCTACGTGATGCCGAAGAAGAAGGCCGAGACGAACAACGCTCAGCGCCGTACAAGCGGCGAGGTCCACGCCGACAAGAGGGACGACGGCCAGACGACACTTGAGCGGCTGGCTGACCTGACGCGGCGGATTGTCGCCGTGCCGAAGGAAGACGTGCGCCCACCGCCGCCGAAGAAGCGGAAGAAGCGTTCATCCCGGAGGCGACGGAATGATGGTTCCGCCTGAGTGGCCGTAGATCCACCTACCGAGGCTATCGCCGTCCTTCTCGGTGCAGTACCGAGGCTTTAGGGCCTTCAGTTCGCGCCAAGCGCGTCGATTCCTGCCGTCTCGGTGGTCCTTCGCTCGCCTTTGGTGCCATACGAGCAGATCGGCCGCTTGAAGCGGGATGTGGTTGGCTCGTTCGCTCGGCTTAGGCCATCGCGGAGTAGCAAGCCGTTTCGCGTGCTTCGGGCTCTCCTCTTCAATGGCCGCTATCACGGCGTCCTGGACGATCTTCTTCATCGGCTTTCTGAACTGCTCCATCCAATCGAAGATGCACTCGATCGTGCCGAGGTCGTGGCCGATCTCTTCGTGGTAGTCGCAGAGTGATCCGACTAGGTGCGCAGCACCGTAGGTGTATGGATACCTCCATGCCTGCTTGCGGCGCTTGAGCCGCTCGGTACTCGGCTTCGGAACCCGGCGTCGGAAGTCGTCCATCCCGACGACGAGCAGGACGCCGTGGGGACGATGCTTCTTGATGACGTTGACCAGCCCGGCGAGCTTCCGCCTCTTGAGGTCGGGGTTTCCGGTGAGAACCTCGAAGCCGTTCTGCTCCGCCTCGAAGTCCACCGCATGGAACGGCGGTAGTTCTGGATCTTCTTCCAGGACCGCCAGCCAGTCGTCGGTGAAGTCCTTCCAGGACTCGACCGGGGCTACGTAGCCGCCGATCACGAAGTGCCCCTGGTCGAGCCCGCCGCTCTCGTCCAGGTATGCGTGAGAGATTGAGATTCCTGCCACTAGAGTCGCCTCCCGGCGTGCGGCGCTCCGCCCGCAGACGATCCCGTCGAGCCTTGAGAGCGCGAGCGCGTGGTTACGTGAAGCGCTCACGCTACACCCCCGGCCCGGGTGAGCCAAGTATATTGTTGCCAAAAGAAAAGGGCGATTCCCCCTCGCCACGCCGCCCGGTAGGGCGTCAGGTCGTAGGGTCCAAGGCGCCGTTCACCCCCGCCAATCCCAAAGGAAACCGAGATGAAGACCACCAACCTGTGGATGTTCGGCCTTCCCCTGGCCCTCCTGGCCGGCCTCGCCGGCGTGCAGGAACAGGAGCCCGGGGAGAGGGAACGGGACGACTCCACGGACCGCGTCCGCGCGCACTACGAGCGCGTCGAAGCCGAGCTCCTGCGCAGCGACGATTCCAACCTGACCGAGGCCCAGCGGGCCGAGCGCGCGCGGATCATCGAAGAGCTGCGCGCCTATCGCGAGCGGGGTGAGTTCGTGCAGAGCGACGACGTGGACCACCGCGTGCCGTTCTACCGCGACGCGGGGGGCCGCCACTGCTCCGTCGCGCACTTGCTCGACGTTTGGGGGGAGGACGAGCTCCTCGAGCGGATCGTCGCCGAGAGCAACAACGAATGGATCGCGGCGCTGGCCGACGACCCGCAGCTCAAGGCGTGGATGCACCGCGTCGGCCTGACGACCGAGGAGGTGGCGCGGATCCACGCGCCGGTCGTTCCGCCGACCTACGACGGCCCCGGGGACGTCGTGGATCCGGGCGCCACCGGACCCGATCCGGCCGGTCCGTCCTCGCCGGGTCCGACCGAGCCCGGCCCGAGCGGTCCGAGCACTCCGGGACCCGGCCCGGGCAACCCCGGCCCCGGCCCTTTGAGCGGAGCGCCCGGCGGTCCGGGCACGCCGCCGGTCGTCGGCGGCGGTCCCACGAGCGGCGAGTTCGCCGGGTTCATCTCCCCGGCCGACTGGGCGCTCTGGTGGGAGTTCAACAAGGCGGGCTTCCTCGACCGCAACCTGCCCGGCGCGCGCTCGTGGGGCGACGAGAACGTCACGGCCTCGGAGACGCGGGTCGAGACGAAGCGGCGGGAGCTCCTGCCGCTGATCGCCGCCGAGCTCGAGGACGGCGACGCCCAGGTCCGCGCCTCCGCCGTGGTGGCGCTCGCGCGCATCGGCGGGGACCGCGCGATGCCGTGGATCGAGACCGCGCTCCAGGATAAGAACCGCGAGGTGCGTCAGGCCGCCCTGGTGGCCCTCGGCGCGGCCGCGGGCGTCAAGGGCGCCGACGCGCTGCTCGAGATCGCGCACACCGGCGTGCTCTCTTCCGCCGGGGGCAAGTCGATCCTGCCGGACGCGAAGGCGATCGCCGTCGTCTCGCTCGGGCTCACGCAGGTGCGCAACCCGCGGCTCGACATGGTCGACCACGTGGTCGAGATCCTCGGGACGGCGCGCGAGCAGGACGACGAGGAGCTGATCACGGCCGTGCTTTACTACCAGAGCCTCGCGCCCTCGCCGAAGCTCGCCGCGCTGGTCGACAACTTCTCCCACATCCTGCCCACCGACGAAGAGGACCACGGCATCGTGGTGCGCGCGCGGGCCGTCGAGCAGCTCGACGACCGGCAGGACCGCGAGACGCTCGTCGCGCTGATCGAGACCCTTTCGGGTCGCGAGCTGACGCTGCGCCGCTCGGCCGCCGTCGCGCTGGGCGGGTACGAGCACCCGCTGGCGCTCCAGCCGCTGATGACCGCCTTCGAGCTCGAGAACGAGCCGACGACGCGCGGTCTGACCCTGCTCGCGATCGCGGAGCAAGGCGGGACCAAGTCGCGCGACTTCCTCGTCGACACGCTCGAGAAGAGCTCGTCGAACCTGCGTCCGTGGAGCGCGATCGCGCTCGGTCTCTTCGCCCGCGCGGAGGACGACGAGGTCGCCCGCGACGCGATCCGCAAGGGCATCGCGAAGGAGAAGAACCGCGAGTCGAAGGCGGCGTACCTGCTCGCGCTCGGGCTCGCCGAGGACATGAACGCGCTCCCGATCCTGCGCCACGAGCTCGGCTCGGGCAGCGCCGAGATGCGACTCTACGCCGCGCACGGGCTCGCGCTCCTCGGCGACGAGGCGGGCTGCGCGCCGCTGCGCAAGGCGCTCGCGAAGGAGAAGACGCCCTACACCCGCGTCGTCATGGCCCAGTCGCTCGGCTCGCTCGGCGATTCCAAGGACGCGGACGCGCTGCTCGACCTGCTCGAGAATCTCCCCCACGCCGACCTGCGCGCGCAGATCGCCGTGGCGCTGGGGCTCAACGGCTCGGTCGAGGCGCTCGACGGCCTGACCGCCCGGATGGCGGCGAACGAGCTTCCGTCCGCGGCGCGCGCCGGCGCGCTGGACGCGGTCGGCATGATCCTCGGCTCCGAGCCGGGGCTCGTCCTCACGCAGGTCTCGAGCGGTGCCAACTTCACCGCCTTCCCGAACTGGATGGTGCGGCTCCTGATCAGCCACACCGTCTGACAACTCGATCGGAGCCCCCGTTGAGCCAGAGGGCTCACCAGGGGGGTAGCGGCAGCCGGGAGGCCCGGCCGCAACCTCTGGCCCGACGGCGACTCTCTTGGGACCGGCGATTCGCGGATGCGTCAACCGCGGCTCGCCGGTCCTGCCTATTTGGGGAGTTCGTGCTAGCCGTCCCCTCGCCTCGCGCGTCGGCACCTGTGAGAGACAACGACCCCCTGCGGCGGCGCGATCGGATCCGGGCCCGCCGCAACGACCCCTCTCTTCGGACCGGCGTTCCCGCGGCAAGCGTCACCCGCGAGGCGTCGGTCCTTTTCATCGATCTCGCCCCAATCGTCGTCGCAGCGTGGAGCGGAGCTCTACCCAGTCCTCGTTGGTGACTTCGCGGGCCGGCGAATCGAGACCGGCGAGGACTTTCCGTTCGAGCTTCTCGGAGGCTCGCTGATCGGCATCGATGAGCCGACGGATGTACTCGCCCGGAGTGCGACACCCGGTAGCGGCCGCCCTGGAGTTCACGTATCTCCTCTCAGGGGGTGTGAGAGACACCGTGATGCTCGTCATCCTGCGGCTAGAGCTCATGCCTTCATCCATCCCAGACAAAGGTACCTGCTGGTTCCTCCATCTCGGCCTGACCAGCCAGGAGCTCAGCGCAGAGCCAAGATCGCGATCGGCGAGAGGCCGGATTCCCCGCTTCTCAGTCCGAACGCGAAGCGGCCGCGTCCAGGAACTCCCCGTCCTCGTCGCGCCGTCGAAGCACGAACGAGAGGCCGACCAGCACGACGACGTTCGCGAAGAGCCCATACGCTCCTGCGTGAATCGCGACGGGGCGTAGGTCCGGCTGGAGCGCGAAGAAGACGTTGACGGCGATGCCGACGATCAGGCTCAGCAAGACCGCGAGCCCGTGCGCCCGACGCCAGTAGAGCGTGGCGTAGATCGTCGGCGCGAACTGCACGACCGGGCCGTACGCGTAGAGCAACAGGTCGACAAGCTGCCCGCGGTAGGTGACGGCGAGGACGTACGAGCCCATCACGACCAGGACGAGCAGCACGCGGATCGCCGTGCGTTCCGCCGCGGGGCTGAGCTTCCGGCGGAAGGCGGTCATCCAGCCGTCGCGGACGAGGATCGACGCGGTCGCGTGCGCGATCGCGTCGCCGGAGGACATCGAAGCGGCGAGGGCGCCGGCGCAGAAGAGGCCGACGAGCACCGAGGGCAACCCGGTGTTCATCATGATGTGCGGCAGGATCTCGTCGGCTGCTTCCGGCGCGCTCGTGAAGAGGATGCCGGCGAAGCCGAGGATCAGGATCGGCACGATGAAGAGCTGGAAGGTCGGGTAGAGCACGACCGTGCGGCGGATCGTGTTCTCGTCGCGCGCGGTGAAGGCCTTCATGAAGAGGTGCGGCCACACCGAGAAACCGATGACCGAGACCAGGACCGCGCTCGTGAACTCCGGCCAGCCCCAGGAGGCGCCCGAGGCCGTCAGGCCGGGCGGCACGAGCATCTCCGGCCGCTCCGCGGCGATCCGCTGGAACATCTCCCCCACGCCGCCATACAGCACGTGCGGCACGTAGAGACCCATCACCCACGCGAGCACGAGCATGAAGATGCCCTGCAGCGTGTTGGTCCAGCCGACGCCGAGGACGCCGCTCTTCAACACGTAGACGAGGACGAGCCCGTACACGAGACCGGCGCCCGCCCACTCCGGGACCTTGCCGCCCGTCACGGTCTGGACGACGTAGCCCGCGCCCTTCATCTGCAGCGCGAGGTAGGGCACGAACGCCGCGGCGCTGATCAACGCCATGACGAGGGCGATGCTCGGGCGGCGGAAGCGCGCCGCGACCATCTGCGCCTGGGTGACGAACCCGAAGTGCTTGCCGAGCCGCGAGGCGCGCGGGCCGAGGAAGTAGAACGGGATGAAGCCGAGCAGGCCGTAGCCGAGGATGTAGTAGGCCGCGCCGCCGCGCGAGAAGGCTCGACCGGGAGCGCCGAGAAACGCGAACGCGCTGAAGATCGTCGCCCCCGTGATGAAGTACATCAGGAGGAGCCCCATCGCGCGGTCGCCCGCGACGTAACCGACGGCGGATTGCGACGACTTGCGCCCCGGCAGCATGCCGACGACGAGGCACGCCGTGAGGTAAAGCGCGGAGATGGCGATGACGACGGTGGACGACGTCAAGCCTCGGAGCTCCACTTGGAGAGGGCGCTGTGATAGGCGGCGAGCGCGAGGAACGTGAGCACCACCCACAGCACCATCCAGGCGAACGCGAACGGCAGCCCGAAGACGAACGGCTCGATCCGCGCGCCGAAGAGCGCGTAGCCCGGCCAGACCACGCAGAGGCAACACACGACGAGGTAGAGGCCGAAAGCGACGTGCGCGAGGCGGCGGCCGGACATGGGCGCAGAGGATAGGGCGCGACCCGCCGACCGCCGTCAAAAAGAAGCAGGCCGGCATCCCCCCCGGGAACTGCCGGCCCGCATCCTCCGAGAAGACAGGAACGTCTTCCTAGACGAGCCGCACTGACCTCCCGCGCGGCGGTGAGCCGAAAGGGGTACGTCGCAAACGCGTGGGGGGCCGTGCGGGTCCGCCGGGCTTAGTCCGGTCCCGGCGACGCCTCGCCCCTTGGATGGGACCGCGGGGCCGGGAGTTCCGCCCCGGCGCGCAAAATCCAGGTTAACCGAGGCCCCGGACGCTCCAGCCGCGCCGGTAGCGCTCGCGGAGGAAGACGTCGGCGTCCGGGCGGTTGCGGAAGTGGAGCCGCCGCGCGTCCCACGCCAACCGCTCGCCCGGGAAGCGCAGGGCGACGTTGCCGAGCAACGCCACCTCGGTCAGGAGGCCCGAGTAGGAGAACGGGGCGCTCGCCCGGCCCTTTCCGGCGCACGCGTCCACCCACTGGTGCCAGTGGTTGACGTCGGGGAGGTCGACGATCGGCACGTCGGGGAAGCGGGACTTCGGGAGCAGGCGCGGCGCGTAGTACGGGCTCGCGAGCAGCGCGCCTCGCTCCCCGACGAAGAGGCACGCGTTCGACCAGACCTCGCCGGCCTCGAGCTCGTCGAGGAGGTACTGCGGAGCCTTGTAGCCGCCGTCGTACCAGGTCAGCTTCAGGGGCTCGCTCGTCGTATGGCGCGTCGGCGGAAACTCGTAGTGCACCGTCGACCAGAGCGGAAACGTCTCGTCGTTCGGCGGCGGCCCCGCGGACCACACGCGCGACGGTTGCCCGAGCTCGAGGAACCAGAGCGCCGGGTCCATGAGGTGACACGCCATGTCGCCCTGCGCGCCCGTGCCGAAGTCGATTCGTCCGCGCCACGCGAACGGGTGATAGCCCGACACATACGGCCGCTCGGGCGCGACGCCGAGCCACAGGTCCCAGTCGACGTGCACCGGCACGGGCTCGGACCCCTCGGGACGCCCAACGCCCTGCGGCCACCAGCCGGCGGGGCGGTCGGTCCACACGTGCACCTCGCGCACCGGACCGAGGGCGCCGCTGCGAAAGAGCGCGAGCGCCTGGCGGTAGGGCTTCCCGGAGCGGTTCTGGATGCCCATCTGGGTGACGACCCCGGCTCGCCGAGCGACCTGAGCGACCCGCCGGGCCTCGGTCACGTTGTGCGTCAGCGGCTTCTGGCAGTAGACGTGCTTCCCGAGCCGCAGGGCCTCGACCGTGATCGCCGCGTGCATGTGGTCGGGCGTCGTCACGTGCACGGCGTCGATGTTTCGCTCCTCCCTGTCGAAGAGCTCGCGCCAATCGCGGTACGTGCGAGCGCCCGGATGCAGCTCCGCCGCCGCGGCGAGGTGCTTCGCGTCGACGTCGCAGAGCGCCACGACGTCCACGTTGCGGTGCGAGGCGATGTGGCGCAGGTCCGCCCGGCCCATCCCGCCGACGCCGATGCCGGCGTGGCGCAGACGGCCGCTGGTGAAGGTGGTGCGTTCCGGCGCCGAGAGACAGCTCGCGACCGGCAGCGCGGCGGCGGTCGCCGCGGTGGCCTTGAGGAACGAACGGCGCGTGGTGCGGCTTCTCATGCGGGAACGAGTCTATTAGAATCCTCGCCCCTTTCCCTAAGGCTCAACGGAGGAGAACGAAAATGGCTATTCGCTTGGGAGACGAGGCTCCCAACTTCACGGCGGACACGACCGAGGGCTCGATCGAGTTCCACAAGTTCCTCGGCGACGGTTGGGGCGTGCTCTTCTCGCACCCGAAGGACTTCACGCCGGTCTGCACGACCGAGCTCGGCCGCGTCGCGGCTCTCAAGGCGGAGTTCGACAAGCGCAACTGCAAGGTCATCGGGCTCAGCGTCGATCCGCTCAAGGACCACGAGGGGTGGTCGAAGGACATCGAGGAGACCCAGGGCCACGCCCTGAACTTCCCGCTGATCGCGGACCCGGACCGCAAGGTGGCCGAGCTCTACGACATGATCCACCCGAACGAGCTCGAGACGTTCACCGTGCGCTCGGTGTTCATCATCGGCCCGGACAAGAAGGTCAAGCTGTCGATCACCTATCCGGCGAGCACCGGCCGCAACTTCGACGAGATTCTGCGCGTGATCGATTCGCTGCAACTTACGGCGAACCACCAGGTCGCCACACCCGTCGACTGGCGGGACGGCGACGACGTCATCATCGTGCCCACGCTCTCCGACGAAGAGGCGAAAGAGCGCTTCCCCGGCGGCTGGGAGACGGTCAAGCCCTACCTGCGCGTCACGAAGCAGCCGAGCTAGGTCTTTCGTTTTCGCCGGCGTACGTATCCAAAACGTTCGCGAAGTCCGCCCACCCGCTCGAAGGGGCGCGTAGTTTCCCGGCGAGCGCCTTGAAACGAGGGGCGTGAGTTAGGGTATTCGGATGACTCTGTGTCCGCCTCCCGCAGGCAGGCGGCACCGGCTCCAGGGTCCCCCATTCCCCAGCTCCCCATCGAATCATGCACCACTCATCCAAGGCTCTCTTCGTAGGCCTGTTCCTGGCAGCGCCGTTGTCGGCCCAGGCCACGGTCTCCTTTCCGATGTCCGCGGACGGCGTGTACGCCGGCCCGGACCTTCCGAAGTACCGTCCGGACCTCGGCGCGATCGGCACGCTCGGCGCGAACGACGAGATCCGCATGAACGGAGTGCCGATGCCCGACGGCACGAAGGTGGACGTCGACCTGACGCGCATCGCCGTCGAGTCGATCGAGTTCGGTTACCGCGTCGACGGAGTCCCGGTTCCCGGGCTCGCCGACGGGCTGGATCTTTCCGTCTGGAAGGGCTTCGTCGTCGGCGATCCGACGTCGGAGGTCCTGCTCTCCTTCTCGAACGCCGGCTCGAGCGGCTGGGTCAACGACGGCGACACGCTGGCGCACTGGATGCCGCAGCCGGACGCCAACGGCGATTTCGCCGCCGGCTTCAGCATCCTCGTCTCCGAGAGCCAGCTCGCGGAGCTCGGCAACGAGTTCAAGCTCGACTGCGGCGTCGACGACCTCGCCGACCTCGGCCGCACCGAGCTCGACGGCGTCCCCTCGGGCGACCCCGGCGGCATCCTGAAGGGCTCCACGTCGCTGAAGCTCTTCGGCTGCGACGTCGCGGTCGAGACCGACTACCAGCTCAACCAGGTCTTCGGCGGCAGCCTCGCGGCGGAGACCGCCTACGTTACGACGCTCCTGAGCGCGATCAGCGACCGCTACGTCGAGCAGCACCGCACGCAGCTCAACTTCCCCTACCTGATGTTCTACACGACGCCGGCCGACCCGTGGTCGACGCCGGACTCCGGGGGCAGCACGAGCGACATGCTCAACGAGTTCGTCAACGCCTGGCAGAACAACCTGCCGGTGCCGGCGGTGCTCGGGCACTTCGTCTCGGGCGCTTCGCTCGGCGGCGGCATCGCCTACCTGTCGGTGCTCTGCGACACCGCGAACGACTTCTCGTTCGCCGTCAGCGCGAACATCGACGGCTCGGTCCCGTTCCCGATCACCGTCAACCCGAACAACTGGGACTTCATGGTGATCGCGCACGAGTTCGGGCACAACTTCGGCAGCCCGCACACGCACGACTTCAGCCCGCCGATCGACACCTGCGCCTCCGGCGGCTGCATCACCAACGGAACGATCATGAGCTACTGCCACCTCTGCTCCGGCGGGCTCATCAACATCACGACGTACTTCCACCCGCTCGTGGTGGACGTGATCGCGCCGCAGGTCGACAACTGCCTGCCGCTGATCGTCGGACTCGAGGCGTCGCCGCCCGCGGTGATCCCGCCCGACGTGCCCAACACGCTCACGCTGAACGTGACCGGCTCGCCGGTCGGCACGGTGGACCTGAACTACCGCTTTGACTCGGGTAGCTCCTTCACGGCCGTCGCGATGACCGACACCGGCGGCGGCGTCTACCAGGGCGATCTGCCCGCGGTGGGCTGCGGCGGCACGCCGGAGTTCTTCTTCAGCATGACCGACGCCACGCTCGGCCTCGTGCAAACGCAGACCTTCACGCCGGACGTCGGCAACGTGACGACGATCTTCGCCGACACGTTCACCGGCGATCTCGGCTGGACCGCCGGCGTGCCCGGCGACGACGCGACCACTGGCGTGTGGGAGCGCGGCGACCCGAACGGCACGGCGGCGCAGCCGAGCACCGGCTCCGACGACCTGTCCTGCTACTTCACCGGCCAGGGCTCCCCCGGCGGCAGCCTCGGCGAGGAGGACATCGACGACGGCAAGACCACGCTGGTCACACCGGTGATCGACCTCTCCGCGGGCAGCGCGCGGATCGCGTACCAGCGCTGGTACTCCAACAACACCGGCGCGTCGCCCGGCGCGGACATCTTCGAGGTGGAGATCACCAACAACGGCTCCAACTGGGTGGACGTCGAGACCGTCGGCCCCACCGGTCCGGAGACCAGCGGCGGCTGGATCTACCACGAATTCGAGGTCTCCGACTTCGTCACCCCGACCGCGAACGTCCAGGTCCGCTTCATCGCCTCCGACGAAGGCAGCGGCTCGGTCGTCGAGGCCGCCGTGGACGAGTTCCAGGTCTTCGAAGTCTCCTGCGAGACCTGCCAGGCCGACCTCGGCTTCGGCGGTCCCGGCAGCGCGGTCCTGAGCCTGTGCGGCGACCCGCTCGCCACCGGCGGCACCGCCGACCTCGCGGTCACCGGCGCCCCGGCGAACGAGAACGTCTTCGTCGGCTTCTCGTCCGGCTTCAACCCGACGTCGCTCCTCGGCGGCACGCTGGTGACGTTCCCGCTGATCGGGGTCATCCCGTTCACGACGGACGGCTCCGGCAACGGCAGCACGCCGATCCCCGGCGGCGCCGTGCCGATCACGATCTACCTCCAGGGCGTGATCCTCGACACGGGGACCGGCAACTTCCTGATCACCAACGCGCTGCAGGCGGAGTTCCTGCCTTAGGCGCTCCCGGTACTCCTTCGCCGGCGCCGGCGTCCAGACCCTGGATGTCGGCGCCGGCGATGACTCCACCCCGCTGGGGCGAAGGCGACTTCCGACTCACGAAAGTAAGCAGCATTTCGATGACGTCGGTCCAAGAAAGCGCCTTTGCCGTTTGCTGCTTTAGACCTGCAGGCCCCGAAATCGGTTGGGCGGGACGCGTGAAGTTTGCTAGTTTTTGCGCGGCTCGCACATGCCTGACGTATCGATTGATGACAAACGGAAGCTCCTCCTATCTGCGAGGCTAAAGTCCCTCCCGAAGCTTGGACCGGTTCGCGATCAGGCGATTGACCAGATCGTCTTGCAGAACTCCCTCCTCGTCGAGGCAACGCCAATTACGGCTGCTAAGCTAGTTACAAGTGGGGGGCTCACCGTCCTAGAGGGCATTCCCGCGGTGACTCGTAAGGACGCCGAGATTTCGATGGCTCGCTTGGCGGGTGAAGGTGCGCTCAAGAGAGTCACAGATGGATACGTCCTTCCGGAAACTACTCGCAAACGCTTGTGGTCGGAGCAGGAGGAAGCGGAACGTCGTCTCGATCGAGCCGTCGAATTGCTCTTCCGCCATGCGCCACGGCCCGCCCGAGCCTACAAGGCGCCGTTCCTAGATGCGCTCTGTTTCATCTTCGCCCGACTAAGCAACCTCTACGTCGGTCTCGTTCAGGGCACGATGTCCACCCGTGAATTCAGCAAACA
>JANQEJ010000272.1 GCA_028278425.1 Planctomycetota bacterium | reverse complement strand
GACGACGCCTTACTCGTAAGTAAAGCTAGGAGGTGCAACGAAGCCATGGGTGCTGAGAGTCGTGCATTGTGTGGTCGAACTTCTGATTCAGGACACTAGCCTCTCATGGGGTTGCGAGCTCGTGCCGTTTCCGCGGCAGCACCGGTGCCCGATGAGCCGGTTGACACGAATCGCGTCGGGCGCCTCCTTGATGGACCTCTGGAGGGGTGAACGACGCGAGCCGAAACAAACGAACACCATTCGCCCGAAAATGAGAGCGGTTGGTCCGCGGCTCCGATTCGTCCCGCGGCGAGAGAACTTCAGCCAAGGTAGCAGATAAAGGAAGGGAGGCGAGTCCGCGTCACCCCGGCGCAGACTCACCTCCCTGGGGGAGCTCGGGTTCGGAATTAGCGTCCCGGGCTCGTCGGCGACGAGGGGGGTCCAGATGGTTCGTCCATCGTCCACTCGTCGCCGTGCTTGGCCCACCACGACCGCCACGCGGAGGTGGTGTGTCCGGGGCTCGCGCCGGTCAGGCTCGCGAGCGACTTTCGGATCGACGCCTTCTCGGTGCCGATCTCGTACTGATTGATCGAGTGCACGCGCACGTCGAGGACGGAGCCTTCGGTGAGCGTGTTGATCTGCGGGTCGGCGATCGCCTCGAACTGCGCCACCTCGACGTCGTAGTCCTGGATGTAGGCGATCTGCTTGCCGACGAAGATGTGGGAGCGCGGCGAGACGTAGCCGCCGGACTGCGCCGAGCTCAGGTTCACGAGGTGGGTCATCAGGGGCTCCACCGCGTGCGGATAGCCCATCGCGCCGAGGGCCTCGGCGGCGTTCTTGCGCACCGAGGAGTAGTCCGAGCCGAGGGCCTTGAGGAACGGCAGGACGACCGCCGGCTCCTCCGCGTCGCGCAGCGCGTAGCTCGCCTCGCGGCGCACGTTCTCCGAGCCGTCGAGGATGGCGCGCTGGAGCATCGTGCGGATCTCGGTGCCGGGGTAGAGGCGCCGCATGGCGAGGGCCGCGAAGCCGCGGCGTCGCACGCTCGTGTCGGCGAGGTCCTCCTTCAGCGTCCGGCGCACGTCCATCGCGTCGCGGCGTTCGCCGAGGAGGTTGACCATGATCTCCTTGACCGACGGCCGCGCGCCGGCGGCGGTGCGCAGGAACTCGTCGAGCG
>JANQEJ010000038.1 GCA_028278425.1 Planctomycetota bacterium | reverse complement strand
GACCACGGCCGGTTGCCGCGACCCAGTGGAGTCTCACCGTCCGACCGATGGGAGCGAACGGTCTGCCTCCACCTCGTGAGGTTCCCACACCGAGGATGTCCCACTCCGCTCGCTTGCGCTCGCTTCGCGGGACGTCACTACGGAAGAACCGATGACCGCCGCCTTCGGCGGCTGACGGACAGGCTCGCTTCGCTCGCGGTCCTCACGCGTCAAAGCGGCCCGAGGACGGGCCACTTTTCCGCGGGCTCGCGCTGGCGCGCTCGCGGGGCGGCGCTGAGGGAAGCGACGACGCCGGCAAGCTCCCCCGCACCTCCGTCCCGAACGGAGCCGAGCGCCGCCCCTTCCTCGTCAGCGACCGCGGCGAGACTGTCACCGACCGGAGAGCAACGGTCCGGCGAGACTGTCACAAGCCCCCTCCACGTGTACGACCCCGAGGTGACCACCGGATGGATCCGGAGAGCCGCGTTCGCCGTCGGCCGGCCCTAGCTCGACCGCGCGCGTGCGATCGTGTCGGCTCCGGGCCACACGTAAAGCGTGCTGCCCCAGCCCATGCCGCCGCCGAGGGCGAGCATCAGGAGCTTGTCGCCGTCCTTCATCCCCTCGGCGCGCACGTGCTCGTCCAGAGCGATCGGGACGCTGGCGGACGAGGTGTTGCCGGTGTGGTCGATCGACAAGACCACCTGCTCCTCGGTGATCCCGGCGTTGACCAGACCGTCCTCGACGATGTTGGCGCTGGCGTGGTGGGGGATGAGCTTGTCGACGTCCGCCGCGGTGAAGCCGGCGCGTGCGACGGCCTCCTCGACGCAGCGCTGGATCGTGCGCACCGCGAACGGGTAGACCTCGCGGAAGTCGCTGATCAGGTGGTGCTCGCCGCGCTCCAGGCCCTCGTGCGTCAGCGGCCGGCGCGTTCCGCCGGCGGGGACCCGCAGCGCGTGGCCCGACTTGCCGTCCGAGCCGGCGTAGAACGAGCGGAAGCCGTAGCCCTCCTCGACCGGCAGGTCCTCGAGCACGACCGCGCCCGCGCCGTCGGCGAAGAGGCCGATCATGCGGAAGTCGCGCTTGTCGACGATGTGCGTCATCTTCTCGGCGGCGATCACGAGCGCGCGCTT
The DNA here is from genome assembly GCA_028278425.1 of Planctomycetota bacterium. GTDB lineage: Bacteria > Planctomycetota > UBA1135 > UBA1135 > JANQEJ01. The sequence continues at coordinate 68,536 of JANQEJ010000038.1, read as the reverse complement.
GTAGCCGAGGTTCTCCATCAGCGAATCCGCCACCATCAGCCCGTTGACGAAGCCCGGGCAGGCGTCCTGGAGCTGGTGGAACACCGCGTTGCAGCCGAGCTGCTCCTGGACGACCGAGACCGAGTGCGGGGCCACGTGGTCGCTCGTCGCCGTGGAGAGCACGATGAGCTCGATGTCGTCCGCCTCGAGGTCGGCCGCCGCCAGGGCGCGCCGGGCGGCCACGGTCGCCATGTCGCCGGTGCTCTCCCCCTCGGCGGCCCAGTGGCGCGTCGCGACGCCGTAGTGGCTCAGCAGCCACGCGGAAAGGTCGCAGCCGGCCTTCTCGGGGTCGAAGTTGTCGACGAAGGCCTCGAGCTCGTCGTTGGAGACCTCCCGGGCGGGGAGGTAGCTGCCGGTGCCGGTGATGACGCGGGTCATGGGTTGGGACGCTCCAGCGGAATCCTACCTCCCGGCGGAGGCGGGTACGAAAACGCGGTGCCGGGAAACCCTTTCGTCTCTAGGGAACCGCAATCTCAAGGGTGCTTCCGATCCGGTCGATCTTTCCTTCGATGATCTCCTGCGAGGAAGCCCGGCGCCGGATCGCGGAGTTCGTCCAGCGCAGCCTCGGCGGGGAGGCGGGCCGCGAGCTCCGCGCCCACCTCACCGGGTGCGAGGATTGCGCGCGGGCCTACCGCGAGACGCTCGCCACGGCGGCGCGCGTCGGGCGCGGCGTGCGGACGGAGCGCGAGGCCGCCGACCGCGCGCGGCGCCACCGCGAGCTGAAGCGGCTATCGAGGAGCGTCGGCGAGACGAAGCGCCGCCCGCGCTTCTGGCTCCAGCTCGTGCTCATCCCCGCGGCCCTCTTCTTCCTGCTCACGCGCCTGCCGCTCCTCGGCGAAGGCAGCGACCTGATCGCGCTGTCGGGCAGCGGCGAGGCGCACGCGGCCGGGACCCCGCTCGGACCGAAGGGGCCGGAGGTGGAGCTCCGGCGCGGCGACGTCTGCACGACCGGCCCGCTCTCGCGGGCCGAGGTGTCCGACGGCGAGACGACCCTGGCGCTCGCGGAGCGCACCGACCTCCTGGTCGAGCACGCCGGCTCGCGGGACGGACCGCGCGTGCGGTTGCTCGGCGGCGCGATCGAGATCGACGGGCCGTGCGTCGTCACGACGCAGCTCGGCGTCCTCGCGGTCGAGAGCGGCAGCGCGCGCCTCGCGCTCGACGCGGGCACGCTCGAGGTCGTCTGCACCGCGGGAAGCGCGCGTCTGGTCACCTCGCTCGGCACGCACTCGCTGGCCGCCGGCGAGACGCTGTCGGTTTGAGCGCGGCGCGCGCTACCTTGGTCGGGTGACGCTCGAACCGACGATGACCGAGACCGGCCCGGCGGACAGCCCCGGCGCCCCGCGCCAGGAGCCGCGCCGCTTCGGCCTGGGGCGGCGTGTGCTGTTCCGCGCGATCGAGGAGACCGCCCGGCTCCTCGGCGGCCGCGCCTTCTACCGCGCCGCGTACCTCGCGGCCGGTCGCTTCCGCGAGCGCGTGGAGCGCGTCGCCGTGCCCGATCTCCCCACGGGGCTGGAGGGCTTTCGCGTCGCGCAGCTCTCCGACCTGCACGCGGGGTCCTTTCTCGGCTCCGGCGACCTGGCGGCCGTCGTCGACGCGGTCAACGCGCGCGAGCCGGACCTGGTGTGCCTGACCGGAGACCTGATCACGCGCCGGTGGAGCGAGGCGCTCCTCTTGCTCGAGGACCTGCGGCGGCTCCGCCCGCGGCACGGCGCGCTGGCCGTCTTCGGCAACCACGACTACCACGACCGGGCGGAGGGCCGGATCGTCGAGGCGTTCGCCGAGCACGGCATTCGCTTCCTGCGCAACGACTCGCGGCGCGTCGACACGGGCGACGGCGCGCTCACCGTGGTGGGGCTCGAGGACCTCGAGGAGGGCAAGGTGGTCGACGTCGAGGCGGCCCGCGCGGGGCTGCGCGCCGGCGACGTCGAGCTCGTGCTGTGCCACAACCCGCTCGGCGCGCCGTCGCTCGCGCGGCCGGGGTGCTGCGCGGTGCTCTCCGGACACACGCACGGCCACCAGGTGGACCTGCCCGGCATCCGCAACATCGCGCCGACCCATCCCGGCGACCGCGTCGACCTTGGCGAGACCGCGTGCATCACGAGCCGCGGCCTCGGCGCGGTCGGCATCCCGATACGGGTCGCGTCGCAGGCCGAGGTGGTGTGGTTGGAGCTGACACGGAGCGCGGGCTGATGCAGGGCGCGCTCGCGCTCCACCGCGGCATCCTCTACGTCGGCCGCCACGAGAAGACCGCGCACGTCTCCGCCTTCGACCTCGACGGCGCGCCGGTGGAGGCCGGGTTCTCCTTCCGCGACGCCGACCTCGGCCGCTCGACCGTGGCGGGCATTGCGGTGGACGACGACCGCCACGTGTGGGTCGCCGACTCGGCGGCGTCCTACGTGCGCTGCTTCACGCTCTTCGGAAAGGAGATCGGCAAACTCGGCACCGGGCCCGAGGACTTCGGCGACCCCGAGCTCGAGCCCGACGTTCCCGGTCTCGTGCGGGAGCCGGTCGACGTGGCGGTCGAGGGCGACAGCGACGCGCTCAAGATCGTCGTCGCCTCCGGCGGCGAGCGGCGCCACGCGCTGCAGGTCTTCGGCGGCTCGGGGCGCCTGGTGGCGTCGCTCCGTCCGGGCGGCGACCCCAAGGGCTCCTTCCACGGGCTCGCCGGCGTGGCGCTCTTGGGCCGGCTCGTCTACGCCGCCGAGGCGCGCGCCGGCCGCGTGCAGGTCTTCCGCGACGGCGACTTCCACTTCCGGTTCGGGCTCTCCGGCAACGGCAGCGCGCGCTTCGAGCCCACCGCGGTGGCGCCGCTGCCCGACGGCCGGGTGGTCGTCGCCCACGCGGGGCCGGCCAGCGGGCTGAGCGTCTTCGACGGTTCCGGGCGGTTGCGCGCGTCGCTGGCGGAATCCGGGCGCGAGGAGGGGAGCGTGTTCGAGCCGACGGACGTCGTCGTCGACCCCGCGGGAAGCGACCGCACGACCCGGGTGGCGGCGATCGACCTCGACGGCGACCGGGTGCAGGTCTTCACGCTCGCCGGGCGATGTTACGGTGCTCTGCCGACACTCCCCGGCGATCCGGGGGTTCCTTAGTCATGGCGGTCTCGAAACGCACGGCGCGGCGCGGGACGCGGCGGCTGGTCCTGGTCGCCGCCGCGGCGGCGAGCTTCGTCGTCGCGCTCGCGCTCCTCGTCGAGCGCGGCCGCGGCGGCGCGTCGGCGCCCGGGGAGCGCGAGCGGGTCGCGGTGGTACCCGGCTTGCTCGACGGCGAGCGCGCGCGCGTCGGTGAGGAGGAAGAGCCCGGAGCACCGGCGCTCGCGCCGGGCGTCCCGTCGTCCGACGCGCCGGCGGGGAAGCGCGTCGCGGTGCGACGCCCCGGCACGTTCCTGACGCTCCCCGGGGGCGAGGTCGTCGACCTGGTCGCCGACGACCCGGACCGGACGCTCCGTTCCTGGTCGGGGCGGGTGCTCGAGCACGGAACGCGCCGGCCGATCCCCGGCGCGCGGGTCGTGCTCACGCACAACCGAACGCAGGCCGAGGCCATCGTGGATCGGGAGGGGGAATTCGAGCTCGCCTGGCCCGAGGACCTGCCCGCGGATCTCGCGGTCGTCCACCCGCGCTTCGTCGACCTGCGCGCGCCCTCGGCGGACCTCGAGCGCGACGCCGAGTTCGCGCTGACCCCTTCGGCCGCGATCCTCGGGTGGGTCGAGCCCTGGAGCGGCGTGGGCGAAGGCGAGACGGCCCGCGCCTGGGTCTGGCGCCACGACGCCCCGCGGCGCGCGTGGGACGCCGAGCTCGAGGTGCCGCTCGACGCCGACGGCCGCTTCGCGTTCAGCGACCTCTCCCCGGGCGCGTGGAACGTCGCCGCGGTCGTGGCCGGCGAGGTGGTGCGGTTCGAGCTCGCGCTCGAGCTCGAGGCCGGCGAGCGCCGCGAGGTGCCGCTGCGCGCGGGCCGCGGAGCGACCGCGCGCGGCAGCGTGCTCCTGGAGGCGACGCGCGAGCCGGTCCGCGGCGTCGAGCTGGTGGCGCGGGCGACCGACGTCGTGGTGCCGGGCGTGGTCGGCCGCGCCCTCGAGCGCGCGGCGCGGACCGACGCGACCGGGGCCTTCGAGCTCCGCGGGCTCGCCTCCGGCGGACACCGCATCGAGCTGCGCCTTCCCTGGGGCCCGACGGTGCGCCGTTCCATCGAGGTGTCCGCGTCGCTCGAGTCCCTGACCGAGGACTTCCTCGTTCCGGGGCCGGCGCGCGTCAGCGGCACCGTCCTCGACGCCGGCGGCGGGCCGGCCGCCGGCGCCCGCGTGATCGGGACGTCGAAGGGGGAGCGCGCCGCCGTGCAGGCGCTCCTGCGCGGCGAAGCGCTCGACGGCGTGTCGCACGCCGTGTGCGGCGGCGACGGCTCGTTCGAGCTCGAGGGACTGCCGTCGGAGCGCAAGCTCTACGTGGTCGCCGTGCCCGCGGACGGCCCCGAGGCGGGTCCCGCGGCCAGCGCCGTGGTCGAGCCGCTCGCCGCCGGAGAAGAGGCGCACGACGTGCGCGTCACGCTCGCCGCGGGGCGCTCCATCCGCGGCCGCGTGCTCTGCGACGACGGCCTTCCCGCCGCTGGAGCGGAGGTGAAGCTCTCGGCGATCCTGAACCGCGCGGCCACGGGCTACGCCAGGGTGGCCTGCGACCCGGAGGGGTTCTTCGAGCTCGAGGCGGTTCCGAGCGCGGCCCTCGACGTGCAGGCGCGCGCGCCGGGTCATCGCGACGCGCGCGTGCGCGTCCACGCCGGCGATCAAGATGTGCACGACCTCACGCTCCGGATCCGGCGCGCGTACGCGGTCGCGGGCGCCGTGGTCGACGTCGACGGGTTCGCCGTGAGCGGCGTGACGGTGCGGCTCACGATCGAAGAGGGCAGCCCGGAGGCGCTCGCGCTCGAGGCGGCCGGCGGAAAGGGGATGCGCCACGCCGACGCGGCCAACTCCTACGGGCGCGTCCGCTTCGACCCCGTCGCGGCGGGGCACTGGATCCCCTCGCTGCGCGGCAACGACTGGGAGCTCGTCGAGGCGCGCCCGCGCCGCCTCCGCGTTCCGGGCGACGAAGAGCTCACCGTCGTGGTGCGCCGCGTTCCGCGCGTCGAGCTCGCGGGCGTCACCGGCGTCGTGCACACGGCGGACGGCGGCGAGCTGGTCGACCTGCGCATGCAGGGCCTGCGCGGCGCGGCGGTGCAGACGGAGGGCGGCGAGTTCGAGGCGAGCGGCGTCGAGCCGGGCACGGTGCGCGTGCGGCTCGTCGCGGACGGCTACGTCCCCGTCCGCCGCGGACCGTTCGACGTGCAGCCGGGCGAGGTGTACGACCTCGGCGCGATCGAGCTCCAACCGGGAACGCGGTTCACCGTCAAGCTGCGCGACCCGAAGAACCGGCCGGTCGAGCGCGCGAAGGTGCTGTTGCGCCCGCTCTCGAAGGTGGTCGGCGGACCGGAGGGCGCGCGCAGCCACAAGCTCACCGCGGTGGGAAAGGGCGTCTACCGCAGCAACGCGGCGCCGCGCGGCCGCTGGCGGCTCAAGGTCGCGCGCAACGGGTATCACCCCCACTCGGAGCTCCTCGAGGTGCGCGCCGAGGAGAAGCAGACGAAGACCGTCCGCCTGAAACCCAAGCCTTAGGAGACTGTCCGAGTCTTCGCCGCACCCGCACGGCGCCCTCTCGAACGCAGCTCTGCGTCGCTCCTCCTTGGCGTATCGCAGTCGACACGCGGTCGTCGTCGCTCCTTGATCCGCCGCGAGAGATGCGGGCGTGCGGGCACGGCGAAGACTCGGACAGGCTCCTAGGGGAACCCCAGGGCCACCTAAGTCCGTCTAGGAAAGCGCTTTCCGTCGGACCGCCCGGGGGCGCGATTCGGCCGACCCGCCCTCCGGGAGCGGGGTAAACTGGTCCGTCCTGGGCCCTACCGCTCCGCGGTCCGCCTATGAGAAAAGCCCCTCTGAAGCCCTTCTGCAGCGTGGTAGCGGTCTATGCCAGTCTGGCGCTGGCGGGGGCGGTGTCCGCGCAGACCGACCAGAGCGAGGAGGAGCTCCGCCGGGTGATCCGCGAGCTGCGGCCGTCCAAGGTCGTGCCGGCGCGCCCCTTCGACCCGGACGAGCGGCCGGGGCAGGTGGTCGACTACGAGCTCGGATCGGACGGCGGCTGGTTCTACTGGCCCCCGCTCCTGCAGTGGCGGTGGTACCCGCTCGCGCCGACGACGGATCCGACGGTGCAGGTCACGGTGTACCCGCCCTACTCCGGCAACCCGACGAACGCGGAGAGCTTCATCCTGCAGTTCCCGGCGGTGCCGCCGGCATCGATCTCCGACCGCGCGCTCGTCATCGGCTTCCACTCGTTCAACGTCAGCGAGAACCAGATCTTCGGGCCGCAGGCCCAGGGGTTGTGGGAGCTCTGCCAGGCGAACGGCTGGATGCTCCTCGCGCCGCGCGGGCTGAACCAGGTCCACTTCGGCAACGAGCCCTCGCAGCGCGCCCTCGAGCAGGTCCTGGCGCTGGTCTACTGGATCTTCGAGATCAACCCGGACCGGATCTACACGTTCGGGTTCTCGATGGGCGGGCTCAGCGCCATGAGCTTCGCCTTCCGCCACCAGGATCCCTACGCGCTCCGGATCGCCGGCGTCGTTCACCACACCGGCACCGTGGACGTCGTGCGCGACTACGAGACGGCGAACGTCGCGACCCAGCAGATCTTCGAGACAAGCGAGGTGTTCGGCGGCAGCCCGGCGGCGGCGCCGTTCAACTACGACCGGGTCAACCCCACGCGCTTCAACGCGGCCGGTGACGACTTCCTGGAGGACTTCTTCCAGCTCGACGGCGTCTTCCACACGCCGTTCTATCTGCACCGGAACAGCAACGATCCGCAGAAGATCCTGCCGTGGAACGTCGTGCTGGACGACGAGCTCTTGGCCAAGGGCTTCACCTGCACGAGCGACGTCGTCACGACGAAGACGCCGGAGCACAATCTCGCGACCATCGACTTCGCGGACGCGTTCAACTACGTCGGCCAGTTCTCGCTCGGCCCGCTGCCGACCGCGAGCGAGATCTTCGCGGACCGGCCGGGCAACTACCTCTACACCGAGATGATCGCCGGCAGGACGGACAAGGTGGCGCGCTACAACGTCAGCGTCGACGCGCCGTCCAACACGTTCACCGTGAACCAGAGCGTCGACGTCACCGACATCGGCTTCGATCTCGGACTGATGGGGATCGACCCGGCTTTCCTCGTGAGCTTCTTCTGCGAGGCGGACGACGGCGCGCAGATGACCTACGTGCTCAAGGGCTATCCCGCCGCGCCGAGCTCGATCGCGGTGAACGGCGGAGCGCCGGTCGCGTCGAGCTACGACCCCGCGACCGGCAACCTCTCGATCACGCCGACGGCGGACGGAAGCCTGGCGTTCGTGCAGATCACTCCCTGACGCTTTCGCGGCCAGGCGCGCCGCAAATAGAAAGTGGGCCGGTGACTTGCCCATCACCGGCCCGAGGGAGAAAGGAGGGTCGGTCGGGCGCTTGCCGGCAACGCGCGGCTCGCAAACGCGCGTCGCCACCCGACGACTCTCGCCCTAGATAGTAAGGGGGCCGGTGATCCTTGCCCATCACCGGCCCGAGGGAGAGAGGAGGATCTGTCAGGCTTCCCGGGCACTCGCACTGCTCGCAAAGCGCGAGCGCCTCCCGACAGATTCTCGATGAAGGGGCGAACCCCTTCACTGGCGAATCTTAGCCCAACCCCCCTTGGGAGCAACCCCTTCCGCGGATTTGCGGCATTTTCTCGCGGTTTGGAACGCGCGTTTCGGGGCCGTAAAGCGGCATTCTCACGATCGCGTTAGCTTGTGACTACCGGGGGAAGGGATAAGAAACTCGCCCTGGGGAATCCCTAGGCGGCAAAACCGCGCGCCGGGCGGGCGGCGGGGAGCCAAACCTCGACACGCGCGCCGCCGGTCAGGCGGTTCCGAACCCGGAGGATTCCCCCGGCGGCGTCGACGCGCTCCCGCACGGCGGCGAGCCCGTTCCCCCGTTCGGCCCCCGGCTTCGTGCTGACGCCGGGCTCGTGCGCGCGCCCGACGAGCGACGGCGGAAAGCCCGGCCCGTCGTCCTCCACGAGGAGCACGATCCCCTCGAGCGGACCTCGGCTCGGCCGGCACTCGAAGCGCACCAGCGTTCCGCGCGTCGCGGTGGCCTCGCGCGCGTTGACGAGCAGGTTGCGCGCGATGCGGTCCGCGTCGGCCGCGCCGATCGCCACCGGGACCGCGTCCGCGTCGTGATCGACGAAGAGCTCGAACGCGATGCCGGCCCGGTCGAATGCCGGCCGTTCCGAAAGAGCCGCGTCGCGCAGCGCGATGACCGCGCGGTCGGAGGACAGCGGCCTGGATCCTATCGCTTCGACGAAGAGCTCGGCGGCGCGGCGGCAGCTTCGCTCGACGTTCTGATCGAAGCGGCGCACCTCCGCTTCGGGCAGCTCGTCGAACGAGGTCCGCAGCACGTCGAGGCCGGAACGGATCCCGGTCAGGAGGTTGCGGAAATCGTGCGCGAGTAGCGAGTTGTCCTCGACCGGAAGCGGCGGCGCGGCGAAGTCGACGAGATCGGCCGCGGCTCCGGACTCGACCGCTCCGTAGACGAGCAGCAGTCCTTCGATGGGGTCGAGCGCCTCGTCGTCCTCGGTCACGCCGCCCAGGGCGAGCGCGAGGTCGAAGCCCGGCAGGAGAATGCGCCGCCGGGGCGGAAGCGCGGAGGGCAGCTCGCCGTTGGCGCAGGCTTCGACCTGTTCGCCGCTCGGCAGAAGGGCTTCCGGCCCACGCGTGATCGCGGCGTGCCACCGGCGGTCGCGCCCGAACCGCCAGATCGCGGCCGCCTCGGCGACTCCCGCGGCGAGGCACGTCTCGACGAGGACCCGCGCGCGAACCGCACTGTCGGCGCCGTCGATCAGGATCTCGATCAGGCGGACGAGGGCGTCCGTGTCGCGCGGGGCATCCATGCCGCGGGTCTGTATCGGGCCGCGAGGCACCGGGCTTGGGCCTTTTTTTCCGGTTCCGCGGGGCCGCGGCTACCATCGCTCCCATGCACACGTTGCGCGTTCCCGGGCTGCGCCCCGGCGTCGATGCGGCGCGGCTCGAGTGGCGCGAGACGCAGGTCGCGGGGGTGGGCTGGATTCCGCTCTATCTCGAGGGAAGCTCGGGTCCGCGCGCCGCGGGCGAGCCGGCCGGCAGCGCCGTCCTGATCCGCATGGACGCGGGGTGCGGCTATCCGCGACACACGCACGTCGACGTCGAGGAGGTGCTCGTCCTCTCCGGCGGCTACGCGGACGAGCTGGGCGAGTACCGCGAGGGCGAGTACGTGCGCTACGAAGCGGGGAGCTCGCACGCGCCGGTGGCGCTCGAGGGTGGACCGTGCGTCCTGTTCGCCACCGCGCGCGGCGGAATCCGGATCGACGAGTAGGCGCGGGCTACGGCCGGTACGCCTCGTCGCTCGGCCGCAGCGGCCGGTTCAACCAGAGCGGCCGGCGCACGCCGCCCGGACCCGGACCGGGCTTCGTCAGCGCCTTCCACTCCGCGTACACCTCCGCGGACTTCTTCGTGTCGACGAAGACGTCGCCGTAGCGGTCGTCGGCCTCCGCCTTGCTCACCGTGACCCTCTGGTGCCAGCAGTGCATCCCGCTCGCCGGATCCGGCTGCACGGGGAAGGTCAGGTTCTGGTTGACGCCGACCTCCTTCCACCAGACGCGCTCGGAGTCGGGATCCGCGCTCGGGTACGGCCCGACGGGCTCCTTCCGGCGGAAGCGGAACGTGCCGTCGCGGCGCTCGATCTCGACGAGCGAAGACGCCTGCCGCTGCCCGCCGACCTCGCGGAAGAGCCGCCAGCGGCCGACGTGGTGCGAGCAGGCCACGACGCCGGGGTGAATCCCCTCGGTCACCCAGACGCGGCCGACGAAGTAGCCGATCCGCGTCGTCACGCGCGCGAGGTCGTCCGTCGCGAGCCCGAGGCGCGCGGCGTCCTGCGGGTGCAGCCACAGCGGGTTCGTGTGGGAGATCTCCTGGAGCCACTTCGCGTTGCCCGAGCGCGTGTGGATCAGCGTAGGCAGGCGGAACGTCGGCAGGAGCGTCATCTCGCCCTCGCCCAGCTCGCGCCAGTGCACGTGGGAGCGGATGTACTCCGGGAAGGCGTCGTCCCGGCGATCCCAGTCGGCGAGCGTCTGCGAGAAGAGCTCCAGCTTCTTGCTCGGCGTCTTGAAGCCGTCGCGCTCGTAGCGCTCCTGGCCCGCGTACGGCACCTCGTAGGCGCCGTAGCGGCGCATGAACTCGAGCGGCGTGAGCCCCTCCTTCGCGGCCGTCTCCGGCAGCCCGGGCACCGAGCTCTCGAAGATGTCGGCGAAGTACTCGTCCATCGAGACCGGCTCGCCCGGGTTCTCCTTCGACGCGTACCACTCGCGCACGCCGAGGTCGCCGTCGGGATCGATCGCGAAGGCGAGGTGCGCCCAGAACTCGGCTTCCTCCCAGACCTCGCCGGGGTTCGAGCCGAGCGTGCGCTCGCCGCCGCGCCCTTCCTTCCGCAGGAACTCGCGCAGCACCGGCTGGCGGAACCCGATCCAGGTCCCGGCGTGGGTCTCCTGGCTCATGACGTCGTGCCGCTCGGGGCCGAGGCCCATCGGCAGGACGTAGTCGGCCCACTGCGCGGTCTCCGACCAGATCGGCGTGAGCGCGACGTGGCAGCCGATCTTCTCCTCGTCCTCGAGCATCTCGATCCACGAGCAGCCGTCCGGGTTCGTCCAGACCGGGTTGTAGACGCGCGAGAAGTAGACGTCGATGCGCTTCCCCTGCTCGCGCAGGAGGTGGGGGAGCAGGAAGCTCATCTCGTAGTGCGCGAACGGCCAGTCGTCCGGCCAGATGAGCTGGTTCCAACCGTGCCGCGCCGGCGGGTTTGCCGTCGGCTTCGGCGCGAACTTGTCCCACGAGTTCGGGTTGAGCCCGCCGGGGCGCCCGAAGCTGCCGGTCAGCGCGTGCAGGAAGACGAGCGCGCGCGCCACCTGCCAGCCGCCGAGGTTTCCGCTCGCGGTGTTGCGCCACAGGTGCGAGGCGAACTTGCCCTCGGCCGCCTCGATCTCGTCGGCGAGGATCTTCACGGCGTCCGGGGAGCAGCGGCACTCCTCGGCGACGAAGTCTGGCGTGTAGCGCGCGTAGCGGTCGGTGAGCTTCTGGAGGAAGCGCTCGAAGTCGGGCGAGGCGCCGGGCTCCATCGCTTCGAGCGACGCCTCCCAGTTCGTCCACGTCCGCACGAACTCCGCGTCGATCGCGCGGCGCTTGAGGAGCTCGTGCGCGACGCCGAGAAGAAGCGCCGCCTCGCTGCCCGGCCAGGTCGAGATCCAGTGGTCCGCGCGCGAGGCCGTGTTGGAGAGCCGCGTGTCGATCACCGCCAGCCGCGCGCCGCGCTCCGCCGCCTCGACGATGCGCTGCGCGTGCGGGTTGAAGTAGTGCCCCGTCTCGAGGTGCGCCGAGAGCAGCAGCATGAACTTCGTCTCGGAGTAGTCCGGCGACGGGCGGTCCGCGCCGCACCACAGCGCGTAGCCGAGCCGCGCCGAGGCCGAGCACACGTTGGTGTGGCTGTTGTGCCCGTCGACGCCCCAGGCTTGCAGCATGCGGAACACGAAGTGGTCCTCGCCGGGGCGGCCGACGTGGTACATCAGCTCGTCCCGGCGGCCTTCGCGCAGCGCGGCGCCGATCCGGCCGCCGATGTCCTTCAAGGCCTCGTCCCAGGACACCTCCTCGAACCTGCCCTCGCCGCGCCTGCCGGTGCGGCGCAGCGGCTTCAGGATCCGCTCGGCGTCGTCGACCTGGTTGATCGTCGCGGGGCCCTTCGCGCAGGTGCGCCCGCGGCTGCCGGGGTGCGCCGGGTTGCCCTCGAACTTGACGATCTCGCCCGACGCCTTCTCGACGAAGCCGAGCAGCCCGCAGGCCGACTCGCAGTTGAAGCAGATCGTCGGGATGCAGCGGTAGTGGCGCTCGACCTTGTTCGGCCACGCGGTCGGGTCGAGCTCGACCCAGTCGTCCCAGTGCTCGGGCGGCGGGCCGACGGCGAGCTCCCAGGGAGAATCGCGGCGGGGTTGGGGGACGTCGTTCATGGCTAGCTGATCGGGACCGCCTGACCCGCGCGGACGAAGCCGTCCTCGCCGCGCCACAGGGCGAGGAGCACGAGCGCGCCGCCGAGCGCGGCCGGCCACGGGCCGACGTTCGCCACCGGGGCGACGATCAGGACCATCGCGGTGCCGGAGAGCAGGAGCCCTTGCCTGTGATGCCGCGCGAACGGTCCGCGCGCGAGGAGCTTGTGCGCGAGGTGGTACTCCTCCTCGCGGTTCCGCGGCGCGAGCAGCCCGCCGCAGGCCGTGAAGAGGAGATGTACGAGCAGCGCGTTCCAGCCGATGAGCTGGAGCCCCGTCATCTCGCCGATCGCAGCGACGAACGGACGCAGTAGGAGGAGGAAAGCCGCCCCCGCCACCGCCGCGCGCGCGATCAGGTGCAGCCAGAGGCCGCGCTGCATCCAGAGGACGCGGCCCTTGGCCTGCGCGAAGAGGAATCCGGTGTAGGCCGCCGAACCGGCGGCGACGACCGCCATGACGGCGACGAGAAGCCAGCGGAGGGCGCCGTCGGGAACGGAGTCCGCCGCGGCGAGGCCGGCCCACAGCGCGAGCAGGAAGCCGTGCGCCATCAGGAACACCGTCCCCTTGACGAGCCACGAGTCCCAGTTCGGCCGCCGCAGGATCAGCCAGAAGCGCTCGGGGCGCTTCAGGTCGAAGACGAGCAGCGCCGTCGTGATCAAAAGGAACAGGATGCCGATCGCGCCGACGTAGACGCCCGCTTCGTCGCTCGCGGAGCGGAGCATCGTCGGCACCGCCGCCAATACGACGCCGGCCGACACCGCCTTCGTCACGAGATACGCGGACACGCGCCAGCCCCACCAGTTCTGATGCTCGACGTCGTAGGTCGTCCGCGCCCGCGCGCGCTCCTCCATGGAGCGGAACACCTCGGCGTCGAGCTCCGGTCCCGGCAGCCGGTTCGACCACAGGTACCCGCCCGCCGCGCTGGTCTCGAGCGGCTTCAGCCCCGCGGGCTCCGCTTCCTTATAGAGGACGTTCGGCCCGGTGCCGGCCTCTAGCTTGCGCGCCTCTAATCCGCCGTCCGCCCGCAGCCTGGACACGACACTCTCCGGATCGTCGAAGTCACCCGGGATGATCGCCTCGGTGGGGCAGACGATCGCGCACGCCGGCGCGAGTCCCATCTCGGTGCGGTGCGCGCAGAAGTGGCACTTCTCCGCCGTGCCGCTCCCCGGGTTGATGTAGAGCGCGTCGTACGGACATCCCTGCATGCAGCTCTTGCAGCCGATGCAGTGGTCGCGCGTCACGTCGACGATCCCGTCGGCGCGCTTCTCGAGCGCGCTCGTCGGGCAGATCGTCACGCACGGCGCCGCCGTGCACTGGTTGCAGCGCAAGACCGCGAAATGCCGCTTGACCGCCGGGAACTCCCCGGTCTCGGTGTACTTGACCCAAGTGCGGAAGCTCCCCAGCGGGACCTCGTTCTCCGACTTGCACGCCACCGTGCACGCGTGACAGCCGATGCAACGGGAGTGGTCGATGACGAAGCCGAGTTGCACCGGGGGAAGGTATACTCCGCCCATGTCTAGTCAAGTCGAGGACGGTACCGGCGTGGCGGTGGGAGATCTCGTCGCGCGGCTCGAAGCGGAGCTCGCGCGGGATCCCGCCGGAGGGCGCGTGACCGAGATCCTGGAGGCCTTCGTCTCCGACGGGGAGGGCTGGCGACCCTACGTCCACTGGAACGAGACGCGCTACACCCGCAACCGGATCGCCCGGACGGACGCGTTCGAGCTCTTGCTCCTCTGCTGGGGCGAGGGACAGGAGAGCTCGATCCACGCGCACGAGGGCAAGGACTGCTGGCTGGCGGTCGTCGACGGCGCGATCGAGGAGGTGCAGTTCGCGTTCCCGGAGACGGGCGCGCGCGGTCCGCTGGAGCCGACGCACTCGCACGTCCTTCCGCGGGGCGCGGTGGGGTACATGCACGACGACATCGGCCTGCACCTCGTGCGCGCGCACGGCGGCCCGGGCGTCTCGCTGCACCTCTACGCGCCGCCGTACGACGCGTGCAACGTGTACTGTCCCGACACGGGCGAGGTCACGCGGATCCAGCTCGCCTGCCACTCGGTGGACGGCGAGCCGGTCTAGCCCTAGCTCAGCGGATCACCGCGCCGACGGCGTCGTCCTTCGGCGGAACGCGGCGGTAGTACCACACGAAGCCGTGCGGGATGTCCGGCGGCTCGAGCTCGCGGATCTCCTCGTAGATCTTGCCGTAGCGCTCGGCGATCTTCGCACTCGCCTCCTCGTCGTCGCCCGCGGCGGTGAGCTCCTCTCTCACCCGATCGCGCTCCTCCTTGAGCTCCTCGAGCCGGGCGGCCTGCTCCTCGGTGAGCTCGATCGGCGCCGGCTCCTCCTGGACGTAGTCGCCGACCAAGAGGTCGACCCACCCGTCGCCGTCGACGTCGGTCACGCAAACCTTCGTTCGCATGCCCGGACCCTTCGGGGCGCCGCCGTGCGGGTAGGACTTCCAGCCCTGGGAGCTCTTCTCGAGCAGCTCCACGCCCTCCGCGAAGTGCGGCGCGTCGTCGGCGCCGACGTTCTTGAAGAACCAGACCGAGCCGTCGCCGGCCCCGCTCAGGAGGTCGCGCTTGCCGTCTTTGTTCCAGTCCTCGAAGACCGGGCCGGCGTCGCCGCCGGGGACCTTGATCGTCTCGCCGCCCGCTTCGAGCAGCGTGCGCTCGGTGGAGAAGCGCGGCTCCTTCGGGCCGCCGACGTTCTCCATGTAGGTGATGCTGCCGCGGATGTTCCCGATCAGCATGTCGTAGTCGCCGTCGCCGTCGAAGTCGGTCGCGTACGGCGCCGCCGCCAGGCTCTCCATGCGCGGCGTCTTGTCGTCGTCCCAGGGCGCGCCGCCGTTCAGGTTGCGGCCGGTCTCGTCCTTCAGGTTCTCCATCGCGGCGAAGCGGTTCTCGCCCTCGCCGCGGAAGAGGAAGATGTCCCCGGGCCAGTAGTGGCCGGTGATCATGTCGAGGTGCCCGTCGCCGTCCATGTCCACAACCTGCGGACAGAAGCCGATGCATCACCCCGTCGGGACTTTGACGACCTTGCCCCCGGTCTCGAACCACGTCAGCCCGGAGTACCGCGGCTCGGTCTCGGTCCCGACGTTGGTGTAGATCCTGAGCTTCCCCTCCCCGAACTGACCGACGAGCAGGTCGCGCTTCCCGTCGCCGTTCATGTCGTGGAGGTAGGGCGCGGCGTGCCCGATCTCGGTGTCGACGTACTCGCCGTCGGCCATCAGCCGGACCGGCTCGGCGAGGTCCTGGGCCGCGGCGAGGCCGGCGGCGCCGGCCAGGACGATTGCGGTGCGAAGCATGGTGGCCTCCTCGGCGTGCGGTGGTTGCGGCAACCCTTCCAGGGATCCTACTCCCCGCGCCGCGCCGGTTGCGTCACAAGCAGGAAATGGAGCGGGCCCGCCCGCCGCGTCCGACGAGCGCGCCCGCACTCTCTCCCAATCGGTTTCCCCCTCACCCGCGCGGCGACGTCCAAATCCCCGCACGGAGAGACCGGGAGAGAACGGCGAAGCCGCGGGAGCCCTCACGCCGGTCAATCCAGCGGGAGGGACTCCCACGTGCTCACTCTCCAGGGAGGGTCAACGCAGGGGCCCTCCCGTCCCGCCGCTTTTTCTCCCGAAAACGAGTAGCGGGGCCTATTTGCGGCTCCTTGACCCCCCAAGGGGGGGCCGATACCCTCCCTCGCCCTCGGGGCAACCCGCGGTTCCGCGGGCACGGCGGAGTAGCTCAGTTGGTTAGAGCAGCGGAATCATAATCCGCGTGTCGGGGGTTCAAGTCCCTCCTCCGCTACCACTCAAAGCGTCGGTCCCTGTGGGACCGCCTCGCCTCGGAGCTCGTCCCGGGTCTCCGCGCCCTTTCCGCTGCTCCAGGTTGTTCTGGGAAGTACATCGGCGGAGGCCGTCTCCTCTAGCCTCTCTCCGAGCGCCGCCAGCGGCGGCACCGATTGGAGGGTGCTGCGCGCGTTGTCGACTCCGAGCAAGGCGGCGTGTTGCATGGTCGTGCTGATGTCCCAGTGCCCCATCAGTGTACCGAGGCACCTGCGGTGCTATGTCGCGCCATCCGGGTGCCGTACCTCGTCCGGAGCAGCGTGGATGTCGAGCAACCCGCCCAGTTGGGCCTTCCTCTTGATGCCAGAGCGGGCGAGTTGGCCAGTCCCCGAGGCGCGAGGAAGACAGAGGCTACGGCCCGGGAGTTCGTACCGGTCACCCTTGCATAGACCAGTCCAAGGCGATCAGTTCATCCATGACGTCAGCGGGTATCTGCGCGTTCCGCGTCGAACGGTTCTTCGATACCTCAGCGCGAGAGGAGATTGAAGACGCGTGACGTTTGAGATCGCTCCATCGAAGCATCGCTGCCTCGCCTGGCGGACCCGGGGCGCCGATCAAGGTTCCGTGGGTGGTGATGAAGCGAGTCAGAGCCAGCTCTGGAAATCGCCTGATCCGAAGCTAGGCTCCCGGAACTCGGGGGGAGCAGGGAAACGGCAGGCAAACAACCGGACGGAACATCATGGAACTTTCTGAACGCATTGCCCGCTACGAGGCGATCGAGGAGCATCGCAAACGCCCCGTCATCGTGTACGCGACCACTACTCGGCGGAACGTGGGGGGCCAGATGGCGGCCGACGCGATTCGCGAGTTCATCGACCAAATCGACGCGATCGGGCCTGACGGCGAAGTAGACATCCTCATCCACAGTACAGGGGGCGACGCTCTGACGGCGTGGAAGCTGATGTCGTTGCTGCGCGAACGATTCGACAATGTAGCGGTGCTTGTGCCGTTCGTCGGTTTCAGCGCGGCGACGATCTTCGCCCTTGGCGCCGACGAGATCGTTATGCACCCCCACGCGTCGCTGGGGCCGATCGACCCGCAAATCCGCGTGAAGCAGCCGGACGGGAAGGTAAGGAGTTTCGGGTACGAGGATCTAGGGTCGTTCCTGAAGTTCCTGTCCGAGGATGCCAAGTTCGAGAACGCGGCAGAGGCGAGTGCCGTAGTCGAACGGATCTTTGCCACGGTTGACCCGCTGGTCGTCGGTGGTGCAAAGCGCGCAAGTGCTTTGGCCGCTGACATGGGCGTCCGTCTGCTCTCAATGCACATGGAGCGCGAGTCCGAAGAGGGCAAAGGCAAGATCAAGGCGATCGCGGAGAACCTGAACAAGAAGTTCTTCAGCCACGGCGACGCGATCTCTCGAAAGCGCGCGCGGGAGCTCGACCTGAAGATTGCAGCGTCGGATCCCGACCTTGAATCGCTCCTCTGGAATGCACACCTCGGCATCGAGCGCTACCTAGAGTTGCGGCGACCTTTCAATCCCCTCGAGCTCTTCATGAGCCATCCGGAAGCAACGGAAGCAATCGGCCCGATCGGTCCACTTGTTCTGCCGGAGAACGCTCCTGCCGAGGTTGTTCAGAAGACGTGGCAGTTCGCAGCGAACGAAGCCATTCAGAGGTCTCGGAAACCTGGCCTGGAGGTGGACTACTCGGTCGTGAATGCCGTCGTAGAGAGCCCGCGAAAGGCGAGCGAATTCCGAACCAGCGGACGGATTACGGCCCGACGAGTTGACACGCAAGTGGAAGTGACAGCGTCGGAGACCGACTCTGGGTGGCGAGAGGTCCCGGTTCCCCAGTAGGTTCGCCACCAGCTTCTAAAGAACCCGCAAAAGAAAGGCCGATTTCAGGACGGAGTCCTGCAGCCGACCGTCTTGTGTAGGATGATTGCATCCTCGGCCCCCCAGCCCCGTACGCCCGACCTCATGCAGCAGACCGTTCGATCCTCGCCCTTCGAGTACGAGGTTACGTCAGAGACCAGCGAGCGAGTGTTCGTCGTCGGCAAGACGGAAGCTATCGCGACGCTGGTAGTGATCAGCGGCCAGAAGTCTCAGCAGGCTGAGATCCCCTCAGAGTCGCCGGTCGAGGTTCAAGGCTTCAAGATCGTGGTCGGCGAGGATGCCGACTTGCCCGGAGAACCACTGCCTCTAGCCTGAGTCTGGATTCACATTTCTTCTGGAGATGTGGCCCGACGCTGACCGGAGCGGCGCCCTTTTGGCTGAACCGTCAGGAGTTGCAGCCTTCGCCAGGCGGGGGTGTTAGGCCGTCCGTGTCCGTTTGAGCCGCAACCAGAAGTCGTCGTTCGAACTGGTCGAACAGACAGGGGATGGGGAGCGCGAGCGCAGGCGGTGTTGCTCCCGGGTCGGATCATAATCCGCGTTCCGGAGGGGTGCGTCCCTCCTCCGCTACGACTACAGGTCCCGATTCACGCTTCAGGACCCCCCTTGCGCAAGAACGCCTCCGCCCGCGCCTTGGCCTCGTCGTCGCCCGCGAGCACGAGCGTATCGCCCGCCTGCACCGTATCGCTGGCGGTCGGGAGGAAGGCCTTGCCATCGCGGGAGACGAAGAGCACCCCCGCGCCGCTATGACCGCGAAGGTCGAGGTCGGCGAGGCTGCGGTCGACCGCGGCGTCGCCGGGGCGCACCGTGACGGCGTTGAGCTCGCCGAGGCCGGGCAGGAGCTCGCTCGCGTGGGCGAGGTTCGGCTGCGCCTTCGACGTCTGGCGCGCGAGGGTCTCGAGGACGACCTGCGCGCCCGCGCGGACGTGTCCCTGGAGGTCGGCGGCGCCGCGCCAGAGCAGCCACGCGAGAACCGACGTGCCGACGATCAGGAACCCGACACCGGGCGCCGCGGGCAGGAATGGCTGCGTGAGTGCCAGGACGGGCGCGCCCACGACGAAGAAGAGCGCGAATTGCAGCCCGGCCGTGAGCGCGCGGCGCGGGGCCGCGCCCAGGTCGAGTCCGGCGCGCAGCGGCACGGCGCGCTCGGCCAGGAGCCCGCCGAGCCGGCGCACCGCGCGGTACACGCCGAGGCCGAAGGGCGCACACGCGAGGACCGCGATCACGATCAGTCCCGCGCCGAGCAGGCCGGGCGCAACGCCCGTCCAGCCGGCGAGCTTCTCGACGAACCCGGGAAGCGTGACCGAGACGCCGATGATGAGCGCGCAGAGGATCGCCGCGTCAGCAACGATGATCAGCGCGAGCCGCCGCGGCTCCGCGGCGCCGCCGGACCACGCCGGGCGTCCGCGCAGGTCTTCGAGCCAGGTGGCCCAGAGCGTGGCGAAGAGCCGAAGCCGCCGCGGGAGCGATTCCTCGGCGCGACGCGCGAGCGGGGCGGAGAAGCGCACCATCCAGGGCGTCGTCACGGTAGTAAGGAGGGAGACGCTGACCGCGACGGCGACCAAGTGTTCCGCCTGCCCGCCGAGCGCGAGGCCGACGCCGGCGATCAGGAACGAGAACTCCCCGATCTGCGCCATCGAGAGCCCGGCGCGCACCGCGGTCTGCGTCGGGTAGCCGGCCACGAGCGCGCCGAGCGAGACGCCCAGCGTCTTGCCGGCGAAGACCGCCGCGGTCAACGCGAGCACGGCGGGCCACGCGTCGACGAGGAGCGCGGGGTCGAACATCATCCCGACCGACACGAAGAAGATCGCCGCGAAGAGCTCGCGCACCGGCAGCACGATCGGCCGGAGGATGCGCGCTTCGCCGGACTCGGCCGCGAGCGCGCCGGCGAGGAACGCTCCCAGCGCCTCGGAGTACCCGAAGCGCCGTGCGAGGAACGCGGCGCCGAAGCAAAGGCCGACGCTCGCGACCAGGACGGTCTCGCGGGCGTGTCGGCGCACGACGTAGCGCACGGCGCGCGGGACGATGAAGAGCCCGACGGCGGTGAGCGCCGCGACGAAGGCGACCAGGCCGAGGGCGTGCACCGCGGCGCCGCCGAACGTGAGCTCCTCGCCCGCGGCCACGGCGGAGAGGAGCGCGATCATCACGATCGCCGCGAGGTCCTCGAAGATCAGGACGCCGAAGACGAGCTCCCGGAGGCCCGCGCCGACCTTCCGCTCCTCGAAGGTCTTGAAGAGGATCATGGAGGAAGAGATCGCGACGAGCGCCCCGGCGAAGAGGCTCTCGCGCGTCCCCCAACCGAGCGCGCGCGCGGCGACGAAGCCGAGCCAGGCCGTGAAGCTGATCTCGACCGCGGCGGTCACGCCGGCGCGCGTCGCGAGCGTGATCACCCGGCGCACGCTCAGCTCGAGGCCGAGCGAGAACATCAGGAGGATCACGCCGAGCGACGACAGCGCGTGCACCGCGTCGGAGTCGGCGACGAGCGGGAGCAGCCCCAGGTTCGGCCCGATCAGGAAGCCCGCGATCAGGTAGCCGAGGACCGTGGGCTGGCGGAAGCGATGCGATAGGACGCCGGTCACCGCCGCGGCGGTGAGGACGAGGGCGAGAGTGGAGACGAGGTCGAGGCCGTGCAACGCACCGATCCTCCCTAGGCCCGGCCCGGATGTCACGATCGCCTCTCCGATTGCAGGCGTCGCGGCTAGGTCACCGCCCTCTCTCGGGGCCCTATGGGATCGACACCGTCGCCTCGACCACCCCGGTGGTGGTGACGATCCCGGGGATCAGGTCGAGCGTCACCGCCGCGAACGACGCCGGCATCGCGCCGGCCGACGTGTCGATCGCGATGGCCGAAATGCGCATCTGATCTCCGCTCGAGGCGGGGAACACGAAGCTCCCGAGCTGCGCGCTCGAGCTCCACGTCCCGTCCGGCTGCACGGTCGCCGCCGGGAACTGCGCGAAGATCGCGCCCGCCGAGGGAACCGTCGGCTCGACGAGCACGTGGATCTCGAGGTTGGGGTCTCCGAAGACGCCCGAGCTCGTCCCGGTCACGGTGAAGAGGCACGGGTCGCCGCTGGGGCAGCTCCACGTCGCGCCCGCCGGGACGTTCAGCCCGATCCACGGGCGGCCGGCGTCGGGGTGGGCGGCGAGGCCGCTCGAGAGGAGCGTGTTCCAGTAGGGATTGCGGTCGCGCTCGGCGAGCGCGGCCCACGCGGTCGGGGCGACGTGCAGCGCGTTGAAGAAGTGGAAGCCGAAGCCGGTCGCGAGCGTGTCGCAGGTCGCGACGATCCCCTCGCCGTCCGCGTTGGGGGCGGCCTCCTGCACGGCGAGCAGGACGTCGCGCGCGGCTTCGGCGGTTGGCGTGTCGCCGAGGAGCTTCGCCGCTTGCCACGTGTGGGCGAGACCCTCGTACCAGACCTCGTTCGTGTCAAAGTCGGAGAAGGGCGGACCGGCGAGGCTCACGCCGCAGAGGAGCGGGCACTGCGTCGAGTTCGTCCAGAGCCCGGCCGGGACGTCCTGCCGCATCCAGTCGTAGCCGGACGTCCACTTCGAGCGGCCGAGGGCGAGGAGCGTCCACGTCTGGGTGTCCTCCGGGATCGGAGAGGTCGCGGTGACGATCCCGCTCGCGTCGGTCCCCGTGTAGGTGAGCCCGAGCACCGGGTCGTAGCGCGACTCGACGAAGATGCGGGCGTGGCGCGCGCCGTCGAGCATCTGCTGGGCGGTCAGGAGGATGCCGCCGCCTCCGCCCAGCACCTGGTCCATCCGCCCGAAGGCCGCGGCGACGTCGACGTTGTGCTCGGTCGACACGACCGTCGAGCCGGGGGACAGCACGAAGCCGCCGTGACCGACGGTGTTCTTCTGCCCGAGCAGGAACGTGCCGATCTCCTCGGCGGTGAACATGTACGAGGGATCGCCGGTGAGCTGCCAGCCGCGCATCAAGGCGAGCATGGCCCAGGCCTGGTTCCCCGTGCTCGTCGTGCCGTTCACGACGGCGCCCGTCACGGCGTTGCGCGCGTCGGGGACCGACCCGTCGGGGTTCTGCGATCCCACGATCGCGTCCAGGACGTCGGTCGCACGGGCGAGGTCGCCGCGGTCGAGGAAGGCGAGCGCGGCGAGCGTGTTGTCGTAGGTGAACGCCGGCCGCGATGTCGCGAGGTAGTTAGCGAAGGGCTTCGGCAGCCCCGGGTTCGAGCGGTAGGACTCGACGAGCCCCGTCGTCGGACTCTGCTGCGCCTCGAGGAACCGATACAGGTCCCCCTCGAAGTC
Organism: Planctomycetota bacterium; assembly: GCA_028278425.1. Classification (GTDB taxonomy): domain Bacteria; phylum Planctomycetota; class UBA1135; order UBA1135; genus JANQEJ01. The sequence goes on along the minus strand of JANQEJ010000038.1, from coordinate 46,419 downwards.
GAAGCCGTCGGTGAGCGTGACCGCGAGGCCGTCGGAGAAGACGGCCCCGAGCGGGTTCGCTCCGAGATCGAGCGCCGCCCACTGGCCGTAGACGGTCGCGCCGATCTGGTCGATCAGGCACGGGATGGGGAGGGCGAGCGAAGCGTTCCCGCTCCCGTCGGTGGCCGTTCCGAAGAGCAGGTTCGCCGAGCCGTAGAGCGTGCACGTCGGAGCTCCGAACGGGCCCATGTCGAGCGGCAGCGGAAGCCCGAGGTAGAACTGATCGTTCGCCCCGATGGCGAAGAGCGCCGGCGCCAGCGACGGCCCGCCGGAGAGGGTGGCCTGAAAGTCGCTCGACGCGACGGCGGGGTCCCCGGAGCTCCCGATCGAGAGCCCGCCGCAGCCCGTCCCGAAGGGAACGGCCTGGGCCGGCGCGGGGGACGCGACGAGCGGGAGGACGGCGAGGGCAACCGGAAGGGGGAAGAGCCTCATGCCCCCAGCCTCGGGACGACCCCCCGAGCCCGCAACCCCGGAAAGCTCGCTCAGCCGTAGATCAAAGCGGCGACGGCCGACAGACCCTCGACGTCGACCGGGTCGAAGGCGTCGAGCTTGTCGCTGTCGACGTCCAGCACGGCGACGACCGCGCCGGCGGCGTCGCGGACCGGGACGACGACCTCGCTGCGCGAGCGCGAGTCGCAGGCGATGTGCCCCGCGAAGGCGTGCACGTCGGGGACGAGCTGCGCCTCGCCCGAACGCACCGCCGCCCAGCACACGCCTTTTCCGCGCTCGAGCACCATGCAGGCGAGCGGCCCCTGGTAGGGCCCGACGAGGAGGTCCTCCCCCTGCAATCTATAGAAGCCCGTCCAGAAGAAGTGCGGCATCTTCGCGTGGAGCACCGCCGCGGCGGTGGCCATGCGGCTCTCCGGATCCGCGACCTTCGCGTAGAGCTCGCGGAGCTGGTCGGCGATCCGCTCGTAACGGGCGGCGAGCTTCCGGGTGGCGTCGTCGGTGGTCGACATGGTGCCGCGCACTCTAACGCGTGCCGGAGCGCGCGTGCGATGGGCGAATGACGTTCGCGAGCCGTTCGTTGGACGCGCTCACCTGTTCCTCGTCGATCTCGAAGCCGACGTACGTGCAGCCGAGTCGACGCGCCGCGATGCCCGTGGTGCCCGAACCGGAGAAGGGATCGAGCACGACGACCTCCGGTCCGGCGAGGCCGTAGGCATCGATGCAGCGCAGGGGCAGCTCCGTGGGGAAGCGCGAGTAGTGGGCCTTCCCGGCGATCTTCTCGTTGGCGAGCTCCCACACGCCGGGGACCGGCGGCGAGGTGCGGAAGCGGTGCCGCTCGTCCGCGGCGAGGAGGTAGACGGACTCGTGCTGCCGGTGAGGCCTCCGGCAGCGGCCCTCCGGCATCGGGTTGCGCTTCTTCCAGATCACCTCGCCGCGGAAGAGGTAGCCGGCGTCGCAGAGGTCGACGACCAGGCGGTAGGGGAGGGCGAGCAGGTTGCCGTAGGTCAGCCAGGGCTGCGACTCGTCGAGGAACGCTCGCCGCTTCGATCGCGGCTTCACGTACGCGGAGTTGTCGTCGGCGAGCCCCGTCTTCTGCGGGCCGAGCGTGCTGAACCTGCGGTCGTCGACGCGCCAGTTGACCGGCGTGTTGTACGCGTCGCCGACGTTGATCCAAAGGAGACCCTTCTCCTTGATCTTGGGGAGAAGCCGGACGAACACGTCGCAGAGGGAAGCCAGGTACTCGCGCGGATCGGCCTCGTCGCCGGTCCCCTTCGAGACTCGCTGGCCCCAATAGGGCGGGCTGGTGACCACGACGTCGATGCTCCGGGAGGGGAGCTCCTCGATCAGCTCGCGACAGTCGCCGGGGACGACCCGGTTGGGCTCGAAGGGACCGATCGCGGTGGGAATCGACGACATGCTGGGCCGGCTCCGCCCTTTCTAGGGACCGGGGCGGCCGACGGGTAGCGGAATCGTCTCCTCGTGCGTCGCCGCGCGCCGACGCTCGCTTGCGCACAAGTTCGTAGCCGGGCGCGGCCGGCGGCGTAGCCCCGCCGCCAACCTGGCCGTAGGCGCGAAGAAGGCGCCTTGAGGTCTCCCCGTTGCCCGCGGGGCGCCGACTAGCATGCGCCCGGTGCAGCGGAAGCGGAGAAGAGCGATGCGGGCCGCGCTCACGGCCCTTTGGATCGGACTGGCGCTTTGGTTCCTCTTCGGCGGCGAGGGGAGCGGCGTGACCGAGTTGAGCGCGACCGAGCTGGAGGCCGGTGTGGCGCCCGAGGACATCGCGACCGGCCCGCTGCGTTCGACCCTCGGCGATCCGCCGCGCGTCGTGATCGGCGGGGTGGAGCAGAAGTGCTCCGACTGCCACGCCCTCTTCGCGTCGCTCGAGGTGACGCCGAGCAACATCCGCCAGCACACCCACATCGAGCTCGACCACGGCCTGAACGACCGCTGCTACAACTGCCACTCGCAGTCGGACCGCAACAAGCTCGTGATGCACGACGGAAGCCTGGTCGGATTCGCGGACTCGACGACGCTCTGCAGCAAGTGCCACGGGACGGTGTTCCGCGACTGGGAGCGCGGCATGCACGGGAAGACGCTGGGCTCGTGGGACGCCTCGTCCGGGCGCCAGGTGCGGCTGCGCTGCGTGGAATGCCACGATCCCCACGCGCCGGCCTTCGACCCGTTCGAGGCGCTGCCGGGGCCGCGCTCGCGCGGTTACCGGCCGCCGGACGCGCACGCCGGACACGGCGGCGAGCCGACGAGCGAGGAGCTCAACCCGCTGGAGCGCTGGAAGCACCGGCGCGAAGGCGCTTCGCGCCGGGAGGCCGTGGAGGGCACGCGATGAGCGACGTCTACCGCCGGTCCGCACCCAAGGCTCCGGTCTACCGCCAGGGCGGGATCGGCATGTCGCGCCGGAGCTTCCTGCGCGGCGGCGTGAGCGTGGTGGGCGGAATGGGGGCCTTCGTGGCGGCGCTGAGCCCGCTGCGCGAGCTCGACGGCGACGACCTCCCGAGCATCGAGGGCTTCCTTCAGAAGCACTACAAGGAGATGGACGAGGCCGACATGGCCGCGGCGCTCGAGCGGATCCGAACCGAGGTCAAGAAGCGCTTCGCGATCGACCCCTCGGTGCGCGACGTCAAGGCGCGCGACGGCGTCGAGTTCGTGTACGCGCTCAACCTCTCGCGCTGCGTCGGCTGCCGGAAGTGCGTGCACGCCTGCGTGGCCGAGAACAACCAGAGCCGCTCCCCGGAGATCCAGTACATCCGCGTGATCGAGATGCCGCGCGGCACAACCGACATCGAGCGGGGCAACCACCACTACGACCGGCCGACCGTCCCCGACGAGGACCACTACTACATGCCGGTGCAGTGCCACCAGTGCGCCAACCCGCCGTGCGTCAAGGTGTGTCCGATCGAGGCGACGTGGCAGGAGCCGGACGGCATCACCGTCATCGACTACGACTGGTGCATCGGCTGCCGGTACTGCGAGGCGGCCTGCCCCTACTGGGCGCGGCGCTTCAACTACAGCGAGCCGGAGCTGCCGAAGGAGGACGTGAACCCCGACATGGCGTACCTCTCCAACCGCCCGCGCTCGAAGGGCGTGATGGAGAAGTGCACCTACTGCCTGCACCGCACGCGCGAGGGCGGGATGCCGGCCTGCCTCGAGGTGTGCCCGGTCGGGGCGCGGAAGTTCGGCAACGTGCTCGATCCCGAGAGCGAAGTGTCCTGGATCCTGCGGACGAAGCGCGTCTTCGTGCTCAAGGAGGACGTGGGGACGATCCCGCGCTTCTTCTACTACTTCGACGAGCGCTACCCGCGCGACGGCGACGGCCAGGTCGTCGGGACGGTCGACCCGTTGAGGGAGGAGCGGTGATGCGCGACTACCTCCGCTTCCTCTGGCGCTGCTTCCGGGTGAGCTTCATCGGCGACTGGCGCTACCAGGCGTGGATGGGGCTCCTGACCGCGGTGTCGCTCCTGGGGCTCAACGCCTACGCCAGGCAGCTCGTCGACGGGCTCTCCACCACCGGGATGACCGACGAGGTCTCCTGGGGGCTCTACATCGCCAACTTCACCTTCCTGGTGGGGATGGCGGCGGCGGCCGTGATGCTCGTGATCCCGGTCTACATCTACCGCAACCGAGACCTGCACGACCTGGTGATCTTCGGCGAGCTCCTCGCCGTGGCGGCGATCGTGATGTGCCTCGCGTTCGTCACGGTCGACCTCGGGCGCCCGGACCGCTTCCATCACCTGCTGCTGCGGTTCAACTTCCCGATCTCGATGCTGACCTGGGACGTCATCGTCCTGAACGGGTACCTGCTCCTGAACCTGCACATCTGCGGGTACCTCATCTACTGCGCGTATCGGCGCAAGAAGCCCGGGAAGCTCTTCTACATCCCCTTCGTCTTCGTCGCGATCGTGTGGGCGATCAGCATCCACACGGTGACCGCCTTCCTGTACGTCGGGCTGGGCGGGCGGCCGTTCTGGAACTCGGCCATCATCGCGCCGCGCTTTCTGGCGTCGGCCTTCGCCGCCGGTCCCGCGTTCCTGATCGTGAGCCTGTGGGCCCTCGACCGCTACACCGCCTACGACGTGCCGCGCGCCGCGATCGCGACGCTGCGCAACATCGTGACGGTGGCGCTCTTGATCAACATGTTCCTTCTGGTGTGCGAGGTGTTCGTCGAGTTCTACACCGACTCCTCGCACGGCGTGTCGATGCACTACCTGTTCTTCGGGCTGCACGGCTACCACGCGCTCGTGCCCTGGATCTGGACCGCGATGCTGCTCAACGGCGGCGCCCTCGTGCTCCTCGTCAGCCCGCTGACGCGGAAGTGGGGTTACCTCAACGCGGCCTGCCTCGCGCTCATCGTCGGCGTTTGGATCGAGAAGGGGATGGGCCTGATCGTCCCCGCGTTCATCCCGACGCCGCTCGGCGACATCGTCGAGTACGCACCCACGCTCAACGAGACGTTGGTCTGCCTGGGCATCTGGGCCTTCGGGCTCCTGCTCTACACGATCTTCGTCCGCATCACGATTCCGGTGCTGTCCGGGCGTTTGACCCACGACCGCGCCTATGACCCGAACGCCCCCATCCAGCCGCAGCAGCGCGGCGATGGGGCTACACCCCTTTCCACCTCCGAGGCACGGATATGAACCGAACCCGCAAAGTCGCCCTTGCGAGCACCGGTCTCTTCGCCCTTCTGCTCGTCGTCGTCCCGGCGAGCTCTGGTTCGAGCGCGACCGCAGGCTCGTCCTCTTCGCCCGCCCTGGAACCCACCCCCGGCCAGGCGATCGGCTTACCCGAGCTCTCCAAGGCGTCGCGCGAGTGCGTCGACTGCCACAAGAAGGAGAGCCAGGCCCTCTACCAGCAGTGGGGTGACAGCAAGCACTACCGCGGCAACGTCGGCTGCTACGAGTGCCACATGGCGGACCGGGACGACCCGGACGCGATCCGGCACTACGACTACGACATCTCGGTCATCGTCAGCCCGAAGGACTGCGCGCGCTGCCACTCGAAGGAGGTCGAGGAGTTCCTCGGCTCCCACCACTCGAAGGGCGGGCGGATCCTCGGCTCGCTGGACAACGTGCTGGCCGAGGTCGTCGAGGGCAACAAGGGCCTCGTGACCCCCGCGTTCCCCGACGGCGTCTCCCCGGCGGCGGTCAGCGGCTGCTGGCAGTGCCACGGCTCCGAGATCAAGGTGCTCCCGGGCGGCAAGCTCGACCCGGCCACCTGGCCGAACACCGGCATCGGACGCATCAACCCCGACGGCTCGGAGGGCGCGTGCACGGCCTGCCACAGCCGGCACAGCTTCTCCGCCGCGCAGGCGCGCCACCCCGACACCTGCGGCAAGTGCCACATGGGCCCGGACCACCCGCAGAAGGAGGTCTACGAGGAGTCGAAGCACGGCATCGCGTTCTTCGCGAACCAGGACAAGATGAACCTCGACTCCAACAAGTGGATCGTCGGCGAGGACTACCACGTGGCGCCGACCTGCGCGACCTGCCACATGTCGGAGACGAAGAACCAGCCGGTGACGCACGACATCGGCCTGCGGATCTCGTGGAACAACCGGCCGGTGGTCTCGATCCGCCCCGAGGAGTCCGACGCGAAGATGGGGCTCCCCGGCAAGGACGTGCCGTGGCAGATGCGACGCCACAACATGAAGGACGTCTGCGTCAACTGCCACAACATGCAATGGGTCGACAACTTCTACGTCCAGTACGACGCGCTGATCGAGCTCTACAACGAGAAGTACGCGAAGCCGGGCAAGGCGCTGTACGAGCTAGCCCAGCCGCTGCTCAAGCCGGTGAAGTTCGGCAACAAGATCGACTTCATCTGGTTCGAGATCTGGCACCACGAGGGACGGCGCGCGCGACACGGCGCGTCGATGATGGGCCCGGACTACACCCACTGGCACGGGACCTACGACCTCGCGAAGAACTTCTACTCGGAGTACATCCCCGAGCTGGAAGAGCTCGTCGAGGACAACCTGCACTCGGACGACCCCGAGAAGGTGGCGGCGGCCGAGAAGCTCCAGGCCAAGATCAACGAGGTCCTCGCGACGGACGACCACAAGTGGTTCATCGGCGGGATGGATCCCGAGGAGGCCGCCCGGCGCGAGAAGGCCGCCGAGGAGTTCCGCGCGCGCTACAAGTGATGAAGCGCGAGCAACTGAATCTGACGGAAGAGGACGGCTACGCGGCCCTCAAGGCCCACGTCGCCGAGCGCGCGCACGTCGCGCGCGAGCACCACGGACCGCGCTTCGGCGAGGCGCAGGTCCGGGCGCTCCTCGCGGACCCGGAGGTGGTGCGCTTCCCGACCGACCTCGCCTTCGACGACGCGCCGCTGCTGCCGGGCGAGTTCGGCTGGGCGCGTCCGCGGGGCGAGCGTCCGTCGGACGGGTTCACCATCGTGATCCATCCCGTCTTCGAGGGGCGCTGGGACGTCCTGCCGCTGCTCGTCGCGTACCACGTCGTCGCGGTCAACTACCTCGACGTCGTGACGCACGAGGAGGCGGAGCTCTTCGGCGCGACGCTGCTCGGGATGGAGGTCGAGGACTACTACGCGCGCGTCTGCGAGCTCGCCGACTCGATCCCGGGCGCGCCGGAGCACGATCCGACGTTAGCCGCGCGCTTCGACGCGGCCGTACCCGCGAGCGGCGGTTGCGGCGGCGACTGTCGGTGCGGGGGAGGCTGAGATGCTCGTCAGCGGCCTCGTCCTCTGTCTGAACGACGACGCCTCGGGCACCGCGCTCGAGGCCATCCGATGCCGACCGGGCCTGGAGCTCGGTCCGGTCGAGGACCCGCGACGCGTCCCCGCGGTCCTCGAGGCGCCCACGGAGGACGCGAGCAGGAAGGCGATCGAAGGGCTGGAGGCACACGAAGGAGTCCACCACGTGGAGGTGGCCTTCATCGGCTTCGATCGGAGTCAGGAGTCAAGCGATGCAGCTCGATCGGCGTAGCTTCGTGAAATCGGCCGCGATGGCGGCTGCCGTTTCGGCCGCGGGCGGGAAACCCGGAGCGCTGAGCGCTCTCACCGCCTCGAGCCCGCGCGACGTGACCTGGGACAAGGCTCCCTGCCGCTTCTGCGGTACCGGCTGCCACGTCCAGGTCGGCGTGGAGGACGGCAAGGTCGTCGCGATCACCGGCGACGAGCGGGCGGACGTCAACAAGGGGCTCCTCTGCGTCAAGGGCTACAACGTCGGCGGGATCCTGTACGGACCCGACCGGCTGACGACGCCGTTGCTCCGCAAGAACGGCCGGCTCCAGCCGATATCCTGGGACGAGGCGCTTGACGTCGTCGCGGAGCGCATCCTCGCCGACCCCGAGGGTTTCGCGATCTACGGCAGCGGCCAATGGACGATCCCCGAGGGCTACGCCTGCCAGAAGCTCATCAAGGGCGGGCTCTCGAACAACAACATCGACCCCAACGCGCGCCTCTGCATGGCGTCGGCGGTCACCGGCTTCCTCGCGACGTACGGCGTCGACGAGCCGGCGAGCTGCTACGAGGACTTCGACGACTGCGACGTCCTGATCCTCTGGGGCAACAACATGGCGGAGATGCACCCGGTGCTCTTCTCGCGCGTGCTGGACCGCAAGCACCGGGGAGCGAGCGTTCGCATCATCGACATCGGGACGCGCCGCACGCGGACGAGCGACTTCGCCGACCGCTACCTCGAGTTCGAGCCGCACACCGACCAGCTCCTGCTCAACGGGATCGCGCACCTCCTGCTCGCCGACGACGCCTGGAACAAGGACTTCGTCGAGAAGCACTGCGCCTTCCGCAAGAACACCGAGCCCCTGAGCCTCTTCGGCGAGCCGATGAGCTTCGACGAGTACAGGGCCGCGCTGGCCGAGTACACGCCCGAGCGCGTCGCGGCCCAGTCGGGCGTTTCCATCGACGACCTGCGCATGCTCGCCGGCCTCTTCGCCGATCCGGAGCTCCGCATCACGAGCACGTGGTGCATGGGCGTGAACCAGCACACCCGCGGAACGGCGGTCAACACGCAGATCCACGCCGTGCACCTCCTGAGCGGCCACTTCGGGCGCCCGGGCGACGGTCCGACCAGCCTGACCGGCCAGCCGTCGGCCTGCGGCACCGTGCGCGAGGTGGGCACGCTCGCCCACGCGCTTCCCGGCGGGCGGCTCGTCGCCAAGGACGCGCACCGCGCCGACGTCGAGAAGCTCTGGAACCTGCCGGCCGGCCGGATCAACAAGGTCCCCGGGACGCACACCGTCGCGATGTGGGATCAGTTCTGCAGGCCGAAGAAGGACGGGGGCGACGTCTCGACGATCTGGGTACAGGTCACGAACCCGGGGCAGTCGCTGCCGAACACGAACCGCCTGTTCTTCCCGAAGGACGACCTCGACGAGAAGTTCCTCATCGTCTCCGACGTCTATCCGACGGTGACCACCGAGCTCGCCGACCTCGTGCTCCCTTCGGCGATGTGGGTGGAGAAGAACGGGATCTTCGGCAACTCCGAGCGGCGCACCCAGCAGTGGTTCAAGCAGGTCGAGCCGCCCGGGGACGCCCGCGACGACGTCTGGCAGGTGATCGCCGTGGCGCGGCGCCTCTACGACGCCGGCTTCGACGGGATGCGCGACAAGGACGGGGACTTCCTCTTCACGATCCGCGACGGGGACGGCAGGGAGGTCCCGGTCTGGGAGTGGGAGCGCTACTACGACGTCAACGTCGACCGCGAGCTCTTCGAGGAGTACCGCGCCTTCACGCGGATGAAGCACAAGGACCTCGCGCCCTACGACGAGTACGTCGCGGCCCGCGGGCTGCGCTGGCCGGTCGTGCAGGACGCCGAGGGTAGCTGGCACGAGACGCAGTGGCGCTTCGCCGAGGGCTTGGACCCGTACGTCGCCGAGGGCGCGGGCTTCCAGTTCTACCACTCGACCTCGAAGGACGACCGCGCGCAGATCTGGTTCCACCCCTACACGCCGCCGCCGGAGAGCCCGGACGACGAGTTCCCGTTGTGGCTCTCGACCGGCCGCGTGCTCGAGCAATGGCACACCGCCACGATGACCGGCCGCGTGCCGCAGCTCCAGCAGGCGATGCCCTCGGCCTACCTCGAGATGAACCGCGCCGACGCCGCCGAGCGCGGCATCCAGAACGGCGACCGCGTGATCGTGAGGAGCCGGCGCGGCGAGACCGAGCTCCCGGTCTGGATCGACGGGCGCGGCGAGCCGCCGCGCGGCTCGGTCTTCGTGCCCTTCTTCGACGAGACGCAGCTCATCAACCGCGTGACGCTGGACGCCACGTGTCCGATCTCGAAGCAGCCCGACTACAAGAAGTGCGCGGTCCAGGTGACCAAGCCGGGGGTGTAGGAGGCAGACCATGGCAAACCCCCTCCGCATCCTCGCCGTCGCCGCGGTCCCGCTCGTCCTGACCGCGCTCGCCTGCCTCGGCCAAGAAGGCGGCGCCAAGGCCACGTCGGCGGCGGACGTGAGCGACGATCCCGTGTCGAGCGTCTTGCCGGAACGCGTCGCCACCGGCGCGGCCGCCCGCGGCGAGCCGAGCCAGGGGCGCTCGCTGTCGCAGCCGATGCCGTGGGGCGGTGAGCGCATCGTCCCGTTCGGGCAGGTGCTCGACCGGCAGGCCGCGAAGGCCGAATCGCTCGCCGACCGCGCCACGCGCCGCGTCTTCGACGGTGCCCCGCCGGTCATGCCGCACTCCGAGCGCTTCGGCGAGGGGAGCAAGACGTGCCTCGACTGCCACACCGAGGGCATGACGATCGGCGACCGCGTCGCGCACCCGATGAGCCACGCGCCCTACGCGAGCTGCACGCAGTGCCACGTCGAGTCGGAGAACCGCGACCTGCCTCCGGCGGCCGCGGTCGACACCGGCTTCGAGGGCTGGCGCCTCAAGCGCGCGAAGATCGAGCGTCCCGCCGGGATGCCGCCGGCGATTCCGCACGACCTCCGCATGCGCAACCGCTGCCTCGCCTGTCACGGGGAGCACGGCTATCCCGGGATGCGGACGAGCCATCCGGAGCGCGCGGTGTGCGTCCAGTGTCACGTGCCCGAGACGGCGGAGCGCTGATGGCGCGCGGCGCGGTGGACCTCTCGCGGCGCGGGTTCCTGGGCGGCGGCTTCCTGCGCGTCCTGGCCGGCGGCGGGCCGGAGGCTCCGGCGGCGGAACCCGAGTACGTCGCGCGCGTCCTCCCGACCGCCTGCATCGCCTTCCGCGGCACGCTCTGCGTCACCTGCGTCGAGCGCTGCCCGCTCCCCGGGGCGATCGCGCTGGAGCGCGGCCGCCCCCGCGTCGACGCGAGCGTGTGCGACGGCTGCGGCGTCTGCGCCGACGTCTGTCCCGCACCGCGCACGGCCATCGTGCGCGCCCCGCGGAGCGCCTGAGTTCGCACTCCGGCGACCGCGCGCCGGGGATTGGTGCGTATCTCGCTCCGGCGCGACGGCGCCTACGCTCGGGTCTTCGCCCGCGTCCAGCCAGAGGAGGACACCATGGACACCGCCCGCCTCGCCTTCCTTCCCGCGGCCGCCTTGCTCGGAGCGTCCGCCGCCGCCCAGGTCGTCGTCGAGCCGCCCAACTTCCAGGTCGACCTGATCGCGAGCGGCCTCGAGGAGACCGCGGAGGACATCGCCGTCGACCGCTTCGGCAACGTGTACGTCCTCGACCAGGCGTCGCTGACCCAGGGCTCGGTCACGCGCATCGCGCCCGACGGCACGGTGACGCCGGATCACGCCACCGGCTTCGGCAAGATGGGGCAGCTCGCCTACGACCCGACCGACGGCTTCGTCTACCTGGTCGACAGCAACCCGATCCTGCCCGTGATCTTCTCCCGCGTCTGGCGGATCGAGCCCGGCGGGGGAGCGACGAACGTCTTCGGCGTCGACGTCACCGCCGAGGGCTTCACGATCGACGACGCGGGGAAGCTCTGGCTCGGCGGCGGCGGCCTCCAGGGCGCGGGGCTCTACAGCGCCGAGAAGCCGACCGACGGCGGCGACGCGCAAGCGCAGCTCGAGTCGACCGGGTTCGGCCAGAACGCCGTCCTGCAGAGCCTCGCGACCGGCGACATCCTGATCGCGAGCAGCGACGAGGTCCGCCGCTTCGAGCCGTCGACGGGCCAGCTCGCCTTCTACTACGACGCGGGCTCGCCGATCCCGAACCAGATCCGCGGCGTCACCTCGATCGCGCGCTCGCCCTTCAACCAGCTCGGCGTGGGCGCGATCCTCGGCCAGCGCACGTTCGTCACGCTGTGCGCCTGCGGCACGGGAGAGGCCTTCTTCGCGGACCCGCTCGGCGGTCTCGTGCCGGCTCCCGCCGTGACCTTCGCCGCCGAGGAGTTCGATCAACCGGAGACCGGCTTCCGCGTGCTGGCGAGCGGGCTGCAACAGGACCTCTACTGGTACGCGAACACCGGCCCGCCCGTCGGCGGCCCGTTCATGCCGATCCCGAGCCGCCTCTACAAGATCACGCAGCTTCCCGCCGCGGGCGAGCAGGGGAGCCTCGTCGTGACGCCCGGCTTGACGTCGGTGACCTGGGACCTCTACGGCCCGACCGCCGGCGGCGATCCCTTGCTGCTCGGCGTCGTCTTCGCGCCGCCCGCCGCGCCGCCGTACTTCTTCGCGCCGTTCGGCCTGATCGACCTCGACCCGTTCGGCGCGGGGTACATCCGCCTCATCGACGGCATCGGCCTCGGCGTGCCGCCGGACCCCGCCGGCCAGACCTCCGCCGGCGGAGCCTTCTCGCTCACGCTGCCCATCCCGCCGGGCGCTTTCGGCTTCTCGTTCGAGTCCCAGGGCATCGTGCTCTCGTCCGATGCCCCGAACGGGCTCTACTTCCTGAGCAACCCGGCGCCGTTCTCGATTCCCTAGGGACGCCGCGCGCTCTCGAGCAGCACCTCGATCGCGTCCAGGTCGAGCCCGTGGTGGCGGTGCATGCGCAGCACCTCGGCCAGGCGGTCGAGGGCCGTCGCCGCGACCGCGACGCTCGCTCCGGCCTTCTCACCTTGCCCGAGCAGGCCGTGCTCGTAGACCTCGACGACCCATTCCGCCTCGACGCGGAAGCACTCCGCCGCCGCTTCCAACGTGACGTGGCTCTCGCCGCGCACGACGATCCAGCCCTCGCTCACGCCTTGGCCTCCTCGCTGCGTCCGGCGAGCGCGCGCAGGAGCTCCTTCTGCTTCGCGGTGAGCTGCGCGGGCAGCGCGAAGCGCACCACCGCGATCAGGTCGCCGCGCCCGCCCTTGCCGTCCGCGAGCCCCTGTCCGCGCAGGCGCAGCTTCGCCCCGGCGCGCGTCTCCGCGGGAACGGTCAGCGTCGCGACGCCCTTCGGCGTCCGCACCTCGGCGCGCGTGCCGACGAAGGCGTCCCACGGCGCGACCTCGACGTCCGCCTCGAGGTCGTCGCCCTGCACGCGGTAACAGCGGTCCGACGCCAGGCGGAGCGTGAGCAGGAGGTCGCCGGTCTCGCCGCCCTCGACGCCGGGCTCGCCGAGCCCGCGCAGGCGCAGGACCTGGCCGTCGCGGACGTCGTCGGGGATGCGCAGCTCGACCTGCCGGCGCCGCCGCAGCGCGCCGACGCCTCCGCAGGTGGGGCAGACGTGCTCGCCGACGAAACCGACGCCGCCGCACTGCGGGCAGGCGGCCGTCGTCGGCACCTCGAAGGCGCTCTTGCCGCCGTGGACCGCGCGGCTCGCCTCGAGCGCGAGCTCCGCGCGCACGTCGGCGCCGCGGTGGCGGTAGCGGGCGTGGTGTGGGGCGCCGCCGCCGTAGCGCTGCCGCAGGTCGTCGCCGAACATCTCGGCGAAGAAGTCGGAGAAGCCGAACGAGCCGAAGAGGTTCTCGGCCTCCTCGCGGCTCATGCGGCGGGCGCCGCCGCCGGGGGGCGTGAACTCCTGGCCGTGCTGCCAGTCCTTGCCGAAGCGGTCGTACTTCTTGCGCTTCTCCGGGTCGGAGAGCACCTCGTACGCCTCCCCGACGCGCTTGAAGCGCGCTTCCGCCGCCTCCCTTTCGCCCTCGGGCGCGCGGTCGGGGTGGTGCTTCATGGCGAGCTTGCGGTACGCCCGCTTGATCTCGTCCGCGCTCGCGCCGCGGTCGACGCCGAGGATCTGGTAGTAGTCCTGGAACTCCAAGGAGCGGCCAGGGTAGCGCGCGCCGCCGGCCGCGCACAGCGGCCGCGCCTACGCACAAGGAAGGCTGGACCTGGGCGGGGTCGTTGGCGCATGCTGGTCCCATGACGAACGGCCCCCTTTCCGACGACGACGCGCGTCGCCGCGAGCTCGAGACGCTGATGGACGAGATCGGCAGCGGCTCGATCGACGACCAGAGCGACCTGAACGAGGCCCAGCTCGCCCTCTTGCGGGAGCACCTCTCCGAGGAGGAGCTCGAGAAGCTCTTCGACCGGACGGCCGACACGAACCGGGAGTAGCCCGCGCGATCCGCCGGCCGGGGAATCCCCCGCCGCGCCACCGGGGATTCGCGGAGAAGATCGCCCGTGGGCTTCGGTTTGGAACAGGATGGTGCCCTCCCTCCACTCTCCGACCGTTCCCAAGGAGATCCCCGTGCGCCCGAGCCTTCGCCCCGCCACGGCGCTCTTCGCCCTCGCCGCGCCCTTCGCCGCGCAGACCGTGTGGGTCGTCGACGACGTCGCCGGACCGGGCGTCGACTTCACGAGGCCCCAGGACGCGATCGACGCCGCGAGCGACGGGGACGTCGTGCTCGTGCGCTCGGGGACCTACGCTTCCTCGTCGCCCTTCGAACCCGAGTCGCTGACGATCGACGGCAAGGGCCTCGTCCTCGTCGAGGACGACGGGCACGAGGCCGTGCTCGAGCTTCCGGTGGCGATCCGGAACCTCGCCGCCGGGCAGTCGGTGACCCTGCGCGGCTTCGAGCTCTTCGAGACGAACCTCTTGGCCGAGGACAACCAGGGGACGGTCTGGCTCGAGGATCTGAAGGTCCTCGCGCCCCTCTCGACGCTGCCCTTCTTCCCGTGGGTGCGGTTCAGCAACTGCGACTCCGTGGCGATCAATCACTGCGAGATGTACGGCGTGCTCGGCTACGGCACCGTCGGCGGCGACGCGGTCCGCGCGGAGAATTCCTCGCTGCACGTCTACGACTCGGTGATGAAGGGCGGCGACTCCGTCTTCTTCGGCGCCATCCAGGGCGGCGAGGGCTTGCAGCTCGACGCGGGCGGCTTCCTCTTCGCGTCGGGCACCTTGATCCAGGGCGGGGACGGTCCGGTCGACGGCACGGCGCTGCACCTCTTCGCCGGGAGCCCCACCGCGATCCTCCTCGACAGCCCGACGGTCTCGGGCGACGCGCCGGTCGAGATCGACTCGGGCACGCTGACGACGCTCGGCGAGGACTCGAACTCCTTCGAGGTCGTCGGCAACCCCGCGCGCGAGGGGGAGGCGCTCACCTTCCTGTGCCACGGCGACCCGGGGGACGTCGCTCTGATCTCGTACGCGCTCTCGCCGGGCACGCTGCACGTGCCGCTCCTGAACGGCTCGCTCCTGGTGGACGTCCCGACCGCGATCACCTTCGACGCCGGCGTCGTTCCCGCCTCGGGGACGCTGACGATTCCCTACACGGTCGGCCAGCTCCCGCCCGGGATCGGCGGCGCGACGGTGTACGTCCAGTGCGACTTCCTCTCCGGGGTCCCGACGCTCGTCCTCGGCGGGGGCACGGCGGTGACGTTCCTGGACGGCGTGTACTGAGGACGAGCCTAGGGGCGGATCGCGGGCTCCAGCCCGGCTTCGGGGTCGCCCTGCAACACGAAGGGCGCCCAGTCGAACGGGTGCGGGGCCGCGGCGCGGACGGTTCGCTGGGCCTCGTTCAGGGCTTCGCGAACGGACGCGCCCGCGGCGAGGCGCGCGTGCAGCTCGCGCATCAAGAGGAGCGCGGTTGCGTCCTCGACCACCCAGAGGCTGCTCACCACGCTGCGCGCGCCGGCGGCGAGGAAGGCCTGGTCCGGGCCGATCAGCTCCTCCCCGCGCAACCGGCCGCGCCGTCCGGTCTCGCAGCCGCTCAGGGTGACGACGTCGAAGCCGAGCGAGAGGGCGCGCACGTCGTAGGCGGTCAGGAACGTGTCGGCGAAGCGCAGGCCGCTGAAGACCGGGTTGTGCGGCTGGTACGTCCCGTGGGCGGCGAGGTGGAGGATCCCGCCGGCCGGTCCGTCCGCGCGGAGGCGCGCGACGAGCTCCCCGGGCGGCACGAGGGCGAGCTCTCCTCGGTAGGCGTCGTCGAGCGCGGCGAGCTCTTCCGCGATCGACGGGAGCGACTCCTCCTCCGCGCCGCACGCGAGGACCGACGAAGTGCCCGATCGCGCGCGGCCGCGGCAGCGCGCCAGCGTGCGAAGGGACGGCGCGTAGCCCACCGGGTGCCGTTCCGCCAACGGCTCGCCGTCGACGCGCAGCGCGTGGAACGGAAGCTCGTGGAGCGGACCGTAGGGCACGATCGTCAGCGGACGGCCTCGCAGGAGGTCGGCCACCGGGCCGAGCAGCATCTCCCCGAGCTCGTCCAGGATTCGGTGCGTTGCGGCGACGAGCTGCGCCTCGCGGCTCGCGTGGCCGCGTCCGCGCAGGCGGGCGGCGAGCTGGAGCTGTAGGTGGTCGATTGCGGCGCGCAAGTCGGCGTCGCCGCACGACAGGGGACGCCACGCGACGTTCCCTCGCTCCACGGCGAGCACGCCGGCCCCGTCCGGCGAGAGGACGTAGCACAGCGCGAGCTCGTCGCCCGGAACGGCGCGCTCGAAGTCGTCGGCCGCAAGCCCCCTCTCGTCGGAGGCGAGACCGCGATCCCGCGACCTGCGCAGGAGCTCCCTTTCGGCCGCCAGGAGCTCGTCGTCCGACGGGGCGGTCACGGTCCCCTCGACGTTGCCGGTCAACGCGCCGAGCTCGGCGTCGAGCCGCCGCAGCAGGAGGGCGTCCAGACGCTCGCGTTCGTGCTGGACGTCGTCGTCCTCCGACCGCGCGCGACCCTCGAGCGCGCCGCGCGCCCTGCCGCGCTCGAGCAGACCCAGCGCCGCGCGCGCGTCGCCGTTCTCTTGCAGCACGAGCAGCGCCAGCGTCACGAACGCGCCGTGGCGGTCCCGGAAGAAGGCGGTGCGCGCGTCCGTGCCCGGTACGAGCGCGTACGTTCCGTCGATGCGCTCCACCGCGCGGCGGAGCGAGTCGATCGCGCCGGCGCGATCGCCGAGCGCGAGCTGCGCTTCCGCGCGCGCGCGAAGCAGCTCGACCGCGACGAGGAGGTCGCCCTCGGGCGACCCGCGGGAACGGAGGAGCGCGAGCGCCTCCGCCGCCTCACCGCGATGAGTGAGGGCACGCGCGAGGGCGAGCCGGCTCATGTCGGCGAGGAGACGGTGCGTTCCGTCCCCGAGCTCGACGTGGGACCGGCGAAGCTCGGCCAGGGCGTCGTCGCCTTCGTCCGCGGCGAAGCGCTGCATCCGGAGCGCCGCGCCCAGCGTCGGGTTCTCCAGCTCCTCGAACGTCCTGCGCGCGCCGTCCAGGTCCTCGGCCGCGCCGGCCGCGTCGTCGGTCCGCAACCGGGCTAGCCCGCGGACGGCGCGGGCCTTCGCCCGCTCGTAGCGCAGTCCGAGCTCGCGGAAGCGCTCCTCCGCGCGCGACGCGTGCTCGATCGCGTCCCAGCGCGCGTCGAGCCGCAGGTAGAGCTCCGCCAGGTCGAGGTCGCACAGGGACGCGCGCGACGGCCGGTCGCTTCCGGCGAACCGCTCGCGCGCCTCCTCGAGCCCGCGGATCGCTTCGGCGAAGCGGCAGCGCATCGACTCCAGCCAGGCCAGCCCGTAGTCGCAGTCCGCGACGTGGGCGTCCATGCCGGCCTCGGCGAAGACCGCGCGCGCGGCGCGGTAGGCGCCGGCGGCGTCCTCGTGCCGCCCGGTGTAGACCTCGACGTTGCCGCGGTTGTACTCGGCGATGCCGGTTCCGAGGGGATCACCGAGCGCGCGGAAGCGGTCCGCGGCGGCGGCGTACCGCTCGCCCGCCGCGGCGTGGTCGTCCTGGCGGAAGTAGGCGTTGCCGACGTTGACCTCGAGCTGCGCGAGCTGGCGCTCCTCGCCGTGCCGCTCGAACACCTCGCGCGCCGCGTCGGCGCACTCCATCGCTTCGCGCGTGCGGCCGGCGAGATGGTGCAGGTCGATCAGCGCGCGCCGCAGCTTGCCGGCCTCGACCTCCTCGCCCGCCGCGTCGTAGAGCTCGATCGCGGCGGTGTAATCGCCCAGCGCCTCGTCGGTCAGATCGTTGACGTGACGCGCCACCGCGCGGCCGCGCAGCGCGAGCGCCCGGCGCGAGGGGGTGAGCTCGCCGGCGCGGTAGAGCACCGCCGCGATCGCCAGGGCCTCGCCCGGGTGAGCGCGCACCTCGCGGTCGAGCGCGTCCTTGAGGGCGTCGACGACCCGCTCGCGTTCGGGGGCCGGCAGCGCCTCGAAGCGCGCCCAGACGGACTCCTCCGCGGGGTGCGCGAGAAGCTCGCTCTCCATGCGGAGAGCCTAAGCGCGCCGCTAGTGGAGGAGAAGGTCGGGGACGACGACGCAGCCCTGGTCGAGATCCAGGACGAGCTTGTACTCGCCCGCCTCGACGCCGGTGAAGCGCAGGCCGCCGTTCGCGTCGAGCGACGCGTGGTACGTCCGCGCCTCGCCGAAGAGCGTGCAGGAACCCGCGCTCGGAGACTCCGTCCCCGCGTCGCGCGGGAGGAGCTGGCCGACGAGCGTCCCGTCCGCGGGCTGCAGCAGGTCGACGTCGAACGGGCCCGCCTCGTACGTCGTGGCGGGCGGCGCGCCGCCGCGGAAGGCGGGGCGGGCGGACGGCGGGGGCGACCACAGCGTCGCGATCCACACCGGCAAGCTAGAGCGGTGAAGCTCCCGCGGCACCCTTCGCGCGGCATCGCGGAGTGCCTCGGGAGGAGACTCGAGCGGCAGGTCCTCCAGGAGCTCCGCGAGTTGCAGGCAGGTGCGGATTCGGGAGGCCAGGGGGTCGTTAGGATCGTCCGCGCGCGCTGCTAGGCCGGGGGGTAGCGCGCCTTCGAGACACATCCGCAGGAGCTCTTGGGTGGAGGGTTCGTTCATGGCTGGGTCGGTCCCGCCGTCCGCGGGAGGAGAGGCCGCACGGCGCCCGGGAAGTACGTGAAGTCTCGATCAAGAGCGCTCATGGCAGGTCGCGCTCGCTCAGGAGGTCGGCGAGCTTCGCCAGGCAGCGCAGGCGCGTCGGACCGACGCTGCCGAGCGGCATGCCGAGGCTCTCGGCCGTCTGCTTGTAGGACGCGCCCTCCAGGTCGGTGCGCGTGAGGAGCTCGCGGCAGCGATCCTCGAGTACCGCGATCGCGTCGCGTACCGCCTGGATGCGCTCGAGTCGCTCGGCCACCTCGTCGGGGAGCACGGGCGGCTCCGCCGCGCCGTCGCCGCGCTCGAGCTCGCGGTCGCGGCGGCTCTGCGCCCGCTCGCGAAAGCGCGCCGCCTCGCGCGCGGTGGTCGTGATGATCCACGAGGCGAGCGAGCGGGGCCTTTGCACGTGCTGGACGTGGCGGTAGAGCAGGAGCCACGTCGCCTGGGCGACGTCCCGCGCGTCCTCCTCGTCGAGCCCCATGCGGCGGGGGACGGAGTAGACCAGGCGCTCGTAGCGCTCGACGAAGCGCTCCCACGCCTCGGCGGAGCCGCCGCGGACGCCCTCGAGCAGCTCGGCGGCGGTTTCGGTCGGGCGGGACGGCACCGGCGGATTATGCGGCCGCCCGAGGGGGCCTTCCAAGGCCCGCTGGATTCGCTCCCGGCTGTATTCGCGACGGGTCGAGCCGCCTCTCCTGAGACGAGAAGTCCCGGGCCGGGTCACGCCCCCGGTCCACCCAGGAGAAACGGAGACGACATGCATCTTCCGAGTCCCCCCCTAGCCCGCCTGCGTCGCCTTCCCGTTCTCGTTCTGTGCCTCGCCGCCGGGCTCGGAGCGACCAGCGCCCAGACCGTGGAGCGCATCAGCACCTCGGGGGGCGGAGCCCAGTCCGACGGGCCCAGCTCGCGTCCCGCCATCTCGTCCGACGGCGGCCGCGTCGCCTTCTACAGCGAGGCGACCAACCTCGTGCCGGGCGACACGAACGCCGTGCGCGACATCTTCGTCAAGGACACGACGAGCGGGGCGATCGTCCGGGTCAGCGTGAGCTCGGCGGGCGTGCAGGGCGACGGGAAGAGCTCGCGGCCCGTCATCACGGCCGACGGCCGCTACGTGGCGTTCTACAGCGACTCCACGAACCTGGTGCCGGGAGACGTCAACGGCACGCGGGACATCTTCGTGCGCGACACGCTGACGAGCACGACGGTGCTGATCAGCAAGTCGTCGGCGGGAGGGCTCTCCAACGGCGAGAGCTCGCGGCCGGCGATCTCCGACGACGGCCGCTACGTCGCCTTCCGGAGCCTCGGCAGCAACCTGGTGGTGGGGGACGTGAACCTCGCGATGGACGTGTTCCTCCACGACCGCGACACCGACGGCGACGGCATCTACGACGAGCCGGGCGCCTTCGGCACGATCCTGATCAGCCGCAGCAGCGCGGGCGTTCAGGGGGACGGCGACAGCAGCGTCCCCGCGATGTCGGCGGACGGCCGCTACATCGCCTTCCGCAGCGTGGCGACGAACCTCGTCGCCGGCGACACGAACGGCTCGCGCGACGTGTTCGTGCGCGACGTGCAGACGGGAACGACGATCCTGGTGAGCAAGAACGTCGCCGGCACCATCGGGAACCTCGACAGCTCGCGGCCCTCGATCTCCGACGACGGCCGCTACGTGACCTTCTACAGCATGGCCGAGAACCTGGTCCTCGGCGACACGAACCAGCACTGCTTCCTCGACGCCTTCGGGCAGACGATCTGCGAGCCCGCGTCGGACTGCTTCGTGCACGACCGCGACGCCGACGGCGACGGCATCTTCGACGAGCCCGGCGCGACGTCGATCGTTCGCGTGAGCGTGGCCACCGACGGCTCGCAAGGCAACGAGCGCAGCGAGGATCCGATCCTCTCCGGCGACGGCCGCTACGTCACCTTCTGGACCGAGGCGACGAACCTCTTCCCCGGCGACACGAACGGCTTCCTCGACGTGGTGCTCCACGACCGCGACGCGGACGGCAACGGCGTGTTCGACGAGCCCGGCGGGATCTCGACCGTGCTGATCAACCAGAGCACCGGCGGCGCGCAGGGCAACGGCGACAGCAAGCGCGCTGTCCTCAACGACGACGGCTCGATGATCGCCTTCCGCGGGAACGGGGACAACCTGGTGCCCGGCGACACGAACGCCGCCGAGGACGTCTTCCTCTGGACCGCGCCCGCCGCCTGCGATGAGATCTTCTACGGGACCTCGACGCCCGCCTGCTCGGGCTCGCAGGAAATCGACATCGACGGATGCCTGGTCGAGAACAGCGCCGGGTTGCTGACCTGCACGAACGCGCCGCCGCTCACCGCGGGATTGCTCGTGATCGGGCTCGGGAGCTTCCCGCCGGGCCTGCCGGCTCTCGGCATCACCGCCTACATCAACCCGGCCGCTCCCTACTTCACCTTCAACGCCGCCGCCGACGCCGGTGGAAACGGGAGCGCGCCGATCTTCGTGCCCGCGCCCTCCGCCGGCGTCACCGTGTACGGGCAGTTCGTCTGGTTCAACACGCCGGCCTGCGGTGGAGCCGGGTTCAGCGCGAGCAACGCGGTCCAGACCACGATCCTGCCTTGACGGACACGGTTTCCTCTGTGAGAAGCCGGGCGAGGACCCTCGACGCGCGTCGAGGGTCCTCGTCTTCTTTGCCGCGCGCGGCGATCGCCTTGCTCCTCCTCGGCGCTCCCTTGGCGGCGCGTACCCCCGCAGAGGGCGAAGACCAGGACTGGCTCGCGCTGGATCGCGAGGTGGCGGGCCTGCACCGCGCCGTCGAGGAGGAGCAAGCGGGTCCGGAGCTCTCGATCTATCTCAAGATCAGCTACCGCAACTCGGACGATCCCGCCTATTCGAACGATCCGATCACGTTCGCCGACATCGGCAACCTGAGCGGCTTCGACATCGACTCGATGGCGATCGTCTTCAAGGGCGATGTCGGGGACTACGAGTACAAGATCTCCTACAACCCCGAAAGCCAGAAGCTGCGGTCGACCTACGTGCGCTTCCGGCCGGTCGAGCCGGTGCGCCTGACAATGGGCAAGTTCAAGGCGCCGCTCCTGCGTTCGCGGCTCCTGACGACGACGCGGCTCCTGTTCCTGGACCGCACCATCCAGGCTCGCGAGACCGGGCCGCGTGACCTGGGCTTCAAGGCGGAGGTGGAGCTAGCCGAGCGCGCGAAGCTCTACGCCGCCGCGCAGAACGGCGACGACGACCAGGCGAAGGAGCTGCTCTGGACGGGACGTTTGAACGTCGACGTCTTCGGCGGCGGCGTGTCGAAGTACGAGGGGGCCTACAAGGCCGGAGACGAACCCCGGTTGACCTTCGGCCTCGGCGCGCAGGACGACACCGCGCTCGGCGACGGGCTCGTGCTCGCCGCCGACGCCGCCTTCTCCTTGGGTCGCTTCAGCCTCGGCGGGGAGATCGTGCGCCACGGCGACGACTACGGGAACTACCGCGACGAGATCCTGGACCCCGCCACGATCCTGCAGCGGGGTGGGACGACCGCGTGGGACGCCACTGCGAGCTGGATGTTGATCGAGAAGAAGCTGGAGGTCGCCGTGCGGCACGAGGAGTTCGACGATCCGAACGACGTCTCCAGGCTCACCGCCGGTCTGAACTACTATCTGAAGGGGCACAAGGCCAAGCTGCAGCTCAACTGGATCGACGTCTCGAACGATCTACCGCTCCTGGAATCCGAGGTCATCGCCCTCGGCTTCGTGCTCGATGGATAGCGAACCGCACCACGCCGGAGCATGGAACGCCGTGTTCCGGCACGCCCGGCGCCACCGCGCCTTCTTCTGGCGCGGAGTCGGCTTGAGCGTTTGCGGCGTCGCCGCGCAGCTCTCCATTCCGTGGCCGCTGCGCGAGCTCCTGGTCGGCGACCCGAACGCGGCCTGGCGCGAGAGCCTTCAGGGCTGGCTCACGCCGTCGTTGCTCCTCGTCGCGCTTTTTCTCCTGGCGATGGTCGCGGCGGGCTTCTTCGACTTCGTCCAGCGCGTCCAGTTCGCGCGCTTCGCCATCGCCTGGTCGCGCGACCTGCGCGCCGCGGCGCACGGGGCGGTGTTGGAAGGGCCGCTCCCGGGGAGCGCCCTGGACCCGGGCGACCTCGTCGCGCGGCTGATCGCCGACGTGGCCCGCTTCAAGGCCGCGGTCAAGCAGGCGCTGATCTACGTCGCGACGAACGCGATCCTCTTCGCCGGCGCGTGCGTCGTCATCTGGTGGGTCGAGTGGACGTTCGGCGTGCTCTTCCTCGTCGCGTTCCTGACCGCCGCCCTGGTCGCGGCGCTCGGTGCGCGGCGAACGTACCGCGAGTTCCTCGGTTATCGCGCGAGCGAGGGCCGCGTCGCCGGCGGCGTGGCGGCGGGCGGCAAGGCGATCGAGGGCGACCTGGCGGAGAGCGGCCGCCTCGAGGCCGCCGAGATGCGCCAGCAGGGCGGCGCGGCCTGGACCGCCCACGCGCTCGTCGGCGCGGTGGTCTTCGCGATCGTCGTGGTGGGATCGCGCGGCGCGGCGGCGGGGGACGTCGATCCGGGCGCGATCCTCCTGTTCCTCGCCTACGCGCTGTTTCTCAGCAAGCCGCTCGTACGGCTGACGCGCCACGGCGCGCGTAGCGGAAAGCTGGTAGCGGCGGCGCTCCGGCTCGGGACCTACCTCGTGCCCGGATCCGAAGACTCCGCACCGCCCCTGGCGCGCGACCTTCGCGTGCGGTGGCAGAAGAACTCGGTCGACCTCGCGTTTCGCGCGGGAACCCGCGTCGCGATCACGGGCGCCCCCGGGTCGGGCGGAGGCGACCTCTTCCGCGCTCTCACCGGCCGGCGAAGCGACGGCGCCATCGAGTGGGACGGCAGCGAGCTGACCGACGCCGCGAGCGAGTTGGCCGCCCGCGCGACGCTCGTGCCGCGCGACCCCTCCTGGTCGTTCGCTTCGTTGCGCGCCGGCCTCGGGCTGCCGGCGGAAGGCCCACCGCTTCCGGAAGCGCGGACGGTTCTGGAGGAGCTCGGGATCGTCGACCTCGTCGAGCGCCGCGGCGGCGGTCCCCTCTCCTCGAGCGCCGTGTCGCGGTCGGAGCGCGTCAAGGTGGCGCTCGCGCGCGGGCTGCTGCGCGGTCGTTCCGTGCTCTTCCTCGAGCACCCGTGCGAGAGCCTGGACGACGCGTCCGCCGCCGGCCTCGCGCGGCTTCTCTCGCGCGAGCGGCGGCTTCTCGTCGTGCGCACGTACGACGCCGCGTGGCTCCCCGGGCTCGATCGCGTCGTTCACCTGGAGGGGGGCCGCGTCGTCCGCGACGGTCGTCCCGCCGCGCGGGAGCGGGAGGTGGCGACGTGACCGCGTCCTGGGCGTTCTACGGACCCTTCGTCCGCCGCCGCGCGCGGTGGCTTCTGTGCGGCGGCGCGGGCGCCGTCGCCATGGTCGCGATCCGGCTCGCGCTGCCGTGGCCGTTGGTCGGGATCGTCCGGCCCTGGGTCCAGGGGTTGGAACGTGCGAACGACGCGTCGATCGACTCCGTTGCCCTCGGGGGAGCGCTCTTCTTCGCGCTCTTCGCGCTGCTCGGGTGCTTCGACTTCCTCGCGCGGTACTGGTTCACGCGCTTCTCCGTCGACGTCGTTACGGACCTCCGGAGCCGGGCAGAGCCCCAGCGAGAGGGCCGCGGCCACGGCGACTACCTCGCGCGGCTCGTCGGCGACACCGCGCGGCTCAAGGAAGGCATGAAGGGCTTCCTGATCCACGTCGCCACGAACGGGCTGCTCTTCGTGGGATTGCTAGCGCTTCTCGCGGTGCTCGACGGCCGGCTCGCGGCGGTGTTCGGCGCGGCGCTCCTCCTGACCGGCGCGGTCACCGCGTTCGGGAGCCTCCGCGTCCACGCACGGGCGCGCAGGATCCGCAAGCGCGAGGGGCAGCTCGCGAACACGATCCACGCGGAGGGGCGCGGCGAGACGCCCGGCAAGGGAAGCCTGCGCGTGCGACCCTCGAGCGGCTGGCACCGGGCGTCGCTCACGCGACTCCAGGGTCTCACGACCTGGGCCGTACACGGAGTCCTCGGCGTCGCGATCGTGGCGAGCCTCGTCCTCGCGCGGCGCGACGGCGCGGGCGGGCTGTCCGAGGACGAGCTCCTGCTCTTCCTGACCTACATGCTCCTGATCTACCACCCGGTGATCCGCCTCGCGCGGCAGACGACGCGGCTCGGCAAGGTGCTGGCCTGCGCCGGACGGATCGAGAGCGCGCTCGCGCCGAAGGCGGCGTCGAGCGGTGCGGCGCTTCCGCCCCTGGCGGAGGGAATCGCGTGGCGCTCCTTCGGAATCGTCGAGCCCGAGGAGCGCGGCGGAAACCGGCGGCTCGGTCCGCTCGACCTCGAGGTCCCCGCCGGGGCCGCCGTGGCGGTCGTGGGCCCGAACGCGAGCGGGAAATCGACGCTGCTCTCCTCGCTGACGAAGCGCCGGCGGTCGGCGACTCAAGGCGACGTTCTATGGGACGGCGTGAACCTCAGCGACGTTTCCTCGCGCGCGCGCGCCGAGCGGATCGGCGGCGCCGGCTCCTCGGGCGACGTTCTCGTCGTCGACGACCCGTTCGACGGCGTCGCGCCCGCGCGGCGCGCGGAACGGCTGAACGAGCTGTTCGACGAGACCGCCGGGAGGACGCTCTTCGTCGCCCTGCGCGCGCCGTTCGAGCTGGAGCGCTTCGACCGCGTGGTGCGCCTCGAACGGGGCCGGATCGTCGCGGAAGGAGGCGCCGCGTGAACCGCGCCGGCGTCGTCGTCGACCCCATCCTCGAAGCCACCGTCGAAGCCAAGTCTCCCGGCGCCTTCGAGACCGCGTGGGACGAGGCCTGCGTCGCCGCGGGTCTGGAGGGAGCGCCGCGCAAGCTCACCTTCCGACCCCTGCAGGTTCACTACCGGCCGTTCCGCCGGACGCGCCTCGTGTTCGAGGGGAGCCGGACGGGCAAGCGGCGGCTCCGCTACTTCTACGTCCAGATCTACGCGCGCCGCCCGTTGGCCGAGAAGCGCCTCCAGGCCGCGTTTGCGATCAAGTCGCCGCGGCGCACCGTCGGTCCGCCCGCGTTCCTGATCGAGCGCTGGAACGCCGTTGCCTGGGAGATCCCCAACGGTCCACGCCTGCGGACCATGCGCTCGCTGACGCAGCGCAAGGCCCTGAAGCGCATGCTCGCGCGGATCGGGCTCGAGGCCGAGCTCGAGCCGCGCTTCGAGCTCCCGCGCCTCTTCCGCTACGTGCCGCGCAAGCGCGCGGTGCTCCGCTGGGACCTGCCGACGCGCGAGGGGGTGAAGCCGCTCTTCATCAAAGCCTACGACTGCGACGACTACGACGCGGCGGTCGCGAACCTGGCGTGGCTCACCGAGCGGGAGGCCGCGCTCGGCTTTCGCCTTCCGCGCGTCCTTGCCGAGCATCCGCGGCGGCGCGTGCTCTTCCTCGAGGCGCTGCCGGGTCGGACGCTGACGGCCTCCCTCCTCGGGGAGGAGCCCGGGGCGCTCCACGCGGTCGGGCGCGCGCTCGCGAGCCTGCACGCGCTGCCCGAGCGGCCGTCGACGGTGGTCTGGTCGCCGCTCGCCGAGCTCCACGCGCTCGAGCGCGCGGTAGAAGACGTCACGCTGATCCTCCCCGGTCTGCGCCCGGCCATCGACGCGATCCGGGACGGGCTCGCCGATCGCGCGCGGCGCCTCGACTCGGCCGCCGTCGCGCCGATCCACGGGAACCTTTTCGGCGATCAGGTCCTGCTCGAGGATTCGCGCGTCGGGATGGTGGACTGGGACGATCTCGCGGCGGGCGATCCGCACTACGACCTCGGGCGGCTCGCCGCGCACGCGATGTTCCTCGGACTCCCGGGACACGGCGAGCCCGAGCGGCGTCCAGCCGCGTTGGAGGAGCTCTTCGCGGGCTACGAGGGGGGCGGCGGAGCGGTGGCGCCCGAGGCGCTTCGCTGGAACGTCGTGACGGCGCTCCTGATGCGCGCAAAGATCTCCGCGCTGCGCACGCTCGTGCCGGGATGGCGCGAGCTCATCGAGGAAGCGGTCGAGCGCGCCGGCGCGGTCCTGGACGGAACCGAGCCGATCGGTTGACTCAATCCGCGGCCGATTCCGCGGCCGCCCCCGCGTCGATGCGTCCCGACCCGAGCTGCCCCGCGAAGCCCGGGTTCACCGCGTCGATCGGAACGGCGGTCTCTTTCATCGTCTCGACGGTTCCGTCGTCCTCCGGGTCGTCGTCCCCGTCGTCCCCGTCATCATCAGAGGCGGAGATCATCAGCGACGCGAGCCCGCTCGCCACGGCCGTCGCCATCGACGTTCCCGACCACCAGGCCCAGGCTCCGCCGGGCATGGCGCTGTAGATGTCGACGCCCGGCGCGGACAGGTCCACGTCGCCGCCGTACGACGAGAACCAGGCCTTGGAGTCGTCGAGCTCGACCGCGGCGACCGCGGCCGCCGCCGGATGCGTCGCGGGGAAGTGCACGCTCGCCGCACCGGTGTTGCCGGCGGCGGCGTAGACGTCGACCTCCATCGCGGCGGCGAAGTCCAGAGCCTGGGAGACGGCGGTGGAGCTTCCCGTCATCCCGAGGCTCAGGTTGATGACGTCCGCGCCGTTCGCGACGGCGTAGTGGATCGCGGCCGCCACGTCGTAGGCGTAGCCGTTGCCGTCGCTGTCGAGCACGCGCAGCGGCAGGATGAGCGCGTCGGGGTTGACCAAGACGACGGTTCCGGCGACGTGGGTCCCGTGCCCGGCCGCCTCGTCGGCGACGCCGTCGAAGTCGTTGTCGAGCCCGTCGGCCAGGTCGAGGGCGTAGGGCAGGTCGAGCAGGAAGTCGTGCCCGAAACCGAACAGGTTGTCCGAGAAGAGCCAGTGCGTCGGGTCGATCCCCGTGTCGATGACGGCGACGACGCTCGGCGTCCCGGTGAGGTACGACTGCGCGTCCGCCAGATCGATCACCGGACCGGCGGGCTGGTCGTAGTACTTCGTCGGCGCCGGGTCCCCGTCGTAGAACGCGATCGTGCAGGGCAGCCCGCCGACGCCGGGGGAGCCCTGGTCGCAGGACGCGGACTCCGGGGTCTCCAGCCGGCCGTCGGGCTCGGCGAAGGTGGTGGCGGGGTCGAGCTGGAGCGCGGAGAGCAGGCTCTGCTTGTCGAGCGCGCCGACCCCCTCGGGGAGCTGGAGGAGATGGACGTTGGCGCCGGGGATCGAGGAGAGGCACGTGGTCCCGGTCGCCGCGGTGAGGTCCTCGATGGCCGCGCCGGGAGCAAGCCCCACGACGACCCGTTCGCCGACCTCGATCGTCCCCACGCTGCCGGCGGAAGAGCGCGTCGGGGGCGGGACTCCCGGCGTCTGGGCGGCGAGGGGGAGCGTCAGGGCCAGCAGAGCCGAGGAGGAGAGGAGCGAGAGGGACATCGAGACCTCGGGAGCGATCCGGGGGGAGGGGGACGACGCCTCAATCATCCCGCACGCCTCGGATTAAGATCCGCCAAAAGTTCCGAAAAGGCGGGCGCGCGTATCAGGCGGGCGGCCCGCCGCCTCTCCTGAACCGGGTGGATTCCCCCCGGCGGCCCAGGGCTCGATGAACGACGCGAAACGGATCCTCTTCGGCGGGTACGCCCCCGTCCATTTCCTCTGCTTCCGTCCGGTCTACGAGCTGCTCCGCCGCGAGCCCGGCCTGGACGTCTGGCTGACCGGCGGGTTCCGCCACAAGGACAAGGAGGCGGGGGAGACCCGCTACGAGCTCGACGGCTTCTACGAGCCCTACGGCGTCGACCTGGATCGGGTCGCTCCCTTCGAGGACCTGGCGAACGAGCGCTTCGACGCCGTCGTCATGGCCCACTCGTCCACCGTCTTCTTCCCCGAGTCGTACGGCCGCTCCGTCGAGATCTTCCACGGCGTGTCGTTCAAGAACTTCTCGGTGCGCGAGAAGGTGCTGAAGTACGACTACGCGTGCGTCGTGGGGAACTACCACGCTTCGCGCTTCGCCTCGCAGGGGATCCTGGGCGCCGGGGAGACGCAGTTCTTCCTGACGGGCTTCCCCAAGCTGGACCGGCTGGTCTCGGGCGAGCTCGACCGCGACGCGCTGCTCTCTTCCCTGGGGCTCTCACCCGCGCGTCCGACGATCCTCTACGCGCCGACGGGCGGCAAGTACAACTCGCTGGACGAGCACGGGGAGGCGATCGTCCGCGCGCTCGACGCGGCGGGGAAGTGGAACCTCCTCGTCAAGCCCCACGACCACCCGAAGAAGGCGATCGACTGGAACGCGCGGCTCGCCGCGCTCGAGAACGACCGCCTGCGCGTCGTCCGCGACTTCGACGTCGTGCCGTGCCTGCACGCCGCCGACCTCCTGCTGACCGACGCGTCGTCGGTGTCGATGGAGTACGCGCTGGTCGACCGGCCGATCGTCTTCTTCGACGTGCCCAAGCTCCTCGCCAACGTGACCGAGCGCGGCGGCGCGCTCGACCTCGACACGTACGGGCGCAAGATCGGCGACGTGGCCGCGGGTGTCGGGGACCTGGTTCCCACGGTCGAGAAGGCCTTCGCCGAGCCGAACCGCCACTCCGCGCTGCGCCGCGCCGCCGCGGACGACCTCTTCCACGCGCCGGGCTCGGCGACGGAGAACGTCGCCGCGGTGGTGAAGCTCGCCGCCGGCGTCGCGGGCGTGCCGGAGCACGTGCCGCAGCTTACGGCGAGGGGGGCGACGGGTTGACGCGCACGGCGGACGCAACCGTGGAAGCGGCGACGGCGTCCGGCGACGCCGCAGGCGCGGCCGCGGCGCAGCGCGACGCGCGGATCAAGGGGCTCATCCTCGCAGCCGGGGCCGGGCGGCGCCTCGGCAAGGCCGGCGAGGAGGTGCCGAAGTGCCTGCTCGAGATCGCGCGGCGGCGACTGGTCGAGCACCAGCTCGACGCGCTCGCGGAAGCGGGCATCGGCCCGACCGCGCTCGTGATCGGATACGGCGCCGACGAGGTGCGCGAGACCGTCGGTATCCGCGCCGAGTACTACGTCAACACGCGCTGGAGCCACACGAACAGCCTGTACTCGTTCCGGCTCGCGCGGGAGTGGCTGACCGGCCCGGTCGTCGTGATGAACAGCGACGTCCTCTTCTCGCCGCGGATCCTCGAACGCTTGCTCGAGGTGGACGGTGACGCGATCGCCTTCGACTCGAGCTCGGGGCGCAACCGCGAACAGATGGCGGTCGAGGTCGCCGACGGGCGCGTCGCGGGGATGAGCAAGGACCTGCCGCCCGAGCGCATCTCCGGCGAGAACGTCGGCATCCTGAAGCTCACCGCGGAGACCGTGACGGCCCTGCTCGACGAGGCGGACCGGCGGATCGACGGGGGGGACGAGAAGAGCTGGCTCGCCGCGGCGGTCAGCGCGGTCGCGAGCAGCCGGACGCTCACGCCGGTCGACGTGGCCGATCTCCCGTGGGTCGAGATCGACTTCTCGACGGACCTGGTTCGCGCCCGCAAGGAGGTCTGGCCGCGCATCAAGCGGGAGAAGGCGCCGCTCGCCGGCCGGCGGCGCGCCACGCTCCTCGCCGGGCTCGGGGTGCTCCTGATTCTCGCGCTCCTGTTCCGCGTCCTGTTCCCACCCGCGCCGGAGCAGTGGGAGACGATCGGCCTCGACGGCTCGTTCCACGAGCACGTGCTCCTGGGCGAGCCCGGCCAGAGCTGGTGGGTCCTCGACGCGGCGCGTCCGGTGCGGTTCGCGGCACCAGGGCCCGGACCGCTGCGCATCGACACGCGCCTCCTCGACCCCGAGCCCGCGGGCGGACAGTACGTCATCGAGGTCCTGCTCGGCGGCCAGCGCGCGGGCTGGTACCTCGAGGACGCGAGGGAATCGGGCACCTACGCGCACGAGCGCTGGAAGATCGGCAAGCGCGGTCGCGTGACCGTGGAGCTGGCCGCGGGCCTGCACGACGTCGAGGTGCGGCTCGTGGCGCCGGCGTCGGCGCAGCTCCTCCTCCGCGCGCGCTACCAGGCCGACGCGCGCGACGATTAGGCGCCGGCGCGCGAGCCGTTAGGATCGGCGCCCGTGAGCTCCCGCACCGGCATCCGGATCGACGGCGGCGTGGCCCGCTGCTGGTGGTGCGGCGAGCACGCGGACTACCGCCGCTACCACGACGAGGAATGGGGGCGGCCGGTCCGCGACGACCGGCGCCTCTTCGAGAAGCTCTGCCTCGAGGGCTTTCAGTCGGGCCTCTCCTGGCTGACGATCCTCCGCAAGCGCGACGCGTTCCGGCGCGCCTTCCGCGACTTCGACTTCGAAGCGGTCGCCCGCTTCGGGGCGCGGAGCGTCGAGCGCCTGCTCCGCGACGCGTCGATCGTGCGCCACCGGGGCAAGATCGAGGCGGCGATTCACAACGCCCGCCGCGCGCTCGAGCTCGTCGAGGAGCAGGGCTCGCTGGCCGCGTACGTCTGGAGCTTCGAGCCGGCGCCGTCCGAACGGCCGAAACGCATGACGCGCGCCGCGCTGATGCGGCTCACCGAGACCGACGCCTCGCGCGCGCTCAGCAGGGACCTCCGCCGCCGCGGGTGGCGCTTCGTCGGTCCGACGACGTGCTACGCGTTCCTGCAGAGCACGGGCATCGTCAACGACCACCTCGAAGGCTGCTCGTTCCGCGCCGCGGTCGAAGCGGAGCGCGCGCGCTTCCGGAGGCCGCGTGCAAGGCGGGCGCGGGCGTAGACGTCGCGCGCGCGGACGGAGCGCCGAGCCTACGCACTGGAGCCACTGGCGGAACGGCGTTCGCGCCGTACGCTCCGTCTTCGAGTCTTGTGTCGGGCTCCGTGCCCTCGGCTCGAACGGCCGCGTACCGCGCGGTCTCAGCTCGCGTTCGAGTGGAGCTCCGACCGCTGGGGTCCGGAGATGGCTCCGGGCCCCGTTTCTTTCCCTCCGGCCGCCAGCGGACGCGATCGAGGTCTTGCCGGGCTAGCGCTTCGCCTCGCGCGAGAGCCCCTCGCGGAGATAGCGCGCGACGTCGGTCAGGAAGCGGTGTACGCACGCCTCCGCGATGCGGTAGCCTACCAGCGCGTTCGCGGCCGTTCCCAGCGGTCCGAGCGGCGGCGTGTAGTTGCCGGCGAAGTCGAGCTGCGTCTCCGTGGCGGTCAGCGCGTAGATCGAGAGCTCCGCCTTCATCAGCGGGAAGAGCCGCGGCGCCTTCGCCGCCTCCCACTCGAGCTCGATGCGCGTGGTCAGCGGCGCCTTCGCCCCGCCCTTCTTCTCCTCGACGCTGTGGATCGAGATCGCGATGTCGGAGCTCACCTCAAGCCCCGCGATGTTCACGCGCAGCGCGGAAGCGACGGTCTGGGCGCGTTCCGAGGCGGCCTTGGTCGCGGCCTGGAACACGGCGGCCGCGTCCTCGGAGAGCGCGTCACGCACCCGCTCGTAGGGGTGGTTCACGTAGTCGAACGACCGGATTTCTCGACCCTTGCCCATGTTTCGCTCGGCGGGCGTCATGCTAGCAAGGGCGTGGCGGATCCTCATGTCCGAGGTGGACATCAAATGGAACCTCCAGCCGGTGCTCGCGACGACGGGGCTGCACGGCGAAGACGTCGTCGGCGAGCTCGCGCAAGCGCTGGAACGTCACCAAGCTCGTCAAGGACACGCTCGACGACCCCACCACGGACAACGGATGGTTCGGCTCCTGGAAGATGACGTCCAATCCGATCGCGCTTGCAGCCCTGACGTACGCACTCCGGCCCATGGCCCCGCCCCCACCACCAACCGAACCTTGTCCCATGCGAGGAACCGTCCGAGAAATCTGGGCCCAGGAGGGCTACGGCGTCGTCAGCGCCGACGGCCAGGACTACCGCTTCGAGCGGCGCGACACGGGGAAGGGCGTCTTCGGCAAGCTCGTCGCCGGCGCCGAGGTCAGCTTCGAGGTCGTCGACAGCGAGGACGGCCCGCGCGCGCACGGGATCCGCATCGAGCGGATCAGCCCGGAGCTCTTGCCGTGAGCGGCGGCGCGGGCGCCGCGCCTATTCGACCTTGACCGGCAGCTCCTCGGAGATCCGCGCGACCGGGCACGGATCGGAGAGATCGAGCACGACGAAGGCGACGTTGAACTCGATCCCCTGGAACACCGGGTCCGCGGGGAAGGCCACGCGCGGCTGCGTCGACGCGCCGGACGCGTCGAGCTGACCCGCGAAGCTCAGGAACACGCCGTTCGAAGCCTGCTGCGAGACCTTGAACAAAGCGTCCGTCGCGAGCGGCACGGTGCCGGCGCAGGTCGGAATCCCCGCCGTGGAGAGCGAGGCCGCCGCCGCGTAGATCCCGAACGGATCCTGAGGCGAGCAGAGCTTCAGGTCGCGCTCGAACCCCAGCTTGGACGTGCCGAGCATGGAGAGCGCCGCGTCGACGTTCGCCACCTCGACGAAGTGCTGCTCGACGACTCCGCCCTCGAGCATGACGTCGATCCGGTAGATCCCGGGCGGCACCGGGTTCCCCAGGTCGTCGATCTGCTCCCACTCGGCCGTGAAGGTCTGCCCCGGCTGCAGCAGGATCGCGATCAGGATGCAGATCGGCGTGTAGACCGGCTGCCCGATCTCGTCGAAGACGCGATAGGGGCAGACGCCGGTGACCACGTCGCCGGCCGTTCCATCATTGGAAACCGTGATCGTGATCGGGCAACCGACCGGCGCCTTGGGCGGTCCGACGGTGGCGGCGGCTTGAGCCGACGCGGCGGTGGCGAGCGCGAGCAGGGCGAAGAGCGTACGGAGCATGGGTGCACCTCCTTCGGGCAGCGTGGAGTCCTCCCCTGGAGGCTAGGGGGAGCGCCGGTGGGGCGCCGTGGGGCGGTCGACGTAGTTTGCTACGGCGTCGGGCGTAGACTGGGATGGGGGGTGGGTCTTGAAGAAGAGAACCGCAGAGGAGCGGAGGTTGGCAGAGGTTCGCAGAGGCGAGGGCGGCTTCGCCGCCCTCGCGATTCGAAAGCACGGGCTCCAGCGTTTCGGCGCTTTGTCGCTTTGAGGCGCAGAGGCGGGTCGGCTTCGCCTCCCCGCAATTTTAGGGAGCAGAAACGGCAGAGGCTTAAGAGGGAGAGAAAGCAACGGGGACTTCCAGCCGTTTCTCTTCCTTGAGCGACCCAAGCAAACACCCAGTCTCCGTTCGCGCGTATGGCGAGCGCGAACGGCGATCTGGCGTCGAGGTCGTTGGAAGTGCCGGGACCGTGGCGGTTGTGTTGGAGGCACCGGACGATCTAGGAATCGGTTGGAAGTGCCCGGACCCTTCTCTGCTCATGTCTCTCCGCTCCCTCCCTTGCCTCAGAAGATGCGGGGAGGCGAAGCCGACCCGCCTCTGCGCCTCAAAGCCACAAAGCGCCGGAACGCTGGAACCAGTCGCCTGAATTCGCGTGGGCGGCGAAGCCGCCCACGCCTCTGCGATCCTCTGCCAACCTCCGCTCCTCTGCGTTTCTCTTCTTCTTCCCGTGAGAGCCCAACCTAGGCCTTCTTACGGCGCGGCGGCGTCCCCGTGATTGCTCCGTCGAGCTCCGCCACGAGCTTCTTCGGCGCGATCGCCCGGTAGCTCTCTTCGATCCACTCAGCGAGCGTCCCGACTGGCGGCGCTTCGTCGACGCCGAAACTGGCCGTCACCCACCCGTGCTTCCCCATGCCGTAGTGCGTCGGCTCGGTGAAGGGAAGTAGGAGCGCCGCGCGGTTCGACTCGACGAGCTTGACCGACATGCGGAAGCCGTTCGTGTCGCTGTTCGGCGTGGCGAAGATCTTGGCCCTCACCTTGATCGCGCGGTGACCCCAGGGGAAGTCTTCCGTCGTGCCGGGGTAGGAGAGGGCGATCTTGCGCAGCGTTTCCTCGGCCTTGCGCGCGGCCGAGCCCCGTGGGGCGGGGGGGAGTGGCTGGCCCATGGCGGAGATCGTAGCCGATGGGCCAGGCCCCCGTTTCCTGCTGGTGCTACTTGCGCCGTCCCGGGAACGGAACCAGCGCGGCGACCTTGCGGCGGTACTCGCGGTAGCCGTCGCCGTGGATCGCGACGAGCGTGCGCTCCTCGATGATCACGCCGACGATGATGTACGCCGTCAGTCCGGCCGAGAGCACCAGGTGGTCGAGCCGCATCACCGGCGTGGCCCAGAGGCCGATCAGGAAGCCGGTCATGATCGGGTGGCGGTCGAAGCGGTACAGGAAGCGCGCGACGATCGGGAGCTTCGGCGGCTCGTTGCCGCGGAAGTTGCGCCAGACCTGCTTCAGGCCGAAGAGCTCGAAGTGGTCGATCGTGAACGTGGCGGCGAGGAGGTAGACCCAGCCGAAGAGGGCCAGGCCGCGGAGGCCGACCGTCGCGGCCGTGCTCTCCAGCGACCAGACCGTGGTCGACAGGGGCTGCCACAGCGCGAGCGTGGTCGAGACGATGATCCCGGTCACCAGGACGAAGGTCGGCCGCTCCATCGCGGCAGGGATGACCCGCGTCCAGCGCTCCTTGAAGGCCGGCCGCGCCATGACGGCGTGCTGCAGGCCGAAGAGCGCGATGAAGGCGAGGTTGAACGCGATCGCCCCGGCTGTCGAGCCGATCGACACCGGCCCGCCGGTGAAGGGCACGATCCCGAAGGTGGTGCCGATCAGGAAGCAGAGGCCGGCGACGCCGATGCCGTAGCTCAGGACGCCGTAGACGAGGATGCCGACCCGCGAAAGGGCGGATCCCTGGGAGGTGGGAAGGATGGCTGTGTGGGACGTGGTCTTCATGGGGGAACTCCGGGCAGTGGGTTCGAGCCCCGTGGCGCAGACCCTCGGGGGAGGCTGCCAGGGAATCCCCGCTTTTTCTCGCCCTACTCCAGCCGCTTGATGATGTGCCAGCCGAAGGGGCTCTTCGCGGCGTCGAAGGGCGCCATGCCGACCTCGCCCACCTTCAACCCGAAGGAGACGTCGCCGAAGGACGTGGCCATCCCCTGGCGGGGGAACGCCATGGGCAGATCGCGCTGGAGCTGGGTCTGGCGCTCCTGGAGCTTCGCGCGGAAGTCCTCCTGGGTGAGCGTGCCGGCGCGCATGTCCGCGATGAGCGTGGTCTGGTAGTCCCGCATTTCCCGGCTCATCTGGAACATTGCGCGGTCGGCCGACTCGTCGCGCACGCCCGTGTTCAACAACGTGTAGACGCCCGGCGTCGGGTCCTCGGGGTCGACCGGGTCGTCGGAGAGCTCGCGCACGATCGCCTCGAAGTCCTCGCCCGCCTGGGCGCGCTCCAGCACGGATTGCGCGAGGGGCTCCGCCTCCTCCTTCGTGCGCGTGGCCTCCGTGCGGGTGCCGGCGAAGGAGATCAGGACGTGCTGCACGGTCACGCGCTCCGGCTCGCCGCCGAGGTCCGGCGGCGCGTAGGGGCGCTCGACCTTCTCGCCGCGCTCCGGCTCGCCCTGCTTGACGCGGGCGCTGACGATCGTCGCCTTTCGGGTGGGTTGCGAGCGCTCGCCCCGGGCGCTGGGCGCGACCGGCACGTCGGAGAGGGCTTCGAGCGTCGCGACGCCCTTCACCAGGCGACCGAAGGAGGCGTAGCTCCCGTCGAGGCCCCACACGCTCGGCGTCTCCGCGTTGCAGACGAAGAACTGGGCGCGCGCCGAGCTCGGCGCGCCGGTGTGAGCCATCGAGATGACGCCGTAGCCGTGGGCGCGGTCGGCGTCCGTGGAGAACTCGTCCGCGAAGCTCCCGTACGGCGTCTTGCCCGTTCCGGTCGAGTCGCCGCCCTGGATCATGAACTCGCGCATGATGCGGTGGAAGCCGAGGCCGTCGTAGAAGCCCTCGTCGCAGTAGCGCAGGAAGTTGCGCACCGTCTGGGGCGCGTGCTGAGGCCAGAGCGCGAACGTCATCGTGCCGACGTCCTGGCCGTCGATCGCGCAGGCCATCTCGACGTAGTAGTCGCCGAGCTGGTCGTCCGCGATCGAGCCGCCGGGGGCGAAGTCGAACTCGGGCGTGCGCGCCGGAGCCGCCGGCTCGGGCGGCGGTTCCGGTTGCGGCGCGGGAACAGGCTCGGGCTCCGGGGGCGTCGCCGGAGTCTCGGCGGGCGGCGTCGTCGGCGCGGGCTCGACGGGCGGCGCCTGGGCGGTCTCCGCGGGCTCGACGGGCTCCTCGCCGCCGCCGCAGGAGCCGAGGAACGGGAGGAGGAGCAGCGACGGGACGAGGACTCGGTGCACGTGGATCTCCGATCGTGGGGGCGTCGTGGGGCGGGGGGGAGCGCTCCGCCCGGCCCGTGGGGCCCGGAATCCTAGTGACTCCGGCCCCGCGACCGAAGGAGATCAGGGGACTTGGACGAGGCTCGCCGTCGGCGCGCCCGGGGCGACCGGGATGGTGCGTTCGACCACCTCGCCGCCGGGGAGCGCCGCGCGCAGGACGTAGTCGCCCCGCGGGAGGTCGGCCGCCCGGATCCCTCCCCGGGCGTCGGTGAGGAAGCCCTGGACCGGAGCCGGCGCGCGCCCGGCCGCCACCCAGTCCGACCAGGTCTCGCCGAATTCCACCGAGGTGAGCTCGACGGGCACGCCGGCGAGCGGTGCGCCGTCCGCGCTTCGCAGGGCGACGTCCGCGGTCCCGAGGCGGCGCACCTGAACGTCGCGGAAACCCGCTCCCAGGTCCGCTTCCGCTTCGAGCTCGGTGCGCCAGTACCCGTCCTGCTGGACGACGAGCGCGTAGGTTCCCACCGCGACGCCGGCGAGCTCGACGCGGCCGTCCGAACCGCTCGAGCGCCCCGCCACGAAGACGCCGCCGGGCTCGTGGTAGACGCGCACGTCGACGCCGTCGAGCGGCGTGGCGCCGTCGACGAGCCGCAGCTTCAGGGAGGCGCGCGCGTCGAGGACAAGCTCCGCGACGCTTCCCGTCGCGAGCAGCACCTCCTGCGCGAACACGCGGCCGTGGTCCGGATGGGACAGGTCGACGCGCACGCGCGGACGCGTGAACGGACCGAGCACGAGCTCGCCGTTCGCGTCGGCGACGCGGGTGCGCGTCCAGAAGGGCGCGTCCCCGTCGAAGCCGGCGAGCCGGGCTGTCGCCGTCGCGCCGGCGATCGGATTCCCCTCGGGGTCGACGACGCGCACGCGCGCGGTGTGCCCCGCGACGCGCAGCTCGACCTCCTGGACGGGCGCGCCCGCCAGCGCGAAGCTCTCGGTGACGAGCACCGCGCCGTCGCGTGCGAGGAGCTCGAGCACGACGCTCTCGCCCTCCACGTCGCGGAGCCGGGCGCGGTGTCCCTCGTCGAGCGGCGCCTCCTCGTGCGCGGCGAAGCCGCCGCCGGTCAGGAAGCCGGCGCGCACGCGGGCTCCGCCGAGGTCCGCCCCGGCGTGGTCGCGGAGCTGCACGTCGAGCGCCCGCGCGCCGCTCGCGTCGAGCTCGATCGCGACCGGCGGTCCGGGCTCGACGCGCGCGGCGACGACGCGGGTCGTGCCGTCGGGCCGGCGGAGAAGGAAGTGGTAGGCGTCGGCGCGGAGCTCCGCGCGCAGCACGCCGTCCGCCGGGAACGCCGTCGGCGCCAGGTCGCCCTTCTCGGTCCAGAGGCGGTACTCCGACGGATCGCGCCCCGCCTCCGCGAGGAGGCGCAGCTCGACCTGCGTGGTGGGAACGAGCGCGATCGTGCCGAGCTCGATCCGCTCGGCCGAACCGCCCGCGTGGATGCGGTACTGCGTCGCGTAGCCCGGCGCGGCCACCTCGACGGCGGCGCCGTGCGGGCCGAAGCCGTCGAGCTCGAAGCCGCCCTCGGCATCGGTCTCGACCGCGTCGCCCAGCGGTACGACCGCCTGGGTTCCGTAGCGCGCGTAGAGCTGCGCGCGCGCGCCCGCGATCGGCCGCCGGCTGCGTCCGTCGACCACGGTCGCGTCGCCCGTGCGCGTCGCGGGGAGCACGAGCTCCACCTTCCCCGGCCGGTCGGCGGCCACGTCCACCGCGGCGGGCTCGCTCTGCGCGAAGCCGGGCGCGAACGCGAGCAGGGTGATCGGCCCGAGCGGCACGCCGTCGAGCTCGAACTCGCCGTTCTCGTCGGCGAAGGTGAGCCACGAGCCGTCGGCCGGATCCGTGCGCCAGATCATCAGATCGAACGCGGGCACCGGCTCGCCCGCGGCGGAGACGCAGCGGCCGTGCAGCGTCCCGCCGGGGGCGAGCGCGATCTCGATCGGGCCCTCCGCGGCGTCCTCGGCCGCGAACGGACCGGCGGAGCTCACGGTGGCGTAGTCGCGGCGGAACACGTCGACGTACGCCGCCACGCCGGGCGGCGCGGTCAGGGAGAGCTCGCCGTCGCTCGCCGTTCTGCCCGTGACCTCGTCCGCCTCGTCGCCCTCCCACCAGAGGTAGACCGTCGCGCCGTCGAGCGGGCGCGCTTCGAGATCGGTCACGCGGACGCGGTACGTGTCCCCGCGCCGCACGTCGAAGTCGGCGACGAGCCGCTGGTCGAGCCGCGGAAGCCGGAACGCGCGCGGCTCGCCGAGGAGGCCCTTGCCCTCGACCACGCCGATCAGGCCCTCGCCGCCGAGGACCGGGACGCGCGCGGGGCCGTAGGTGCCGTCCGCGTTCACCGGAACCGGGTCCGCCCACTCGCGCTCCTCTCCCCGCGCGAAGCCGAAGCGGACGGCGGCGTCCTCCGGCAGGCGCGCTCCGTCGGCGAGCGCGACGCGCCCCGCCACCTCGAACGTCGGCGCGGGCGGCTCGGCCGCGGCGACCGCGCCCCGCGTGGAGGACGTGGCCAGCGCCGGCTCGCGCGCGTCCCCTACGGCCGGGGTCTCCGGCTCGGCCGCGGGATCGATCTCCGCGTCGGGCTCCGCGCCGGCGCCTTCCGCCGCCGGCGCGGCGACGGGCGCCGGGGACGCCGCGTCGACGACGGACCGCTCGGCCTGGTCCGCGCTGAGCTTGTAGAAGACGAGGAGGAACGCGACGCAGAGCGGCAGGAACAGGAACGCCGGCAGCCGCCCCCGCACGGTCATCTGCGCCCCTCCCTTGGTGCGAGACCGCCGCGCGCGGGCTCCTCGCCCGGCGGCGGCGCTTCGGCCTCCGCCGGCGGCTGCGGCGGCGTGCGCTTCTTGACCTGGCCCGGTCCGGAACCGATGCCGCTTCCGCCCGAGGGGGTGACGGGTTCGCCGGCGCCGAGGGCCTGCGGAGCGCTCAAGGCGCCGGCGAGGCTGAGGAAGGCCAGCAGCTCGGGGAGCGGCCGGCGGGGTTTTTTAGGCGTAGGCATCGGCGATCTTCCGGGATGCGGGCCCAAGGCGGTCGCGAAGCCCCCGCAAGCAGGCGTGGGCTTTCGCGGTCGGTGTCTCGTGATCCGTGAGCGACGCGGCGGCGAAGCGGGCGAGGTCGGGATCGTCCGCGGACACCTGCTCGTCCACGCGTGCCGCGGCGCGCGCGGCGAGCGTGGAGTCGCCGAGCCGCAGCGCGCAGCGCAGCAGGTTGAAGTCCGTCTCCGGGTCGCCGCCGTCGATCGTCGCGGAGATCGCGAAGGCGTCCACCGCCCGCCCGTCGTCGCCGCGGCTCGTGTGGAGGAACCCGATGTTGTGCCAGCAGATCTGCTCCTGCTTCTGCGTGAGCACGCCGGTGGTGAGCTTCTCGAAGGTGGCCCGCGCGTTCTCGAGCTCGCCCGCGAGGATCCACTCGAGCGCCAGGTCGTTGCGCGCCTCGCCGGTGTCCTCGAGCTGCAAGGCCGCGATCAGGTAGTCCGCCCGCTTCGGCGCCCGGTCGATCCGCGCGGCTAGGCAGCGGCCGAGCAGCTCGTTCGTCCGCGCCCAGGCGCGCAGGGACGGCGCCCATTCGAGCTCGCGCTCGACGCGCTGCCGGCGGTCGGCGACGTCCTCGACCTCGAAGTCGTGCTTCACCCGCGCCTCGTGCGCTTCGTCGCGGAGAAGCAGGTTCCAGTAGGCCGTCCGCAGGAGGTACGCGACCTCCGCGCGGCACACGCGCAGCAGGTGCCGCTCGGCGGCGGTCAGGCCGGTGGCGTACGGGATCAGCTCGAGGGACTCGCCGCGCGCCGCCGCGGCGCGCTGCTCGGGCGTCATGCGCAGGAGGCGCGAGCCCGGCTGCCCGGCGATCTCGACGAGGATCTCCTCGACGTTCGGGTCCAGCGTGTGCGTGCCGCCGTTCATAGGAGCTCAGACCAGCCGGCCTGTTCTTCGGGAGGGCGCGCGGTGGCGAGGGCGTTCAGCCCCGCCGTGACGTGCGCGCGGACCTGGCCGACCGTGATCCCACGCGCGGCCGCGACGTCGGTCATCGTGCGCCGCTCGATCAGCACCGCGTAGAGCGGGGCGCGCTGCTCCACGTGGAGCTGGTTGAAGATCGCCGCGACGTAGGGAGCCTCGAGCGGCTCGATCTTGAGCGCGTACGCGAGGAGCGTGTGCATGCCGTCGATCACCGGCGCCGCCGTCGCTTCGGGGCGCGTGGCCGCCAGGTCCTCGCGCAGGAGCTCCCGCGCGGAGATCGCGACGCAGTCGTCGAGCCACGGAGACAGCGGCTCGCGCACGCGCCCGGCGGCGGCGTCGTGGGCGACCCGCGCGAGGCTGCGGACGTACAGCCGGTCGCTGTCGAGGACGAGCGCGTTCTTCCGCGCGTGGTTCTCCGCGCGCGAGCGGACGGAAAGGGGGTCGCCGGCGTGCAGGCGGCGGAGGATCTCGTGCGGGTCGCCTCCGGCGAGGAGCCCCCGGCCGGGCGTCGCGCCGGCCTCCGGCCGGTACGGCGTCAGCTCGCTGGCCTCGGCGCGGGCCTCCCTGGCCAAGTCGCGACTTCCTCGCTCCCGCTCCAAGGAACCACAACATATGCACCAGGAAAGCGATTTCAACGCCGGATATGGCCCACCCGGTCCGGTGCGGGAGGCCCTCCGGGGAGCCCGGCCGCTCCCGCCGGGCTCCGCCGCCGGATTCGGCCGCGATTCGGACCCGCCCCGGGACCGGCGGGCTAGGATGTCGGCCCGATGCCCCCCCACGTTCCGCGCGACCGTCGCTACGACGCCGATCAGCACCTGTGGGCGCGGCACGATGCCGGGACGGGGCGGGTGCGCGTCGGCGTCGACGCGCTGGGGCTCGAATCGCTCGGCGAGCTCGCCTACGTCGCGCTGCACGACCTCGGCACGACCGTCCGGCGCGGCGAGCCGATCGGATCCCTGGAGGCGGCGAAGATGACGAGCACGATCGTCGCGCCGGTCTCCGGCGAGCTCGTCGCGCGCAATGACGCGGTGCTGCGGGACCCGCTGCGCGTCAACGGCGACCCGTACGGCGACGGCTGGCTGGTCGAGATCGCCGCGACGCGGTGGGAGGAGGAGGCGGCGGAGCTCCTCGCGGACGACGCGATCGAGCCCTGGGTCGCCGCCGAGGTCGAGCGCCTCGCGCGGACATGACGCGGCTCCTGACGGACGACGGCGTCGGCGCTGCGGAGGGGCTGGCCTGCGACGAAGCGCTCGCCCAGAGGGTCGGCCGCGGCGCGTCGCCGCCGACGCTGCGGCTCTACACGTATCGGGCGCACTGCGCGCTCGTCGGGCGGTTCCAGGACGTCGCGCACGAGGTCGAGCTCGAGCGGTGCGCGCGCGAGCACGTCGGGGTGAACCGCCGGCCGACCGGCGGCGGTGCGATCCTGATGGGGCCGGACCAGCTCGGCGTCGCGCTCGTCGTCGCCGGCGCGGAACGCCGTCGCCCGCGCGAGCTCATGGAGCGCCTCTCGCGCGGCCTGTTGCGCGGCCTCGCGGAGCTCGGCGTCGCCGCGTCCTTCCGCGGGAAGAACGACCTCGCCGTCGGCGGGCGCAAGCTCGCCGGGCTCGGCGTCTACCGCGACCCGTCGGGCGCGCTCCTGTTTCACGCCTCCGTGCTCGTCGACCTCGACGTCGCGCTGATGGCGCGCGTGCTCCGGATGCCCTTCCCCGCGGTCGGCGAGCGCGAGCTCGCGGTCCTCGCCGGGCGGACGGTGACGGTCCGGCGGCTGGTGGGGGCGGGCGTCGCTCTCGACGACGTGCGCGCCGCCGTTAGACGCGGCTTCGGTGCGGACGCGGAGCCGACTTCGCTCACCGCCGCGGAACGCGGCGACGTCGCCGCGCTCGTCCGCGACAAGTACGCGACGCGCGAGTGGGTCTTCCAGCGCACCGACGTGCCCGACACCGCCGGCGCCGCGGAGCTGTGCACGCCGGAGGGCCGCCTCGACGTGCGCGTCGCCCTCGCGGGCGGCACGATCAAAGCCGCGCACCTTCGCGGCGACTTCTTCGCGAGCGAGAGCGCGGTGGCCGACCTCGAAGGACGGCTGCGCTGGCATTCGTCCGACCCGGGCGCGATCGCGGCGACCGTGCGCGCGTGGTCGCGCGGGGACGGCGCGCTCGCGCCGGAGCCGCTCGCGCGCGCCATCGCGGCGGCGGTCGAGCGCGCGCGCGAACCCTCCGATCCATACGGGTGTTTCGCGACGCCGGAGGCGAGCCGTGCCTGACGCCGCGTGCATGGAGATCCGGCGGGCGAACTTCGCGGACTCGATCCGCTTCCACGCCCCCGGCTTGAAGCGCTACGCGACGACCGAGTACGCGCGCCACGACGCGGCGGAGTTCGTGTCGATCAGCGTGACCGGCACCGCGTGCGCGCTCTCCTGCGAGCACTGCAAGGTGCAGGTGTTGCGCGGCATGGACGACCTCACGAGCTTCGACGGGAGCCTCTACGAGCTCTGCGCGAAGCTCGCCGAGCGCGGCGCGCGCGGCGTCCTGATCTCCGGCGGGAGCGACGCGCAGGGGCGCGTGCCGCTGCTCGAGCACGTCCCCGACCTGGTGCGGGCGCGCCGCGAGCTCGGGCTCGTCGTCCGCGTGCATCCGGGCCTTCCCGACGAGGCGACCTGCGCCGGCCTCGCCGAGGTCGGCATCGACGGCGCGATGGTCGACGTCATCGGCCACGCGGACACGGTCCGCGCGGTCTACCACCTCGACGCCGACCCCGACGACTACGACGCGGCGCTCGCGCGGCTCGCGCGCTACGGTGTCCCGACGGTGCCGCACGTCATCCTCGGCCTGCACTTCGGGCGCATGCTGGGGGAGGAGCGCGCGCTCGAGATCGTCGCGCGCCACCCGCTGAAGTGCCTGGTGCTCGTCGTCCTGATGCCGCTCGGCGGCACGCCGATGGCGGCGGTCGAGCCGCCGCCGCTCGAGGAGATCGGCGCCTTCTTCGAGCTGGCGCGGCGCACGCTGCCGGCGACGCCGGTGCTGCTCGGCTGCGCCCGCCCCCTGGGCGAGCTCAAGGCGGAGATCGACCGTCTGGCGGTGGACGCCGGCCTGAACGGCATCGCCTATCCCGCGGACGGGATCGTGGCCTACGCCGAGGAGCGGGGGCTCCGCCCTTCCTTTATTAACGCGTGCTGCGGGGTGAGCTGGTGAGCGAGGCCTTGCAGATCAGCCCCGACTGGGTCCGCATCAGCACCGCGGCGGCGATCGAGCTCGGCCTGAAGCCGGGCCGGATCGCGGGCTGCCGCTGCGGGTGCATCAACCTGCTCCAGAACTACCCCGAGGGCTGCTACGCGAACTGCTCCTACTGCGGCCTGGCGCGCGAGCGCCCCGGCGCGGCCGAGGACAACACCTTCATCCGCGTGGCCTGGCCGCTCTTCCCGACCGACCTCGTGGCGGACCAGATCGCGGCGAAGGAGGCGAACGGCGGCGTCGGGCGCGTGTGCATCGCCGAGGTGCAGGACGCGCGCGCCTACGGGGACCTCGTCGACATGACGCGGCGTGTCCGCCGGCGGGCCGAAGAGGTGCCGATCTCGGCACTCGTCAGCGCGCCGACCTTGAATGAAGAGCGC
This sequence comes from Planctomycetota bacterium, assembly GCA_028278425.1. Taxonomy (GTDB): domain Bacteria; phylum Planctomycetota; class UBA1135; order UBA1135; genus JANQEJ01. The sequence continues at coordinate 2,161 of JANQEJ010000038.1, read as the reverse complement.
CTGCGCGAGCTGCGCGACGCCGGCGCCGACATCGTCGGCATCGGGCTCGACGCGGCGTCGCGCGACGTCTTCCACGACACCCGCGGCCGCGGCGTGCGCGGGCCGCACGACTGGGACCAGCACTGGGAGATCGCGCGCGCGGCGCGAAGGATCTTCGGGCCGTGGAAGGTCAACTTCCACGTGATCGTCGGGCTGGGGGAGACCGACGCGGAGCTCGTCGAGCTCTTCTACGCGCTGCACGCGGAGGAGATCGCGGCCTACCTCTTCTCCTTCAACCCCGAGCCGGGCACGCGGATGCACGACGTGCCCCGCGCGCCGATCGAGCGCACGCGGCGCATCCAGCTCGTCAAGCACCTGATCGAGCGGGAGGAGCTGCCGCGCGACGCGATCGCGTTCGACGCAGCGGGCGCCATCGCGCGCCTGGACGCGCCCGCCGAGCTGGTCGAGGCCGCGGCGGACGGCGGTACGCCGTTCCGGACCGACGGCTGTCCGGACCGGGCCGGCGAGGTGGCGTGCAACCGCCCGTACGGCTCGTACCGGCCGGGCGAGGAGTTTCGCGACTACCCGTTCCCACCCGGCGTCGACGATCTGGCGACGATCAAGAGCGAGATGAGGCTGCACGAGGTCTGGCGCGATGGCGGCGAGGCTTGAGCGCTATCTCGCGGACCCGCTGCTCGCGCGGCTCTACGACGCCGTGCGCGCCGCCGGGCCGATCCGCTCCATCGCGGTCGACCTGACCGACACCTGCAACATCCGCTGCGACGGCTGCTACTTCTTCGCCGAGGGCATGGACCGGGCGCGCGCTCCGGGAAGCGACGCCGTCGTCGATGCCTTCGTCGCGCGCGAGCGCGAGCGCGGCACGAACTTCGTCACCATCGTCGGCGGCGAGCCGAGCCTCGCGCTCGACCGTCTGAAGACGTTCTATGACGCGTTTCGGCTGAGCGTCGCGACGAACGGTCTCGTGCGCATCCCGCTCGACGGCTTCGAGGAGCTCCCGATCGGCGTCTCGGTGTGGGGCGACGCCGCCACGGACGGGAAGCTCCGCGGCGGCGGGCGCGTCGACGTCTTCGGCCGCGCGCTCGCCAACTACCGCGACGACGAGCGGGCCTTCTGGTACTACACCGTCGCGCCGGGGCACGCCGGCGAGCTCGAGCGCGTCGTCGCGCGCTGCGTCGACAACGGCAACCGCGTGCTCTTCAACTTCTACGGCGACCTCGAGGGCCGCGGAGGCGCGCTGGGCTTCCGGCAGGGCTTCGGCGCCGTGCGCGACGCCATCGAGGGCGCGATCGACCGCTGGCCGGAGCACGTGCTGATGACCTCCCGCCTGGCCGAGGTGGTCACCACCGGGACCCTCTTCGGCGACCGCTGGGGGCACGCCTCCTGCGCGAGCGTTACCCCCGACCACCCCGCCAACGCGGAGCGGGTGAAGAACGGCCGGCCGTACGACCCGCACTTCCGCGCCTACAACGCGGACCTCGCGACGACGCGGCGCTGCTGCACCGCGATCGACCGCGACTGCGCCTCGTGCTTCGACACGTGGCAGCACTTCTCGTGGGTGATGCTCAACCTGAGAAAGCACCTCGCCTCGGCGGAGGACTTCACAAGCTGGCTCACGACGACCTATCTCTTCTACTTCATCAACCGCCTCGTCGATCGAGACGAAGGCGCGCGGCTCCTGCCGGAGATCCACCGGCGGACGCACACGCTGACCGGAGACCCCACTTGGACGTGAAACCGGACGAGTTCCTCGACTGCACCGGGCTCCTGTGCCCGATCCCCGTGGTGAAGACCCGCCGCGCGATCAAGGGCATGGAGATCGGACAGATCCTCGAGATGATCGCCACCGACCCCGGCGTCGTTCCCGACATGGAGGCGTGGGAGCGCCAGACGCGGCACGAGATCGTCTCCACCGAGGAGGTGGAGACGGAGAAGTGGCGCTTCCTGATCAAGAAGACGCACTGACTTGGCGATTCGGCTGATCGATGCGGGCGTCGTCCCGCACCTGCGCTCGCAGGCGCTCTACCACGGGTTGGCGCGCGCGCTCGAGCGCGACACGCCCGACACCATAGTGCTGTGCACGCCGTCCGAGCCCTACGTGTGCATCGGCTATCACCAGGACCCCGAGCACGAGCTCGACCTCGGCTATTGCCGCGAGGCGGGG
>JANQEJ010000217.1 GCA_028278425.1 Planctomycetota bacterium | reverse complement strand
CAGAGGTCGCCGGCGTACGCGAAGGCCACGTGATCGGCGCTTCAGGCCGGCTGCGCGAGCAACGCGGTGTCGGCGACGTCGCGGCGCACGGGCGGGGCGGGCGCGGCTTGCATGCGCGCCACGCTCGCGGTCGACGCGGAACAGGCGGCGGCGGACGGAACGGCGGTGCAGACGACCAGCACGGGCAGGACACGCTTCATCGCTTTTCTCTCTCGAAAAGGAAACTCCTCGCGGAGACCTCGGGACACGCGGTTTGCAACAGTGAACGGGACGCGCGCCGCGGCCGTCAATCGAGAGCTGGTTTCCAACGGAACCGACACGAATCTCGCTCCGTCTTCTTGGACGAGAGAACCCGCGGCGGACCCGAATGCCCGAGGGAGGGAATCCGATGGCGGACCTTGGAGGAGAAACGCGCAGTTACACCCTGGGAGGGCAGCGACCCGTGGGGAGATCCGCTCGCTCGCTGATCCACGCCCTGCTCTCCGGGGACCTGCGCTTCGCCGCGGAGGGGAGCCACGGCGCCGTCGCGTTCCTCGAACGCGAAGCGGCGCGGATTCTGGCCGTCGCTCAGCGTTCGGCGGGGTCGAGGAGCTCCGCGAGCTTTTCCGTCACCCCCGCCGCGGCGGGGTGGGAGCTCGTCAGCAGCAGGTCGAGCGTCCGGTCGCCGTCGCTGTAGCAAGCCGCCGTCGCCGCCGCGTCCGCCCCCGCGTCGAGCAAGAGGCGCAGGATCTCCGGGGCGTTCGACGGCACGGTCTGGCGGCGGATCTCGACGCCGTTCGCGGCCACGTAGTGGATCAGCATCGCGCGGTGGCCGAGCGGCGAACGCTCGTGGACCAGCGACGGTCGGCGCGCCAGACGCTCCCGGAGGGCGTCGAGCCGGCCGAGCACGACGTCGTCCACCGCGCGCTCGAACTCCGGATCGAAGCGCGCGACGCCGAGTTCCGCCGCCTCTTCGAAATCGTCGAAGCCGTGCTCGCGAGCCGCGGCCAGCCGCGCTTGGTGCATCGAGAGCGGTTCTTCCGCGAGCTCCTCGATGCTGCGGCTGGCGTTGTCCTGGGAGAGAGCGCGGGCGAAGACTCCGACGCCGCGATGCCCTTCGCGCTGCGCCTCGACCAGCCGGTTCGCGAGCCGCTCGATGAAGTCGCGAACCTGTGCTTCGTAGCAGCTCCCGCCGAGCAGGTCTCCGTAGAGATCGCGGACCATCTCGACGTGGGGATGAACGTAGACCTCGGTCACGCGACCTCGTGCGCGTGGACGCGCTTCGCGCTATCGCGCATCATGTCGCCCAGCGTAACCGCCGCGGCCACCGTGAAGCACCTCCTTGTCCACCTGTCCCTCGCCGTCGTGACCGCGGCGGGAGCCGTGGGGTGCGGGGGCGGTACGAGCGCTCCCGAGAGCGTGCTGCTCGTCACCTTCGACACCGTGCGCCGCGACGCGGTCGGCTTTCACGGCGCCGAGCCGTCGCCGACGCCCACGCTCGACCGTCTCGCCGCCCAAGCGGTGGTCTTCGAGGACGCCTACGCGGTCACGCCGCTGACGCTCCCCGCGCACGCGTCGCTTCTCACCGGCCTCTATCCCACCGGACACGGCATCCGCGACAACGGCGCCGGCCGTCTGCCCGAGGCGGCGCGGACGCTCGCCGAGGCGTTGCGCGAGCGCGGCTACGGAACCGGCGCGTCGGTCGCCGCGTTCGTTCTCGACCCGTGCTTCGGCCTCGGGCAAGGTTTCGAGACCTATAGCTCGCCGCCGCGCGCGCTAGGAGCGCAGGACGTGCACTACGCCGAGCGGCGGGCCGACGAGGTCGTCGACGCCGCCCTCGAAGACCTGCGCGCGCTCGCGGCGCGAGACGCGCCGTTCTTCTACTGGCTGCACTTCTACGATCCGCACGCCCCTTACGACGCTCCGGGCGCCGCAACCGGCGGCGACGACCGGACCCGCTACGCGGCCGAGATCCGCTTCGCCGACGCGCAGTTCGGACGGGTCGTGGACGAGCTCGAGCGCCTCGGTATCTGGGACGACGTCGTCGTCCTCGTCACGTCGGATCACGGCGAGGGGCTGGACGACGGCAACGAACCCACGCACGGCACGTACGTCGACGACCCGGAGGTGCGCATTCCGCTCTTTCTGCGCCACTCGGATCTGGCGCCGCGACGCGTGACCGCGCAGGTCTCGCAGGTCGACGTCATGCCCACGCTGCTCGAGCTCCTCGAGGTCCCGGCCGATGCGCGCGACTTCGACGGGCGCAGCCTCGCCGCGCTCGCGCGCGGCGAGATCGAAGCGCTCCCGGAGCGGACGCTCGCCATCGAGTGTTACCGTCCGTGGATCTCCCACGGATGGGCGCCCTTCGAAGGCGTGGTCGACGGCCGGTGGAAGTACGTCCGCTCGGCGCGCCGCGAGCTCTTCGACCGCGCCGCCGATCCGGGGGAGTCGGTCAACGTCTTCGATCCGGCCGGGGAGCGCTCGCGTTCGCTCGCGGAACGCTCCGAGGCGCACTTCCGCAACCCCGAGCCGCGCTTCGGAACGGAGGCGGTCGAGCTCTCGGCGAGCGACCGCACCGCGCTCGCGGGCCTCGGCTACACCGGCGTGGGCTCCGCCGACGCGGCGGTCGCCGATCTGGACCTCGACGCGCTGCCGGACACGTACGCCAAGGGGCCGGTGCTCCAGCGATTCATGAGCATCCAGGTGGCGATCGCGGCCGGCGCGACCGAGGACGCGATCCGCGAGATGCGCGCCCTCGTCGAGCTCGAGCCGGAGAACCCCGACTTCCTCGTGCAGCTCGCCTCGCTCCTGCTCGACGCCGGCCGTGCGCACGCGGACGAAGCGGAGACGCTCGTGCGCCGCGCGATCGAGCTGCGATCGTCGTCGGCTCAATCGCACTGGCTCCTCGCCTACTGTCTCACGATCCGCGCGCAACGCGAGCTCGAGCATCTGCGCGACGTGCTGCGCCGGGGGCAGGTGGGCGAGGCGGACGCCGTGCGCGCCGAGCGGCAGCGACTTCGCGCCGCCGCGCAGGCGGAGCTCCGCGCCGTGCTCGCGCTCGAGCCCGCACACCCCGAAGCGCGCTCCGGCCTCGCGCTCGAGCTCAGCACGGATGCCGGTTTCTTCTGGAAGACCGGCCGCCGCGAAGAGGCGCTCCCGCTCTACAAGGAGGTGATCACGCTGCTCGATCCGCTGCTGGCAACGATGGCGCCCGACCATCCGGAGCGGCGTCTCCTCGAGGGCCTGCGGGCGGACGCCCGCACGCAGCTCGGGCGATAACGGCTGACGCGCTCCCTGTCAAAGAGACGACGGCAATACCCAAGGCCCATCATCTAACGCTCCACCCATGAGATGACCGCGGCTTCAAGTGGGTCACGCCCACCGCGCAATGACAAGAAGAACGGTCTCCTTGCATCCTCGTTCACGCATTGCATACCGGCCAGGAACGCTCGACCACTCCATGGGTCAAGGGAGTAGTAGTCACGGCGTCGATGCAGGAACCAATCTTCATTCCCGGCAGCACCGAGAGCCAGGATCATCTTTCGTCGTAGTTCCGGCTCTCTGAGGGTCCTAGCGAGCGACTCAAAGCGACCTTCGTTGTCGAAATTCGACGCACGAGAGAAAATGCTCAGCAAGCAGCATTTGGCATATGTGCCCAGAGGCATGCCCTCGACCGCATCCAGGACTTGGCCGCCGACTGATTGGCTACGGACTGATGCGAGGCTGCGGAGTGCAGATACATAATCGACAACGGAGTGCATGACGTTTTCCAGCTTCCGCAAGCTATTCAGTACATCCTCGAGAACTTCGTCTTGATCGAGCTGTCCTAGTCTCGAGTTTGGCCCTTTTCCGAGTGGCCGGAGTCGCGGATCCTCGCCAGGGATTCTCGAGATTGAGAATCTGATGTGAGTCGAGCAGTCGCAGG
>JANQEJ010000208.1 GCA_028278425.1 Planctomycetota bacterium | reverse complement strand
CCCGGCAGCATCTCCAGGTCGTTCTCGTAGAACACGGCGAACTGGAAGATCGGCGTCGACTCCACGTTGACGATCTGGCGCGAGGTCTCGCGGATGCCTCCGACCTCCGCGGTCGCGGATATCTGGAAGCCCGTCAGGATCGTCTGGATCCCGCTCGGGTCGGTCGTCAGCGCGGTGAAGCCGGTGGGCTCGACCGAGATATCCACGGTCTGATCGTCCACCGTGACGACACCGGTGGACGGCACGGGATCGAAGTTGGCGATCGCGGTGATCAGGCTCTTCTTCGCCGAAGCGACGCCGCCGTCGGCCAGATAGCGCGCCTGGGTCTGCTTCCGGTTCAACATCGAGTCGCGCGCGTCGGTGGCGGCGCGGAGCAACAGCACCGACGCCAGACCGACCCCGAGCACCGTCGCAAACACGCAGACGAGCAGCGCCCAGCCGGCCTCGCGGCCCCCTCGTCTCCCTCGGACTTTCATCTCACCCGTTCCTCAGCCGCACCGTGGTCTCGACGGAATGCCGGTGGACGATTCCCGTGTCGTCCGGCATCCGGAAAAAGAGGCGTACGCGGACGGCGCCGAACGGCACCTCGAACGCCGACGAAAGCGTGTCGTCGAAGGTCACGCGCTCGACGTGGCGGGCGACGGTGCGCGGCGCGCCGGCGTTCACGCGGCGCTGCAGCAAGTTGACCCCGTCGGGGCCCGTGACCAGGACGTAGCTGATCTCGTCGGTTCCCCAGATGAGCTGCCCGGCGCCGTCGATGTCCGGGACGTCGTCCCCGTTCCCGTCCGCGGGGAGCAAGAAGACGATCTCGCGATTCTCGCCGAAGTCGTACTCGTTCTGCTCGGCGGACGTCGAGGCCGGCAGGTGATCGTGCACTTCGAACGGTGCGCCGGCGACACCGTCGTCAAAAAGGAACGGATAGGAGTTGCCTCCTACGTCGACGAAGCCGGAGAGGCGCAGGTCGTCGATGATGGCGTCGAGCGCGGACGTGCCGTGCTGCTGCATGCGCACGCGGACGTCGCCGGCCTCCGACATGCGCTTCATCGCGCCGATCACCGCGATGAACGACCCGGCGAGGACGATCATGATCACCGCCGTCACGGCCGTCTCGATGAGCGTGAAGCCGGCCCGCTTGGAGAGTCGTTGCTTCATCGCGTCTTCATCGAGGCCAGCGCGAGCTCCCGCGGGCGCCCGTGGGCGTCCTCCCACGTGATCGTCAGGACGACCTCGAGCGGATCGGGGATCGTCGTCCCGTCGAAGCCGGGATAGCTCGGCACGATCTGCTCTCCCTTCAGGTTGTGGTCGTTCCACTTGGCGATGGGCACGCCGTCCGGATAGAGCCCCGCGGGATCCGGGATGTCCTCGATCGGGAGGAGGAAGATCTCCTCCATCGCCGCCTCGAGCTCCGCCACCGCCGCGTTCGTGTCGCGGGTGGTCTTCGTGAGGTTGAGCGCGGCCGTCTGGCTCGTCAGCATCGCCGCGATCACGAGCGTCAGGAGCGCGGCCGCGGTGCAGACCTCGACCAGCGTGAAGCCGGCCTGAGCCGCTCGGCGGAAACGGGGAGCGCGGGGGAATCTCATCCTGTTCATGGGAAACCGATTCCCCTTTCGGTCGCGCCAAGCCGCCTCCGGGAGCCAAAAACGCGAAAGCGCGTCAGGCGGCTCTCAGCGGGTCAGAACGCGCCCGACCGCCTCCCGCCAGGCGTCGAGCCGCTCCTTTCGGCCGGCGGCGTCGAGCTCCGGCTCGAAGGTGGTCGCGTCCCCGGTGGCGGGCTGGCTCGCGGCGTCCCAGAGCCCCGTCTCGAGACCTGCGAGGGCCGCCGCGCCGCGGGCGGTGGCCTCCACGCTCGCGGGCCGCCGGACCCGCGCGCCGGCGAAGTCGGCCTGGAGCTGGAGCAGAAGGTCGTTGCGCGCCGCGCCGCCGTCGGCGAGGAGCTCGTCGATCGCGAGCCCCGACTCCGCGCGCAGGACCTCGACGAGCTCGGCGTTCTGGAGCGCGATCGCCTCGAGCGCGGCGCGCGCGAGGTGCGCCCGGCCGGAGCCGCGCGTCAGCCCGAGGATCGCGCCGCGCGCGTCGGCGTCCCAATGCGGCGCCCCGAGCCCGGCGAAGGCCGGCACGATCGTGACGCCGCCCGCGTCGTCGACCGACCGGGCGAGCGCCTCGATCTCGGCGGCGTCGTCGAAGAAGCCCATCTGGTCGCGCAGCCACTGCACGAGCGCGCCGGCGATGAACACGCTGCCCTCGACCGCGTAGCACGGCGCGCCGTCGCGGCCGACCGCGAGCGTCGTGACGAGACCGCGCGTCGAGTCGACGCGCCGCGCGCCCGTGTTCAAGAGCAGAAAGCAGCCGGTGCCGTAGGTCGTCTTGAAGCTGCCGGCGTCGAGGCACCCCTGCCCGAAGAGCGCGGCCTGCTGGTCCCCCGCGACGCCGCGGACCGGGATCGCGCGGCCGCCCGTCACCTCCGGCGCCGTGACGCCGAAGCGCCCCGCCGAGCGACGCACCTCGGGAAGCCACGAGGGATCCACGCCGAAGAGCCCGCAGAGCTCCGCGTCCCACGCGCGGCGCTCGACGTCGTAGAGCATCGTGCGCGCCGCGTTCGTCGGGTCGGTCGCCCACGTCGCGCGGCCGGTCAGGTGCTGGAGGACGAGCGTGTCGACGGTGCAGAAGCAGACGTCGCCCGCCTCGGCGCGCGCGCGCAGGCCGTCGCGCTCGCGCAGCATCCACTCGATCTTCGTCGCGCTGAAGTAGGGGTCGAGGACGAGCCCGGTCCGCCGCCGCACCAGCTCGGCGCGTCCCTCGCGCGCGAGCTCCGCGCAGCGGTCGGCGGTGCGCCGGTCCTGCCACACGATTCCCGAGCCGAGCGCCGCGCCGCTCGAGCGTTCGAGGGCGAACACCGTCTCCCGCTGGTTCGTGATCCCGATCGCCGCGACGTCGGCGGCTTCCGACGAGGCCAGGAGCTCGCCGAGCACCGCGTCGACGGCCGCGAGGATCGCGCTCGCCTCGTGCTCGACCCAGCCCGGCTTCGGGAAGCCCTGCTCGAACTCGCGGTAGGAGCGGGCCAAGGGGCGCAGAGCCTCGTCGTGGAGAACCGCCGTGACCCCGGTGGTTCCCGCGTCGATCGCGATCAGCTTCGGCACCGGCGTGAGCCTAGCGACGCCGGCTCGCGGAGCAACCGTCGGCAACTGCGGCCGATCGGCGCGCGATCCGGTGCGCGATTCGGGATAGGATCGAAGCGCACCTCCCCTTGCGACCCCTCCGCACTTCCGCCTTCCGCGACGTCTGGACCTACGGCTGTCTGGCGGTCCTCCTGCTTCACTGGATCGCGCCGCTCTTCGCCGAGCCGAGCCTCTGGGGAGCTTCCACCTGGCGCGGGGTCCCGAGCGGCTGGCGCACGCTCTTCGTAGTCGTCGGCGCGACGCTGATCTACCTGGCGGGCGCGCGCTCCGTCGACCGGCTCTTCTTCCGCCCCGCGTTCTCGCGGCGGGCGGTGTGCGTCGCCCTCGCAGCCCTGACGATCGCCTTCTGGTTTCTGCGGTCGGAGGTGCACTGGGCCAACTTCACGCTGATCGTCAAGAACACGGCGCGGCCGATCATCACGCTGAAGCACCCGCTCTCGACCGCCGCGGCCGGCGTGCTCCAGCGGCTCTTCGCCTTCTTCAAGGGCGACTTCGCGGGGATCGAGGCGATCGCCGTCTCCTCGATCGCGAGCGGCGTCGCCTTTCTTCTCGGCGCCCACGTTCTCGGGAGAGAGCTCTTCCCGGAGTCGCGCGTCAAGGCGCGGGTGTGCCTCCTGATCCTCGGCACGGCGGGCTACGCGCAGGAGTTCTTCGGCGTCATCGAGGGCTACACCCCCGCATTGGCGACGCAGATCTGGACGCTGGCGCTGCTCGTGCGGTTCCTGCGGCTGGAGCCCGAGGACGGCCGCCCGCCCTCGCCGGCGCCGATGCTCCTCGCGTGCAGCATCTCGACCGCCACCTTCGTCGCGACGATCTTCCTCTGGCCGGCCGTGCTGCTCGCGATCCTGTGGCGTCGCGCGTGGCGACCGTTGCTGCCGTCGATCGCGGCGGCGATCCTTCCGCTCGTCGCCGGCGGGGTGCTCACCCAGACCTGGGGGCGCACCAAGGTCTCCTTCGCGCAGCGCTTCGGCTCCCAGGGCGGAGCCTTCGTCCCGTTGCGGATCGAGAAGGGTTCGGGCGAGCACTTCTCGCTGCTTTCGCTCGGCCACCTCGACGCCAGGCTGAACGCCGCGCTGCTCGTCGCGCCGGTCTGCTTCGCGCTCGTCCTTGCGGCGCTCCTGCCGTGGAGGTCGCTTGCGGGCGAGGACGCGCTCGCCCGGCGCTGGACGGCGTGCCTCGGACTCGCCGGCCTCTCCGCGCTCTCGTACGTCGTGCTCGTCCACCCCGACATGGGCGCGGCCCAGGACTGGATGCAGAACGCGAACGGCTATCCGGCGATCCTGACGCTCCTGGTGCTGCTGGCCCTCCGCGGGCGCTCGGACGAGGCCGCGGCGCGGATCGGCACGGCGTGCGTCGGCGTCGCGCTGCTCCACCTCGTCCCGTGGGTGCTCGTCAACGCGGGGGTCCTGGCGTGAGGGTCCTCGTCGCGGTCGTGTTGCTCGCGCTCGTCTTCGCCGGCGCCGCGGCGGTGCTCGACGAGCGCGTCGCGTCCTTCGGCGTGCTCCAGACCGGCCGGGTCGAGGTGAACGCGGAGCCGGAGGACGAAAGCGTGTCCCTGTCGGTCGACGCCGCGGGCGAGACCGTGTTCGTCGCGGACAACACCCGGTACGCGCGCTGGAAGGTCACGTTCGCCGAGCCGGTACCGCTCACCGGCATGGTCGTCGACATGGGGAACGACTGGCGCTCGCACGTCCGCGGCTTCAGGATTCGCGTCTGGAAGGAAGACGGCGCCGTCGTCGAGCAGCCGTTCCGACCGCGGAAGCTGGACTGCTGTTGGCTCGAGTACCGGCGGAAGGCTCCGATCCTCGCGCGCGGGATGGTCATTCAGCCGCTTCCCCACGGCGGCCGGACGCTCCGCAAGAACCAGGGCACGTGGGCGCTGCGCAACGTGCGCTTTCTCGTCGAGCGCCCGGCGGAGGTGGCCGGCGAGGGCTATCGAACGGTCCTCGCGGCGTCCGCGCTGCCGTTCGGCCTCGCGCTCGGATGGGTCCTCGTGCTCCTCGGGTTGGGGCGACGTTCGGCCTGAGAACGAAAACGGCCCCGCACCTCGGCGAGGTGCGGGGCCGCGATCGCGAAGCCGGGCGCGGCTAGAGGCCGATCCCCGTGCGGCCGCCCGCGGGGTTGATGCTCTGCGTCAGGGTCAGAACGCCTCCGCCGGAGGTGGCGCGCAGCTTGTACAGGTCGGCGTCCAGGCTCTGGGCCGTCAGGCCGACCGGCGCTCCGAGGGAGCCGATGGCGTCGAGCGGGAGGTCGAGGAAGCCGGTCGAAGCCGTCAGCGTCTCGAGCGAGGTCACGGGCGACCAACCGCCGCCCGCGTAGATCGAAGCGATGCCGCCGGCGAACGCGTTCCCGACCGAGAACGACGCCTGCACGCCGCTTTGCGAGAACGCGGCGAGGTCGACCCGGACCTTCAGGTTCCCGTCGAAGATCACGGCCGACATACCGGAGCCGGCCGCCTGGACGGTCATCGTGCCGGATCCGGAGACGCCGAGGATGACGCCCTGGATCTCGCTGAGCGAGCCGATGAATACCAGGCTCGGGAGGGTCTCCTCCGCGAGCGAGGGCAGGGTCCCGATGTCGTCGTCGCCGGTCGACGGGTCGTCGGAACCCCCGCCCGGGGCTCCTCCCGCGCCGGCGAACGCGTTGGGCAGGGCGAGGCACAGCGCGGCTGCGAACGCGCTCACCCCTGCAAAGTGTCGCAGCAGAGTCGTTAGCTTTTTCATGACGCCTTCTCCTCCGAAGCGTCGCCGCCTTCCTGCGAGGGGGCGACTTCCGGGGAAACGAAGAGTTCGGGGCAGGATTCCAGCAGGGCTTCCGGAAACCCGGGCTGGGAATCGATCACCGCCTGCAGCTTGGCGGAACGCGCGAAGAAGCCTGCCACCTCTCCGGCGCGGCCGGGATGCCGGTCCAGCAGGTCGCGGAATGCCGCGATCGACCGTTTCGGATCCCGGAGTCGGGCGTAGTACGTCCCGATGTTGAAGCGGACCACGAAGAACCGCTCTTCGATGTCTGCCAATCCGCTTTGAATGACCCAGCGGCAGCAGGCGATCGCCTTCTTGAACTCCTCCTCACGGGAGTGGAGGAGCGCAAGCTGGACCGCCGCGTGGCCGCGGTTGATCTCGTGAACGGCGGAGTTGAAGATCCGCCGGAACTCGGCCGCCGCGCGCACGAACCGTCCCTCGTGGACGTCGGCGTAGGCGAGGTACACCCGCGCCTCCTCGTGGCTGGGATCGGCGGCGAGCGCCTCCTGGAGGAGCCGCCGGCCCTTCTCGAGCGCGCCTTCGATCTTGGCGAGCTGGCCGTTGAACATGTGCCGCGCGTGCATCCAGTCGACGCCGTCGCCGCCGCGGCCGCTTTCGAGCACCCCGTCGACGAAACCGCGCCCGCGGGTCTGCGTGCTCTCGACCGGAACCGCTTCCTCGAACACGCGCGTGCGGAAGTTGGGATCGATCGCGGTGAGGACGTAGGCCTTCCCGAGCTGATAGAAGACCTGCGAGAGGCGGCAGACGAGCTCGATCGACTCGACCTCTTCGGCCACGTCGACTCCGAGGAGATCGGAGTAGCGCTGCATCAACCCGTCCGGGTCCGCCATGTCGCGGTGGGCGCGAACCTGCTGCCGCGCGTCATCGAAGAACTCCCGGCAGGCGGGGCAGCCTTCCAGGTGGGCGATCGCGCGCCCACCGGCCACCTCGTCCAGTTCACCGTCCACCAGGCACGACAGGTCCATCTGGAACTGAACGCACTGTTCCGTCAGATCCTGAACCCACCAATTGGCGCTGGAGCTACTCATTGCACATCACCGTTCTTGGTCCCGGTGGCAGCGAGCCCGGGGGCCGGCTCCCGCCGGCCGTCCGAAGCGGAGGGCAGCGGCCGCGGATCCCGGGCGGGTCGACAATCGGGCGGAAGCCCTTCGAAGACCCGGCGCATGGACCGGTGGATCTTCCTGCGCGCGCGGAAGATCACCATCTTGAGGTTTTCTAGCTTGATCCCTAGTTCCCGAGCCGCCTCGCGGTAACTGCATCCCTCCACTTCCACGAGATGGATTGCACGACGCTCACGTTCGCTGAGCATCGTGTAGAAGCGCAGGTAGAGATGGAGGTAGGTGAGGTAGACACGGGTGCACTCGAGGCGGCTTTCGTTCTCGATCGCGCCCCGCATCGGTTCGCGCGTCCGGTTGCCCGCCTCGGGCTGCTCGGGGAGGTCCTCGAAGGCCACTTCCGCCCGCCCGCTGCGCGACAGGGAGCGCAGGTGCTTCAACACCGTGTTCCGCACGATGGTCGCCGTCCAGACGCGGAAGGCGTCGTCCCGGGCGGCGTTGAAGCGGTGCGGGTAGCGGTACACGTTGAAGAACACCTCCTGGAGCACGTCCTGGGGGTCGGAGCGGCTCTGGTAGCGGCGCAGGCGGCTCGTCACCTGCTGGAGGAGGTGCTGGCGGTTGAGCTCGTAGAGCAGCCCGAAGGCGGCGCGGCTCCGGTGGAGGCGGAAGACCTCCATCAGCCGCGTCGAAACGCCGTCGCGGGTCGCCTCGAAGGAGCGCTCGGGATCGTCGACCACCGCCAGGAGGTCCCGGACGTCCAGGCCCTCGATCTCGCGTCCCACCTCTTCGACCCTCTCGCGAAGGTAGCTACGGTTGGTGCCGCCGGAGGCGGTCCAGCCGTCGAGCTGGGGCATGGGAGACGTCATGGGGCGACTTGTTCCGGTCGCGTCCAGCGCAAGAAGGGGGGACCGCGGCCGGAAGACTCTCTAAGCCTAGCTTAGAGGCCGTTTCCACAGAGGTAACCAAACCGTTCACAAGTGTTTGACGGAAAATCTAGGAATGGGACGGAGCGAGATCGCCCTGGAAATGGCCCTGGAGGCGGGTTTCGACCTCGCCGGGATCGCGCCCCTGGAGCCTCCGCCGGCCGCGGGCCGCTTCCGGGCCTGGCTGGCGGCGGGCCGCCACGCGGGGATGGACTGGCTCCAGCGGCAGGCCGAGCGGATCTGCGACCCGCGGCGCCTCCTGCCGGACGGGCGGAGCCTCCTCGTGGTGGGGCTGGGCCACCCGCGGCCCCCGGTCGCCCTGGCGGGCGGCGGCCGGGTCGCCCGCTACGCCGCCGGGCGGGACTACCACAACCTGATGGGCAAGCGGCTCCGCAAGCTCGCCCGGCGGCTCGAGGCCGCGGGCTTCGAGGGCCGCTCCCGGGGGATCGTGGACGCCGGTCCGCTCCTGGAGCGCTCCCACGCCGCGGCGGCGGGGCTGGGGTTCGAGTCGCGCGCCGCGAACCTCCTCCACCCGCGCTTCGGACCCTGGTTCTTCCTGGGCGAGCTCGTCCTTGAGGCGGAGCTCGATCCCACGCCGGCGCCCCCGGCCGGCTCCTGCGGAACCTGCACCGCGTGCATCGAGGCCTGCCCGACGGGCGCGATCCGGGAGGCGGGGGTCGTCGACTCCAACCTCTGCTTGAGCTACCACACGATCGAGAACCGGGGCTCGATCCCGCCGGAGCTGCACGCTGAGCTCGGCGACTGGGCCTTCGGCTGCGACGTCTGCTCGGAGGTGTGCCCCTGGGGCCGGCGGGACGGCGACGCGTCCGAGACCCACGGCACCCACCGCGCGGTGAGCGAAGCGGGACTCGTCGACTGGCTGCGCTCCGGCCGCGAGACCTTCGCCGAGGAGTTCCGCGGCTCGGCCCTGCGGCGCGCCCGCCGGGACGGGCTGGCGCGCAACGCGGCCCTGGTCCTCGGCAACCGGCCCAGCGAGGAGGGCGGGAGCGCCCTCCGCGAGGCGCTCGCGGACCCTTCGCCGCTGGTCCGCGAGGCCGCCGGATGGGGTCTGGCGCGCGGGCACGGCGCGGACGCCGGCACCGCCGACGCGATCGACGCGGCGCGGGCTCGCGAGACCGACCCCGCCGCGGAGCGGGGCTTGGCGGCCGCCCGGGCCCATCTCGCGGGTGTCGAGAGATCCGAACACGCGCCGCGGGCGTAGAGAAAACGGAACACCGGCTGGCTCCCGCCCGTCGCCACCCCGCTCCAAGTCCTTTTGAAATAAAGGGTTGAGCCACTCGGCGGAAGCTCCTAGGGGACGGCCTTCGGCGCCCTGGTCGCCTCGACCGCGGTCCCAGCCACCGCGAACCGCGCCGGCCGCGTTGCATTCGCTCGACGCGAAGCTCGGCGGCCCCCTCCGGAAGCGGCGCGGCCTCACAACACGTAGCTCCCTTATTCACAACGGGTTACAGCGGCATTGTCGCGCGCGGCGGACTTGGCAATCCCGTTGCTCCTCCGGTCGGCCACGACCACCCAGGCATTCACCATGGATCAACCCGACTTCTACAGCGACAAGAAGTTTTGCGACCGGTGCGGGACCTACCGGGCCTACCTCCAGTCCCTGGAGCACTCCTATTGCGTCGAGTGCGGCACCGAGGTGCGGCTCTTCTCCGAGCAGGACTGGGAGGCCTTCCACTCCTCCCTGAAGGAGCGCCGCCCGAAGGGCGGGCGGCCGCGCAAGGACCGCGGCAAGGAGTCCGCTTGATCAAAACGGCGCCCGACCGTTAGCCTCGACTTCGGGTCCCGACTCCCCGTGCGGGACCTTCCTTTGGATTGGATTCGGTACGGAATCCGATTCGGCCAGGACTCAACCCCGTGGAGTCCTGGCCCTTTTTGTTAGGGCCCTACCCGTCCCCGCCGCCGAGCCGGCGGTACATCTCGCCGCAGCGCACCTGGTTCACGCGGTCGAGCCGCGTCGCGTAGAAGAGCTCGAGCTTGCGCCAGGCATCCGCGACGTTCGCGCAGGTCTCCTCGAGCGCGAGCGCCGCGACGCGCGCCCCCTCTTCGTCCTCCAACCGGACCAGCGTGTCGAGCACGTAGGCGCGCGCCTCGAACTCGGACACCTCCGCCGGGCGGGCCAGGACCACCTTGGCCAGCGCCTCGCGCGTCGCGTGCACGTCGCCGATCGAGGCGTAGAGCTCGGACAGTCGCACGCACAGGCCGTACTGCCGTGGCTGGAAGCGCAGCCGCATCTCGAGCGAGCGCACCTCCTGGGCGACGCGGTCGAGGACTTTCCATTGGGCCTCGGCCTCTCTCGCCTCCTCCTCGCGGTCGAGGTCGTAGAGGATCCGCATCACGAGGTACCAGGGCTGCGGCTCGAACGGATCGAGCTCGCGCGCGCGCCGGGCCTCGGCCAGCGCTTCCTCGAGCTCGTCCTCGTCGTAGAGGATGCGCGCGCGCCAGGTCCTCGCCTCCGCGTGGTCCGGGCGGAGCTCGAGCACGCGCGCCAGAAGCTCCAGCGCGCGGGCGTTGTCGCCCATCCGCATGTGCGCGAGGGCGAGGCCGCGCACGGCCTCGGCGCTCTCGCTCAGCCCTTCGGGTATCGCCGCGAGCACGGCTTCGTAGTGGTCGCGCGCGCGCTCGTACTCACCGAGGCTGTAGTAGCTGTGCCCTAGCGCCTGCGTTCGCCACAGCTCGCCGGACGACACGCCGAGGAAGCGCTCGAGCGAAAGCCGGCAGTCGCCGTAGCGGCGCAGCCGGAAGTACGTCGTGCCGAGCAGAAGAAGCGCCGGCGGCATGTCGGGCTCGGCGTCGAGCGCGGCGTAGAGGTCCTCGAGCGCGGTGACGTACTCCGCCGCCCGGTAGCTGTTCTCGGCGCGGTTCATGCGCTCGATCACCTCGGGGGCGAGCGAGCCGAGCACGCGCTCGCGGCCGTCGGGCGTCGCGAGCTCCGCCCAGCGGTCGCGCTCGCAGCGCGGAAGGGAATCGGGCGTGCGGTCGAGGATCGCCGGACGTTCCGCGAGCGCGGGTTCCTGAGGCGACGCGGCCGAAGCCGCCAACGCGAGAACGGCGGCGATCACCGGCTCTCCTCCTCGAAGACGAGAACGCGGTCGACGGCGACGTCGGTCAGAACCTGCTCTTCCCCGGACGGCCAGCGCACGGTCAAGCGCTCCACCTTCGCGGCGCCGCCGAGCCCGAAGTGCGCCCGGGGAAGCACCGCCGACTGGAAGCCCCCGGCGGTGCGGATCTCGGCCGTGCGCGCGCCGCCCTCCCACTCCGCCGTCACCCGCGCGCCGAGCGCGAACGTGTTCGCGCCCGCGCCGCGCAGCTCGACCGCGAGCCAGTGGCGTTCCGCTTCCATCGCGTTGCGCAGCACGCGCACCGCGCCGCCGAGCTCGATCGCGACGAGGTCCGGCCGGCCGTCGCCGTCCAGGTCGCCCGCGGCGCACGCGCGCGCGACGGTCGGACCGACGTCCGTGAGCGGCAGGGCCGCGAAACGCCCCGCGCCGTCGTTCCGGTAGAGAAAGTCCGGCTGTGCGTAGGCGGTGTCGGTCCCCGGCGTGTCCGCCTGCGGGTAGACGTGCCCGTTGAACACCGCGAGGTCGAGATCGCCGTCGAGGTCGAAGTCCTCCATCGCCGTGCCCCAGCCGAGGTAGCGCAGGCTGTGCCCGCCGAGGCGCGCGACGTCGCCGCCGTCGCGATAGCCGCGCCGGCGCGAGACGTAGAGCGCGTTCGCCTCCTGCGAGAAGTTCGTGACGAAGAGATCGTCGATCCCGTCGCCGTTGAGGTCGCCGGCGGCGATCCCCATCCCCGCCTGCTCCTTGCCGTTGGGATCGCGGTCGACGCCGCGCCGCATCCCGACCTCGGCGAACGTGCCGTCGCCCTCGTTCTGCCAGAGGTGGTTTGCCGTCGAGTCGTTCGTCACGTAGAGATCGGTGTCCCCGTCGGCGTCGTAGTCGAGCGTGACGACGCCGAGCCCGTAGCCCGCTTCGCGCGGCCGGAACCCGGCGGCGACGCTCACGTCCTCGAAGCCGCCGTCGCCCTTGCCCCGGTAGAGCTGGTCGTGGACCGGCGTCAGCCCCTCGGGCCCGCACATCACGGGCATGCCCTTCCAGATGCACTCGCCCTCCTCGCGGTGGGCGACGTCCTCCTCGCGAAAGGCGAGGTAGTTCACGACGGCGAGGTCGAGGAAACCGTCCTTGTCGTAGTCGAGGAACGCGGCGCTCGTCCCCCAGCGTTTGCCGCGCAAGCCGGCGGTCTCGGTGACCTCCTCGAAACCGGAGCCGCTCTCGTTGAGGAAGAGCCGATCGGGCCCCCACTCGGTCACGAAGACGTCGGGATGCCCGTCGCCGTCGACGTCGCCGACGGCGCCGCCCATCCCCCACCGGCCCGGCGCCATCGTCCAGACTTCGCCGGCCGCCTCGAACGTGCCGTCGCCGCGGTTCAGCCGCAGGCGCGGGGGCTCCCCCGCCTCGCCCGCGCGGGCTCGCTCGAGGGTGGAGCCGTCGATCACGACCAGGTCGGCGTCTCCGTCGGAGTCGAAGTCCCCCAGGAGGAGGCCCCCGCCGTTCACCTCCAGGATGTAGTCCTTCTCGGCCCCCCCGCAGGTGGTCGCGAGGCCGGGCAGGGCGGCGTGGCCGGTCTCGCGGAAGGGCGCCGGGGCGGCGTCGGGGCCGTTTTGCTGGGCGCCGAGCCAGAGGCAGAGGGGGAGGAGCATCCCAAGAGCCTACGAAGAACCCCCCCGGGCGCGAGGAGATCTCCAGGGTGGGAAGCTCCCCGCGGATTCGGCAGGATGGAGCCGTCGTCTCGAACGACGGGGGTGCGTCGTACTCGCGCCGATGCCCCGCGCGCGGGCGCGCCCGCGGCCTCCAGAGATTCCCCACACAAACCCGATCGCGATCCAGCCATGACCTCGGAAGACGCCTCCACCCTCGACGTCCTCGACGCCGTGAAGGAGCGCTATTCGAAGGGAGCTCAGGCCCAGGTGCCCGAGCTCTGCTGCCCGGTGGATTACGACACTTCGCTCCTCAAGGTCCTGCCCGACGAGATCGTCGAGCGGGACTACGGCTGCGGAGACCCCAGCCGTTTCGTGCGCCCGGGCGAGACCGTCCTCGACCTCGGATCGGGCGCCGGCAAGATCTGCTACATGGCGAGCCAGCTCGTCGGCCCCAAGGGTCGCGTGATCGGCGTCGACGCCACGGCCGACATGCTCGCCCTCGCGCGCAAGCACCGCGACGAGATCGGCGGCCGCATCGGCTACCACAACACCGAGTTCCGCCACGGCCACATCCAGGACCTGAAGCTCGACCGCGACAAGCTGGACGCGTGGCTCGCCGAGAATCCCGTGCGGGGCGTGCGCGAGCTCGAGCAGCTTCGCGCGGAGGAACGGCGCCTCTGCGAGGAGGAGCCGATGGTCCCCGACGAGTCGGTCGATCTCGTGCTCTCCAACTGCGTCCTCAACCTGGTCGAGAACGGCGCGAAGCGCGAGCTCTTCCGCGAGATCCACCGCGTGCTGAAGCGCGGCGGGCGTTGCGCGATCTCGGACATCGTCAGCGACGAGGACGTGCCGGTGTCGATGCAGAACGACTCCGAGCTCTGGTCCGGCTGCATCTCCGGCGCGATGCGCGAGGACCGCTTCCTCGACGCCTTCGCCGAGGCGGGCCTGTACGGCGTGACGGTCGCCGCCTACCAGGACGAGCCCTGGGCCATCGTCGAGGGGATCGAGTTCCGCTCGCTCACCGTGGTGGCCTTCAAAGGCAAGGAAGGCGACTGCTGGGAGCACAACGAGGCCGTGATCTACAACGGCCCGTGGAAGCAGGTCGTCGACGACGACGGCCACGTCTTCCGCCGCGGCGAGCGCGCCGCGGTCTGCCGCAAGACCTTCGGCATCATGACGTCGGAGCCGTACAAGGAATGGATGACGCCGGTCCCGCCGCTCGCCGAGGTGGCGGCCGACGACGCCAAGCCCTTCGACTGCGCCGGCACCCGTCCGCGCGACCCGCACGAAACGAAGTTCGGCGTCGTCCGCGAGGACGTCGCCCCCGGCGCCGATTGCTGCGAGCCCGGCAACGGAAGCTGCTGCTAGCGCGGCCGCGACGATGAACTCCGACCTGCGCGACCGCCTGGGGCGGGCGCGCCTGATGCTGCTCTTCACACCCGAGCTCTGCGGCGGGCGTCCGCCGCTCGAGGTGCTCGCGCTGGCGCTCCCCCACGTCGACGTCGTGCAGGTCCGCGTCAAGGACGACGCGGCGGAGCTCCTGCGGTGGTCCGAGGCGGTGCTCGAGCTCGTCGGCGAGCGCGCGCCCGTTCTCGTCAACGACCGCGTCGACGTGTGCGCCGCGGTGCTCGACCGCGGCGTCGCCGGCGTGCACGTCGGCCACCGCGACACCGAGGTCGGCGACGTGCGCGCGCTCCTCGGGGCGGAGCCCCTCGTCGGCCTCTCCACGCACTCCGCCGCGGACGTCGCGCGGGCGGAGGGGTTGGCGGTCGACTACCTCGGCTTCGGGCCGATCCACCCGACGAAGACCAAGGGCTACGCGCGCGGACTCGGTCCCGAAGCGGCCTGGGTCGCGTCCACCGGCGCCGCCGTGCCGGTCTTCCCGATCGGCGGCATCGACGCGACGAACGCCGGCGAGCTCGCGGCGGTCGGGCGGGCCTGCGTTTCGTCCGCGATCCTCGGCGCCGAAGATCCGGGCGCGGCGGCGGACGCGATCCGCTCGCTACTCGCGCCCTGAGAGCAGCATCGCGTCGCCGTAGGAGTAGAAGCGGTAGCCGCGCTCGATCGCCTCGCGGTAGAGGCGGAGGACGCGCTCCCGGCCCGCGAACGCACTGACGAGCATCAGGAGCGTGCTGCGCGGCAGGTGGAAGTTCGTGAGCATCGCGTCGACCACGCGAAAGGGCGATCCGGGCCGCAGGAAGAGCCGCGTCTCGCCGGTCCCCGGCACGAGCTCGCCCCCGCCGTGCTCGAGCACCCGCACGCTCGTCGTTCCGACGGCGACCACCCGCCCGCCGGCGGCGCGCGCTGCGCGCACGGCTTCGACGGTCTCCGCCGGGAGCGTGAAGCGCTCGGCGTGCATCTCGTGGTCTTCGACGTTCTCGGCCGCGACGGGCAGGAAGGTCCCGGCTCCGACGTGCAGCGTCACCGTCGCGCGGTGGACGCCGCGGTCCTCGAGCTCCGCCAGGAGCTCGCGGGTGAAGTGCAGCCCCGCCGTCGGCGCGGCGACGGCGCCCGCGCGGGCCGCGTACACCGTCTGGTAGCGCTCGCGATCGAGCGTGTCCTCCGCCGGAGGGTCCAGCCGGCGCGCGCGATCGCCCCGCTCGATGTAGGGCGGCAGCGGCATGCGACCGTGGCGCTCGAGCAGCGCGACCACGTTCGCGTCCGGATCGTCGGGCGCGCGAAGCTCGACGTGCCATTCGTCCCCCGGTCGTTCGAGAAGCCGGGCCTCGAGCGCCCCGCCCTCGAGCGTCACGACCTCGCCCGGCTTCAGCTTGCGCGCCGGATTGACCATGGCGGTCCAGGCGGTCGCTCCGGGGGCGACCGGCTCGAGGAAGAGGAACTCCACCGCTCCGCCGCTCGCGCGGCGCCCGTAGAGCCGCGCGGGCAGCACGCGCGTGTCGTTCAGCACCAGAAGATCGCCGGCGCGCAGAAGCAACGGAAGATCCGCGAAGGTCCGGTGCTCCGTCGCGTCGGCGGCGACGTCGTGCACCAGAAGCCGCGCCGCGTCGCGCTTTCCGGCGGGCCGCTGCGCGATCCGCTCCGGCGGCAGCTCGTAGTCGAAGTCGGAGAGCTTCACGGGCGGGATCCGAGCCGGCGGAACAAGAGCTCGGCGGCGAGCA
>JANQEJ010000205.1 GCA_028278425.1 Planctomycetota bacterium | reverse complement strand
TGCTCGCCGGCCGGCGCCCGGTGATCTACGGCGACGGGTCGACCTCGCGTGACTTCTGCCCGGTTGCGAACGTCGTGCAGGCGAACCTCCTCGCGGCGGCCGCGGACGACGATGCGATGGGACGCGTCTACAACATCGGGCTCGGCGGTCGGACGACGCTCCTGGAGCTCTACTCCCTCCTGCGCGATCTCGTCGCGGCGCGCGGCGGGGTCTCCCCCGACCTCGAGCCGAGCTTCGAGGACTTCCGCAAGGGCGACGTCCTTCACAGCCTCGCCGACGTCTCCGAGGCGCGCGCTCGCCTGGGCTACGAGCCGGAGGTCGACCTCCGCACCGCGCTCGAGGAGGTCGTCGAGCGCGTCGCCGCGGGCTCCCTCGAGACCTCCGGGGGCGCGGTGCCGTCGGAGGGCGGCGCGGGCTGACTCGCGCGCCCCACCAGAGTTGCCGCCGTGTCAGTCGCGGACCCCGCCCGTCGGCGATCGATCTCCGTCGTTCACGTCGTCAACTCGCTCGAGCGCGCGGGGCGGTCGTCGTCAACTCGACGCGCGGCTGGCTCTCGCACGAGGCGCTCGGGTACCAGCCGCGCCGGTGGGTCCAGATCCCCAACGGACTCGACCTCGCGCACTTGGTCTACGAGGAGCTCGTGCCGGGCCGATTCGAGGACTGACCCGGATTGAGGCCTTCTCGTGTCGGTGCGTATTGTCCAAGATCTTCAACCGACGGACCGGCTCTCCCCTTGAAGCTCCTCTTCCTGGTCACAGACGACTTCTACTTCCTCGGGCATCGGCGCGCACTCGCCGATGCCGCACTGGCGGCCGGTTTCGACGTCGTCGTCGCGACGGCTCCGGGGGAATGCTCGGAGGAGATCGAGCGGGCGGGCTTCACCCACCGCCCCGTGCGCCTCTACCGGACGCTGAATCCGTTCAAGGCGCTCCTCGGCTGGCTGGACGTCCTGGCGCTCTATCGCGCGGAGCGGCCGGACCTCGTCCACCACGTGTCGCTGCGGCCGGTGTTCTTCGGAGCGTGGGCGGCGAAGCTCTTCCCGCGCATCGGCGTGGTGAAC
>JANQEJ010000200.1 GCA_028278425.1 Planctomycetota bacterium | reverse complement strand
CGCCGCCGGCCGTGGCCGCGGCGTGCCTCGTGGGCGGCGCCGTCCTCGCGTTGAGTCTCGGACCGGGCCGGCTGGTGACGGGAGTCGAGCGATTGCGCGAAGGCGTCCGGACGTCGCTTCAGGCGTTCGAAGAAGGGCGATTCCGCCGAGCCGTCGAAGCCGCGATGCGTCGGCCGGCGATCACGCTGTGTTGTGGCGTCGCCTTCGCCCTCGTCGTCTTCAGCTGGGCCGCCAGCGGACGTGTCGCGTTCTACTTCTTTCCGCCCATCGAGGCGGACTGGGTGATGCTGGCCGTGACGCTCGAGCCCGGCACCTCCCGTGACCGGACCCGTGAGGTGCTGCGCCAGGCCGAGACGGCCGCCGACCGGGTGCGCGCGGAGATCGACGCCGAGTACGGCGCACCGGACCGGAGCCTCTTCCGGGGCCGCTTCACCAGCGTGGGCGGGCAGCCGCTCACCGGCATGCGCAACTCCAACACGGGCGGGATCTTCGCGCCGTCCATGGGGAGCCACATCGGCGAGGTCTCCCTCGGCCTCGTTCCGCCCGAGCAGCGGGACGTGACCGCCGGCGAGATCGCCGAGCTCTGGCGAGGCGAGATCGGGATCGTCCCCGACGCGCTGACCCTCGACTTCGGTAGCGACGTCTTCGCGACCGGCGCACCCCTCGGCGTACGCCTGGAGGGCAACGACCTCGACGAGCTGGAGAGGGCCGCCGAGGAGCTGATGCTCGCGATGGAGGAGTTTCCGGGGGTCTACGACGCATCCCACAGCTTCCGTGCGGGGAAGCAGGAGCTGCGCGTGGGGATCCGGCCCGAGGCGGAGGCGCTCGGCCTGAGCTTCCGGCAGCTCGCCCTTCAGGTGCGTCAGGCCCTGCACGGCGAGGAGGTCCAGCGATTCCAGCGCGGATCCGACGAGGTCGAGGTTCGCGTCCGCCTGCCTCGCAACGAGCGGCGCTCGCTCGGCGTCTTCGATCAGCTCCGGATCCGCACCCGCGAGGGCCGCGAGCTTCCCTTCCACGCCGTCGCCGATATCGAGCCGGTGCGTGGATACGCGGAGATCCGCCGGGAGCAGAGTCGCCGGATCGTCGACGTCACCGCCGAGATCGATCGCGATGCGGCCGACCCCGGCAGCGTGCTCGCAGCCCTGGAGGCGGCGGCGCTGCCGGAGATCCTCTCCCGGCATCCGGGTATCGGCTATCGGGTCGAGGGAGAGCAACGCGAGCAGGGCGAGTTCATGGCCAGGCTGATGCGAGCCTTCGGTCTCGCGCTGCTCGCCATCTACGCGCTCCTCGCGATCCCTCTGCGCTCCTATCTCCAGCCCCTCCTCATCATGGCCGCCATCCCGTTCGGCATCGTCGGGGCGATCGTCGGCCACGTAGTCATGAGCCAGCCGCTCAGCCTGATGTCGATGTTCGGCTTCGTCGCGCTCACCGGCGTCGTCGTCAACGCGAGCCTGGTGCTCCTGGACGCCGCCAACCGGGAACGCCGCGCGGGCCGCAGCGTCCGCGAGGCGTACGCGGCTGCCGCCGGCACGCGCCTGCGCCCGATCCTCCTCACGACCTTGACGACCTTCTTCGGGCTGACGCCGCTGATGCTCGAGCGCAGCACCGACGCGATGTTCCTCGTTCCCACCGCGGTCTCACTCGCCTGGGGCGTCCTGTTCGCCTCGGCGGTGACACTGCTCGGACTTCCCGCCGTGGCACAGCTGGCGCACGATCTCCGGACGGGCTCGCGGAAGGCGGCCCGCACGCTGGTGGCGAAGCGAGGGGATCGGCTCCACCCCGACGCGAAGGAAGCTCTCGGAGTGGAGCGCTCCTGAGCGATGGCCTCGGCTCTCGGGCTCCCTCCGGCCGCTGCGAGTCTCGCTACGCGCCGACCCGGCCTGCGTCGATCCCGGCGAGGATCCACTCGAGGCTCGCCTCGAAGGACGCGTCGAAGTCGAAGCGCTGCGACGCGACCATCCGGGCGACCTCCGGGTAGTGCTCCTTCTCCTCGTCGGAGAGCTGGTAGATCCGATAGCCGCCGGGCCCGTGCGCGGCGACCTTGGCGGCGAAGCGCTCCTCGCCCTGGACGCACTGGAAGGCATGGCCGACCACGAGCCCGTAGGCGCGCCACGCTTCCTCGGATGTGAATCCGGCGCGGCGCAGGACCCCGAGCGCACGCTCTACGATCGCGAACGCGGCGGGCGTCGAGGGGCCCATCGCGGTGCCGTAGCCTGCCGCCCCGGGCATCCCGAGCAGAGTTCGACGGAACGAGAGCGCCAGCTCCCGCAGGTATTCGCGCCAGGGCAGGTCGGCCGCCGGAAGCTCGATCTCGAGGCGCTCGCAGAAGGCGTCCATGGCCGCCGCGAGGAGATCCTCCTTGGAGGCGAAGTAGCGGTACAGGGCCGTCGTCGAGACACCGAGACGACGCGCCACGCCGTGCATGGAGAAGCGATCGACGCCGATCTCGAGCATCGCGGCGATGATGCGATCGTGGTCCAGCGGGACTCGCGTGGGCGCGGGGTTCGACAGGTTCTGGGTCCTCCCGGTTCGGTTCAGAGGTTCTCGCGATAGTCCTGTTCGATCGCGGCATCGACGCCGTCGATGACCTCGCGATCGCCCGCGCGAGCGATGCGCGAAGCGAAGATCTCACCGAAGGAGACCCTGTGGGGCGTCCAGGTCTCCGGCTTCCAGAGCGACGAGCGGCGGAAGGCCTTCGCACAGTGGAAGAAGACCTCCTCGCTGGTGACACGGATCGCGACCAGCGCGTCCTGGCCGCGCGCCGCCAGGGACGACAGCACCTCGGGGTCGGCCGTGATCTCCGCGCGCCCGTTCACCCGCAGGGTTTCCTCGCAGCCGGGGATGAGGAAGATCAGCCCGACCTGGGGGTTCTTCAAGATGTTCTCGAGGCCCATCAGGAGCTTGTTGCCCTTGCGGTCGGGGATGAGCAGCGTCCGGTCGTCCGCCACGGCCACGAAGCCCTCGGCGTCGCCCTTCGGCGAGACGTCCTGCCGCCCCTCCGCATCGGCGCTGGAAAGGACCACGAAGGGCGAGCGGGCGATGAAGTCCCGCGAGAACTCGTCCAGGTGATCCTGGATCTTTGCGGCCGTCGCGGCCGTTGCGCTTCCCATGCGCTCGCGGAGCTGCGCGACGGTCTCGATGCGGTGGGGATCCGACATGCATTGCCTCTCTTGTGCCTTGCCAGCGCGCCTACCAGGGCTCCGAATCGTCCCGCTTCGCCTGCTTCATGCCCTCGTCGGTCGCGCCGATCTTCCAGTAGCAGCTCACATACATATCGTCCCGGTCGACCCGGCGCTCATGGCGGAAGTACTGGCGCAGCGCGCGTGAGGCCCCGAACTCGCCCGCGCGGGTCTCCGGATCGAAGTCCCGAATCGTGTAGGAGCGCGCTACCGGCCGACCTCCCTCCTGCGGGAACACCAGCTTGATGTAGCCGCCCTCGAAGCCGGTCGGGAAGTCGGCGAGTGCGTCCCCGGCCAGGGTGACCTCGACGAGATTCGGGGTGAGCCGTTCGCGGGTCGCGACCGTCACGGATCGCGGCAGCCGCGCGTTCGCGGGTCGCGACCGTCACGGATCGCGGCAGCCGCGCGTTCGCGGGCTTGGCCTTCACGTCGATGCGACCTCGGTCTCGTTCTGCGCAGGCCGGATCCGCCAGCGGGAAGCCCGCTCGCGTTCCGACCACAGGCGCTTGTAGAGCCCGGCCTGCTCGAGCAGCGCTTCGTGGCTTCCGAGCTCGACCATCCGCCCCCGGTCGAGGACCAGGATCTGGTCGGCAGCGCGGATCGTGGAGAGCCGATGGGCCACGACGATCAGCGTCTTGTCCCGAACCAGCTCGGCCAGCGCCTGCTGCAGGAGGCGCTCGTTGGTCGGGTCGAGCGCCGCCGTCGCCTCGTCGAGCAGGACGATCGGCGCGTCCTTCAGGATCGCGCGCGCGACGCTGACGCGCTGCCGCTCGCCGCCCGAAAGCGTCGCGCCGCCCTCGCCGACCGGCGTCTCGTAGCCCTCGGGCAGCTCCATGATGAAGTCGTGGGCGCGCGCCGCCTGCGCCGCCGCGACGACGTCTTCGTGCGCGGCATCGGGACGGCCGAAAGCGATGTTGTCGAAGATCGTGCCGGGGAAGAGGTAGACCTCCTGGAACACGAAGGTCACGGCGTCGAAGACCTGCTCGGTGGTCAGGTCCCGCAGGTCGAGGCCTCCGATCCGGACGCTGCCCTGCTGGGGATCGCGGAAGCGGGCGACGAGCTGGAGCAGCGTGCTCTTGCCGGAGCCCGAGGGCCCGACGACGGCGGTCATGCTGCCAGCCGGGGCTCGGAAGGAGACGTCCGAGAGAGCGGGTCCGTCGTCGCCGTACGCGAACGTGACGCCCTCGAACTCCACGTCCAGGGGCGCCGCGAGCCCGGCCCCGGTCCGGGGCTCGGGCTGCACGGGCTCCTCGAAGATCCGCGCGACACGATCGAGCGAGGCGTCGGCGATGCGCAGGCTCTCGAAGGACTCGGCGGCGGCCACGAGCGGCTGGTACACCCGCAGCGCGAGCACGGCGAAGATCAGGAAGGTGCCGGGGTCGAGGGTGCCGCCCGCGAGCCACAGCGTGCCGAAGAAGAGGACGCACGGGATTCCGAGGAGCACCGTCGCCATGAAGCTCAGCCCGAGCGGCGCGAGCCGGACCGCGAGCCGCGTGTTGACGGCACGATAGTCGTCGAGGGCCGCGCGCAGCTGCCCGAGCCTCTCGCCGACGAGCCGGAAGGCCCGGATGACCGGAAGGCCCTGCACGTACTCGATCATCCGGGCCGACGCGTCGGCCTGCAGATCCTGGCGCTCGCCGGCCAGGCTGCGAAAGACCCGGTTGGTCCAGTAGAAGATCGGCAGGGAGAGCACGACGCTCGCGATCGTGGCGATCGCCATCGGGACGTCCTGGAACAGGAGCACGAGGAAGACGACCACGGGCGCCCACAGCGCTCCGATGAGCTGCTGGAGCGGCTCGTGAGCGAACTGCTCGACGGACGCGATGTCCTGGGTCATGGCGGTCACCGTGTCTCCCACGTGGCGGTCCTCGTGGAACGCGAGCGGGAGCCGGCGCAGGTGGTCGAGCCCGCGCACGCGCAGCGCCCCGAAGAGCTCGAACGTGGCGATCCACGCGGAGCGGTTCGCGGCGAAGCCTGCGGTCCACTGGCCGATCACGCAGACCGCGATCCCGAGCGTGGCCCAGGCCAGGGTCCCGCCCGTGAGGCTCCCCCGCCGCAGTGCCTCGATGACGGCGACGAGGATTCCCACCGGCAGGGCCTGGAAGGTCGCCTGGAGGGCCTTGTAGCCGATCGAGCGCGCCAGGACCGCACGCCGGTCGCCGGCCAGCCTCCAGATGGTGCGCACGACACCACCGTGCCGGAAGCGGGTTTCGGAGCCGGTGGCTCCCGTCAGGTCGACGACGGCTGCACTCATCTCGCGCCCTCCTCCTGGGGTCCTCGGCCCGTCCGATCGTGGAGCGACGTGGCCGCCGCGTCGTTGAAGTCGCTCCAGAGCTGCGCGTAGAGGCCGCCGCTCTCGACGAGGTCGTCGTGGCGCCCCCGTTCGACGAGCCGGCCGCGGTCGAGGACCAGGATCTGGTCGGCACCGACCACCGTCGAGAGGCGGTGCGCGATCACGAGCACCGTCTTGCCGGAGACGAGACGGGCGATCGCATCCTGGAGTGCAGCCTCGTTCTCGGGGTCCGCGAAGGCCGTGGCCTCGTCCAGGACGATCACCGGCGTGTCCGCCAGGATCGCCCGCGCGATCGCAAGCCGCTGCCGCTCGCCCCCCGAGAGCCTCGAGCCGAGCTCGCCGACCGGCGTCTCGTAGCCCCGGGGCAGGCGCACGATGAAGTCGTGCGCCTGGGCATCGCGCGCAGCCGCCTCCAGGTTCTCCTGGGTGGCGTCGGGCCTGGCCACGCGCAGGTTTCCGGCGATCGTGTCGTCGAACAGGAAGGTGTCCTGGAAGACGACCGAGACCTGTCGCGTGAGGGTCTCGTTCGAGAGCTCTCGAACGTCCACGCCGCCGAGCTCGATCGAGCCCTCGGCGACGTCCCAGAAGCGCGCGACGAGCGAGGCCACCGTGCTCTTCCCCGAGCCCGAGGGGCCCACGAGGGCCGTCATGGTCCCCGGCTCGACCCGGAACGAGATCCCTTCGAGCACCGAGCGCTCCTCGTACGCGAACGAGACGTCGCGCAGCTCGATCGATCCGTCGGCCGGGAGCGCGCCGGCGTCCTGCTCCTCCAGGACGGCGGCGTCCATGATCTCGCGGACGAGGTTCCCGCCGGAGCTCAGGTGGGAGAGGTTCGCGAACAGGTGGAGGAGCGAAACCAGCGGTGAGAGCGCACCGAGGCCGACGATGAAGAAGAACAGGAGGTCCGTGGTGGAGAGGTCGCCTCGCGACCACAGCCAGCCGCCGACCGGGACGATGGTCAGGACGTTGGCGGCCAGAAGCACGTAGAAGGCCGTCCCCATGGGCAGGAAGTCGCCGCTGTAGGCGCGCACCGTCTCCACGTAGCGGCGTACCGCAGTCTCGGTCCCTCGCACCTCGTCCGTGGCACGGTTGAAGAGCTTCACCACCGGCATGCCGCGGATCAGCTCCACGATCGAGGCGTTCATGTCGGACAGCGACGACTGGTAGTCGGCCATGTGCTTGCTCGCGTTGCGCATCGCCATGGACATGCACGCGAAGGCGGGCACCACCATCCCGATCGCCGCCAGCGCGACGCGCCAGTCCACCCACGCCATCCAAGCGGCCACGGCGACCAGCGTGACGACGGCCGCTACGGCGTCGGGGATGCCGTGGGCCAGGAACAGCTCGAGCCGCTCGACGTCGTCGCCCATCACCTTCTTGAGCTCTCCCGAGCGTCTCCGCGTCACGTATCCGAGGGGGACGCGGGCCAGGTGGCCGGCCAGGGCGAGACGGATCTCGTAGAGGACCCGGTAGGCGCCGACGTGGGCGACGTAGATCGAGACGCCGACCAGGAGGTGGCGCACGACGATCGCGACCAGCGCCAGCGCCGCGAGACCGTACAGGTCGCCGATCGCCTTCCCGCCGGCGACGAGCGCGTCGACGCTCCGGTAGATGACCCAGAAGGGCGCGAGGCCGAGGATCGTCGCGACCGCTGCGATCGCACCGCTCGAGACGAAGCTCGCGACCGCACCCTTCGCGAAGGGAAGCAGGCTCGCGATGCCCGAGGTCATCGTGATGGACTCGGCCTGGGCGTCGGCGGCCCGGGGCTCGGTGTCTTCCAGAACGGCTTCAGTCATCTCGACTCCTTCCCTCCGCGCGACGTTCTCCCCGACGGATCTCCTCCCGGACCGCAAGCCCGTAGAGGGCCGGATTGAAGGAGCGCCCCTCCAGGATGGGGCGGGACCGGGACCGGGTGGTCCTCTCGTCCGGAAGCCGATAGCGACCCGAGAGCAGCGCGGCGGCGAACTGCGCGTGGACCTCGGCGATCGGCCAGAAGGCGCCCGTCGGCCGGCTCACGCCCACGACGAACAGATCGCTCCGCTCCGGGTGCATGGTGCCCATGAAGAGCGTCAGATCGTCGTGCCGGGTGTCGGCCCACTCGGCGGGGAGATAGGGGTAGCGGAGGTGGAAGCCGGTCGCGTTGATCACGACGTCCGCGCGCTCGACGGACCCGTCGGCGAAGTGAACGTCCGCCCCGGCGAAGCGCGCGATCTGGGGTCGCGCCGCGACGGCACCGCTCGAGAGCGCATCCACCAGCGGCTCGCAGACCGTCGCGCGCTTGTCGAGCGGGTTCGACGGCGGCGGCGGCAGACCCAGGGACTCGAGGCGCCGCATCCTCGCCCCGAACATGCGCCGGAACATCATGACGCCGAGGCCCGCGAAGAGGCGCTCGCGCAGGCGCTCGGGGAGGAGGCGCACCAGAGCGGGCACGGGATCGCTGGGGTGCATCATGGGGACGCCCTCGGCGGCGGGCCGTCCGTCCTTCAGCTTGGGCAGGATCCAGGCGCCGCCGCGCGCGGACAGGAAGACGGCCTCGGCGCCGGCCTTCGCGATCTCGCAGGCGAGCTCGCAGCCCGTGTTGCCGATCCCCACGACCACGACCCGCTTGCCGCCGACGGAGACGGGAGTTTCGGGGTCGCGATAGCGCTGCGCATGGAAGATCTCGCCCGCAAACTCGCCGGGCACGTCCGGGATCCGCGGGTACCAGTTGTTCCCCGAGCAGGCGAGCA
>JANQEJ010000194.1 GCA_028278425.1 Planctomycetota bacterium | reverse complement strand
CTGATCAGCGCACGGCTCGTCGGGGGAGCTTGATCCAACTCCGGTCCCGCTCCGATCCCGAGTCTCACCAGAGCGAGGACTACTCGGACAGGCTCCTAGCGCTCAGCGCCGCAGCGAGAACAGCGCGTCCTCCGGCACCCAGCCGCGGTCGCCCTTCGCCGTCTCGACGCGGATCCAGCCCGGCAGGGCGTCGATGCGCTCGACCGTCTCGCCGGGATAGAGCAGCGCGAGGTTCGGCAGGCCTTCGCGCGGCTCCGAGCGGATCGACACCTCCGGCTCGCCGACGACGATGTGCGGGTCGCCCTCCGCGCGCAGCTCGCCGTAGATCCACGGCCCGCTCGCGGCGAGCACGAGGACGAAGCCGCCGAGCGAGAGCGCCCGCCAGAGCCTGCCGCCGCGCAGCGCTTCGCCCGCGAGCGCGAGCCCGAGGAGGACCGAGGCGCCGATGACGAGCCACGCGCTCTCGCGCGGCGTCGCCGCGCCGAGCAGCCGGTGCGCGGAGGAGCGCAGGTCTCCGCGGTCCGCCGGGTCGAGGCCCAGCTCGCTGCGCGCGAACTCGACGTTCGCCCAGGCGTCGGCGTGGCGCGGCGCGTGCCGCAGGCAGGCGGTGTACCAGGCGACGGCCTCGGTTCCGTCGCCGTTGCGCCAGGCGGCGTTGCCCAGGTTGTAGAGAACGCGCGCGCGGTCTTCGCCGGAGAGATCCTCCTCGAGCAGCGACTCCCAGTGGAGCATCGCGGTCTCGTTGTCGCCGCGGCGATAGGCCTCGACGCCGTGCTCGAAGGCGCCGTCCTGCGCGAGGGCGGGCGCGGCGAGCAAGAGCAGAAGGACGATCGACTTCACAGCCCACCTCCGATCAGGCGGTCGGCGACGCGCAGCACCTCGCTCTTCTCGACCGAGCCGCCGCCATCGCCGGCCCACACCGCGGCCTCCAGACGTTCCATCAGGTCCGCGAGCTCGCGCGCGGCGTCGTCGTCCACCGGCGGTCCGCCGTTCGTCGCCGCGCGGACGCCGAGCGCGGTGTCGCGGCCGACCCACGCGAGGTCGTGCTCGCGGGATCGCTCGGCGAGGAAGCGCTGGAGCGCCTTCAGCTCGTCCTCGGACGTGCGCGCCGCGGCGAGCGCGCGGCGCAGCCGCCGGCGCGCGCCCCGCCGCCGCCGCTCGAGCGGAGCCGCCGGATCGCTCCGCCGCCGGACGGCCGTGCGCGCGAGGACCCACAGGATGGGCACGCCGAAGAGCGCGGCGATCACCGCCCCGGTCGGAAGCGGCGCGTCCGCGGCGCTTCCTCTGCCGCGGGCGAGCGGGCGCGTGTCGACGTCGCGAATGTCGCGGCCGGTGCCGTCGTCCTTGTCCTCGCCCTCGAGCTCGACCGCGCCCGCGAGCGGGCGCACGCGGATCGCGATCGGCTCGGTCTCGACGGTGACGTAGGCGCCGCGCCCGGCGTCGTAGACCGGGAGCGGCACCGGCGGGATCTCGTCCACATCCTCGGAGACCGGGGCGAGGTCGTACGTGGTCGTGCGGCCCGCGTAGCTCTTCTCCTCCGTCTTGCCGTAGACGCGGAAGCCGTCGAAGGCGTCGAGGCGGCCGATGTCGGGCGCCTCGAAGAACTCGAAGTTCGCCTCGCCGGTCCACTCGACGGTGAGCTTCATCGAATCGCCGACGTCGACGTCGCGCGAGTCGACCGAGGCCTGGGCGGCGATGCTCCCGATCGCCCCGGTGAAGTCGAACGGCTGGCCCTTCTTCGAGAGCGCTTTGACGTCGACGTAGAACCGCGGCGCGCGCACGTAGAAGTCCTGCACCTTGACGTTGCGGCGCTGGAAGAAGCTCCCGCGCTCCTCGGCGCGCCCGAAGTTCAGGAAGGCGTCGGGGAACTCGAGCAACCCCGGCCGCGTCGCGATCAGGGAGCGCTGGAGCCGTAGCACGCGGTAGGCGCGACCGTCGCGCTCGATCGGCTCGACCTCCTCGACCGTCACGACCTCGTCGGAGTTGACGGAAACGCCGCTCTGGATCACCCGCGCGCCGGGCGGCGGGAACTCGCGCTCGAGCTCGATCGTGCCGGGGAGCTCGCCCCACCAGCTCAGGGACAGGTCGGCGAAGTTCACGTTCGCGAGCGATTCGTCCCAGCCGAAACGGATCTCGATCGTGAAGGGCATGCCCTCGACGACCGGGGTCGAGGACGTCCGGCGCACCTCGAGGAAGCCGAGCTCCTCCCCGCGCATGTCCTCGACGACCTTGAGGTGCAGCGGCGTGGTGCTGTACCGCTTGCCTCCGTACTCGACCTCGATCGGCGGGATCTCGTATTCGCCCTCGGCCGTGGGGCGCACGGGGATGGACCAGGCGAGCGAGTAGCTCGATCGCCTGCGGCCGTTGATGAACGACTCGTAGGTGCGCGCGCTCGGCCCGCTGGGCGCGCCGATGACGAGTCCCTCGACCGCGGGCACGCTGGCGACGCGCGCGTCGCGGACGCCCTCGAGCACGATCGAGATCGACGTGCGCTCGCCAAGCTTCAAAACGCCGCTCCCGAGTTGCGCGGAGAGCTTCGCCTCCCCCTGGCCGCGCGCCAGGCCGCCCAGACAGAACAGGGCGACGAGCGCCCAGACCTTGAACTTCGCCCGCATCACCAATCCCTTTCCACGCGTACGCGCTGCCGCTGGCGCAAGAGCGCCTCGAGCAGCTCGCGCTCCTCTTCCAGCTCCTGGAGCTTGTCGAGAAGCTGCATCACCTCCTCGCGCGACATGCGCCGCTCCGCGTCCGGCTCACCGGGCGGCGGCGCTTCCACCTCGGGGAGCTCGCCCGTCTGCTGCTCCCCTTCGCCGGTGCCTTCCTCGCTCTCCTCCGGATTCGGCTGCTCCTCAAGCTGCTGCTCTCCTTCGCCCTCCTGCTCCTCCGGCGGCTCCTGGTGCTCGTCCTGCGGCTGCTCCTCTTGCCCCTGCTCTTCCTGCTGTTGGTCCTCGGGCTGCTCCTGCTCCTGCTGCATCTCCTCGATCGCGTCGAGCATCCGGAGCCGCCGCTGGACCAGCTCGAGGTTGGCGCGGGTGTCCTCGTCGCGCCAGTCGCCGCGCAGGCGCTCGATCAGGCCGTCCTTCGCGAGCAGGTACGCGCCGCGGATCACGCCGAGCGGATCCTCGCCCGGCTCCTGTCCAGGCGGCGGCTGTCCGCCGCTCTCTTGGAACGCCTGCCATTGCGCCTCGGCGTGCTCGAGCCAGAGCGTGCCGACGTTGTACGTGGCGTCGAGCCGCAGCTCGCCCGGCCCCGCGAGGGCGCGCGCGGTGTTGAAGGCGTCCTGCGCCGGAAGCGCGAGCGCGTGGCGCGCGCGCACGACCCCGATCGCGTAGTGGAACTCGGCGCGCAGCGGCTCGGGACGCTCCTCGTCGCCGGCGAACTCCTCGGCGAGCTTGATCGCGCGGCCCGCCTCCTCGAGGTCGGACAGCTTCTCGATCGACGCCATCGCCTCGGCGGGCGTGCCTTGGAAAGTGAACGTCTCCTCGATCTCTTCCTGCGGCGTCAGGAGAACGAGCGCGAGCAACACGGCGGACCTCACGCGCGCCTCCTCTCCCGCAGGCCGACTTCGCACACCATGCAGGCCAGGGCGAGCGCGAGGGCCCACTGGTAGCGGTCGTGCGGCACGCGCTGCTTCCCCCCGACGAGCTCGCGGCCCTCGAGCCGCGAGATGCGCTTCACGTAGAGCTCCTCGAGCGGCGTCGGGTGCTCCTCCACCGTCAGGAACGCGCCGCCGGTCGTCTCGGCGATCCGCTCGAGGCTCGTGCGGTCCATGCGGGTGACGACCTCCTCGCCCTCCTTGTCGAGGAGGAAGGATTCGGTGCCGTCCGGGCCGACGATGGGGATCTTGCCGCCCGACGCCTTGCCGACGCCGACGACGTAGACGCGAATGCCCCGGTCGCGCGCCTCGGCGGCCATGCGCGCCGCCTCTCCGGCCAGGTCCTCGCCGTCGGTCAGGAGCGCGATCACCTCGTAGGCGCCGGTGCGCCCGTCGAACATCGCGAGCGCGCGCTCGAGCGCGGACGCGAGGTCGGTACCGCCCATGCGGTTGTCCTCGGGACCGACGGGCTCGACCAGCTTCTTGAGCGTGCGCTTGTCGTGGGTGAGCGGCGCGATCTCGCGCGCTTCGCCGGAGAAGGCGATCACGGCCACGCGGTCTCCCCGGAGCGTGTCGAGGAGCCCGGCCACCTCGCGCTTGGCTCGCTCCAGCCGGTTCGGCTTGACGTCGCGCGCCAGCATGCTCTGCGAGGTGTCGACGCAGACGACGATGTCGAGCCCGTGCCCGACGACGTCGCGGAAGGTGTAGCCGCGCACCGGGCCGAGCAGCGAGAAGCCGACGAGGCCGGTCGCGGCGAAGGCGAGCAGGGCGCGAACCGTCGCGCGGCCGCGCGAGTAGTCCGGAAGGAAGCGCCGTAGCTGGCGGAGGTCGACGAGCCGCTCGGCGCCGCGCCGGCGCACCGACAGACTCCACAGACCAAGGACGGCGATCAGGACCGACGCCACCGGCGCCCACCAGTGCTCCGGACGGAGCAGGTCGAACGGCAGGAAGCTCACGGGAGCCTCCGCGCCCAGGTGGTGATCGAGAGCCAGGCGGCGCCGTAGAGCAGGAACGCCGCCCACAGGAAGCCGGGATAGAGGTCGTAGTTCTCCTCGTGGCGCTCCTCGCGGCGCTCGGTGCGCTCGAGGCTCTCGATCTCGGCGTAGATCTCTTCGAGCCCGTCCTTGTCGCGCGCGCGGTAGAAACGCCCGCCCGTCATCTCGGCGATCTCCCGGAGGTCGCTCGTGTCGTGGGCCTGAGCCGTCGGGACGTAGCCGCGCAGCGGGTCGTACACGAAGAGGTTGCGCGCGGCGTAGATCGTGTAGACGCGGA
Organism: Planctomycetota bacterium; assembly: GCA_028278425.1. Taxonomy (GTDB): domain Bacteria; phylum Planctomycetota; class UBA1135; order UBA1135; genus JANQEJ01. The sequence goes on along the minus strand of JANQEJ010000194.1, from coordinate 36,778 downwards.
TTCCCTCCTCCGCGGCGAGCTCGCCCGCCTGGCGCGGCATGATGTCGAGCACGTTGTTCTCGCCGTCGGTCAGGAGCACGCACACCTTCGACTTCGCGTCGGTCTCGCGCAGGAGGCTGACCGCCTTGGCGAGCGCGACGCCGATGCCGGTGCCGTCCTCCTCGCGGCGCTGAACGAGCTCCACCGGCTCGAGGAAGCCCGCGAGCGCGTCGTGGTCGAGCGTGAACGGGCACAGGAGGGAGGGGTAGCGCGCGAAGGTCAAGAGCGCCACGTTGTCCGCCGCGGCCTCGGTGTCGGTCATCCGGCGGCGCGCGAAGTCATCGACGACCTCCTTGACGACGTCGAGCCGCGTGCGGCCGCGCTCGAGGTCGTCGAAGCGCATCGATCCCGAGCGGTCGATCGCGAGCGCGATGTCCACGCCCTCGGAGATCACCTGGCGCTCCACGTTGCCGCGCAGCGGCCGCGCGAGTGCGATGACGACGAGCACGAGCGCGAGCACGTGCATCACGGGCGGCAGGAAGGCGAGCCGCTGGCGCCACGAGCGCACCAGGGCGACGCCTGCGGGCAGCACCGGCACCGCGGCGCGCGGGCGGCCGTGGCGCGCGCGGCCGTACAGGTAGGCCAGGACGACGACCGGGATGGCGAGCAGGAACGGCGGATCCGCGAGGGAGTAGTCGCCCCAGAGGCGCAGCGTCCCGCGCGCGGCGCTCTGGGTCTCCTGGAGCAGCATCACACTTCTTCCTCCTCGAGCGTCGCGAGGGCCTGGCGCGCGTGCGCGAAGGTCTCCTCGACCGCCCAGTCGGTGGGCTTCGCGGCGCCGAACTTGACCGCCGCGCAGCGCTCGAGCGCCGCGCCGGCTTCCACCTTCGCGCGTTCGGGGATCCGCACGTCGTCGAGCGCGGCGAGCCACTCCTCGTCGGTCAACCCGCGGCGGTCGCGGCCGGCCTCCTCGTCGATCCCCTCGCGCACGAGGCGCGCGAGCTCGTAGTGACGCGCGCGCTGCGACAGGTCGGCCTGCTCGAGCTCTCCCAGGCGCGCGACGGGACGCGGCGCCGGCTTCGGGCGGCGGCGAGCCGCGCGCCAGGCGCGCGCGAGGAAGTAGACGGCGACGAGCAGGAGCGTGCTCGCCAGCACAGCGCCCCAAACCGCCCAGCGCCGCCACGCGGGCGCCGGCGCGGGCTCCTCCGCGAGCGAGCGGAAGCCGACCTGGGGCCGCGGCGCGTCCTCGCCCTCGGCGAGGACGCCCGCCACGGCGAGCGTGTGGCCCGTCGCGAAGGCAACGCGCTCGCGCCCGTCGATCAGGACGGAGTAGCCGAGCTCCGGCAGCTCGGTCTCCGGACCGGGCTCCAGGCACGCGAGCGTCCACACGAGCCGCGTCGCGCCGTCGGCCAGAAGCTCGCGGCGCGCGTCGAAGAGCACCCACGGGTCCGAGCCGAAGAAGTCCGGCTCGACCGCCCGCGGGCGCGCGCCCTCCGGATGCGTCACGTCGCAGACGACGTCGAACGGCTGCCCCACCTCGACCGCCGCCGGCTCGACGCGCACCTCGTGCGCGACGTCCTGCGTGGCGAGCGCGAAGAGCAAACCGGCGAGCGACTTCACCGCCGCCCCCCGCGCTTCGCGCGGCCCTTGAAGTAGCGCACGATCGGCTCCGCCACGCTCTCCGCCGTGCTGAGGTCGATCAGGTCGGAACGCGCCTTCGCGACCGTTGTAAGCAACGCTTCGCGCCGTGCGCGGGCGGCGTCCGACCAGGCCTTGCGCACGCGCTCCGAGGCGGTGTCCACCTCGACCGTGCGGCCGGTCTCCATTTCGCGCATCGAGAGGCAGCCGGCCGCCGGCAGCTCCTCCTCGAAGGGATCGAACACGCGCAGGCACACGACGTCGTGGCGGCGCGACATCTGGCCGAGTACGCGCTCCCAGTCGGACTCGACGTCGAGGAAGTCGGAGACGAGAAAGACGAGGGCCCGCCGCGGAAGGACGCGGAGCTCGTGGTCGATGGCGCTCGCGATCGAGCTGCGCCGGCCGCGCGCGGGGGCGGCCATCACCTCGCGCACGACGCGCAGCACGTGGCGGTGGCCCTTCTCCGGCGCGAGGTGCAGCCCGGGCGTATCCGCGAAGAGCGTGAGGCCGACGTTGTCCTGCTGCTGGACGGCGACGAACGAGAGGAGCGCCGTCACCTCGGCCGCGACCTCGCGCTTCGTCTTCGCGCCGCTCCCGAAATCCATCGAGAGGCTCGTGTCGACGAGGAACTGGAGCGTGAGCTGGCGCTCCTCGACGTACGTCTTGATGTAGGGCTCGCCGGTGCGCGCGGTGACGTTCCAGTCGATCGAGCGCACCTCGTCGCCCGGCTGGTACGGCCGCACCTCCTCGAACTCGATGCCCGTGCCGCGGAACGTCGAACGGTACGCGCCCTGGAGGACGTCCGAGATCAGGTCGTGGGTGCGGATCTGGATCTGGCGCACCCGCGCCATGAGCTCGGGCGCGAGGAGCGTCGTTCCGCCCGACTGCTCGTCCTTCGCGGCCAAGGGTCCCTTCCTTATGGAACGGGAACGGCTTCCAGCACGCGCGCGACGATGTGGTCGGAGTCGCGGCCCTCGGCCTCGGCCTCGTAGGACGGGCTGACGCGGTGGCGCAGGATGTCGGGCGCGACGCGCTTGACGTCCCCCGGCGTCACGTAGCCGCGCCCCTCGAGGAACGCGTTCGCGCGCGTGCAGAGCGACAGGACGATCGAGGCCCGCGGGCTCGCGCCCCACTGCACCTGGCCGGCGAGCTCGGGCAGCCCGTGCTGCTCGGGACGGCGGGTGGCGGCGACGATGCGCACGATGTACTCGCGCAGCCGCGGGTCGAGGAACACCTGGTCGACGAGCTTGCGCGCGCGCAAGATGTCGTCCAGCTCGATGATCCGGCGGACCTGCGGCGGCTCCTGCGTGGTCGCCATGCGGTCCATGATCGCGAGCTCGTCCTCGGTGTTCGGATAGTCGACGATCAGCTTGAGGAAGAAGCGGTCGATCTGCGCCTCGGGCAGGCGGTACGTGCCCTCCTGCTCGATCGGGTTCTGCGTGGCGAGCACCAGGAACGGCCTCGGGAGCGGAAAGGTCTCCCCGCCGATCGACACGTGCTTCTCCTGCATCGCCTCGAGCAGCGCGGACTGCACCTTCGCCGGCGCGCGGTTGATCTCGTCGGCGAGCACGAAGTGCGCGAAGATCGGGCCCTTGCGCGCGCTGAAGGTGCCGTCCTTCGCGTTGTAGATCTCCGTGCCGACCAGGTCGGACGGTAGAAGGTCCGGCGTGAACTGCACGCGGTTGAAGCTGCCGTGCACCGCGTTCGCGAGCGAGGAGACGGCGAGCGACTTGGCGAGACCGGGCAGGCCCTCGAGCAGCACGTGCCCGCCGGTCAGGAGGGCGAGAAGCAGCCCGTGGACGAGCTCTTCCTGGCCGACGATGACCTCGCCCATCGCCACCTTCAGCTCCCCCACCCAGGCGCTTTCGCGTTCGATCTGAGCGGCCTGGTCGGCCCGGATCGCGGGTTCGGTCATGGTCATGGAGACGGGGCCTACGGGTCGCCGCGGCGCCTCGTTGGCGCGGAGCGGCCGAGCATTCTAAGGCGCTCGCGGCCGGCGGCAAGCGACCCGGGCGCGGGCCCGGTTCCATTCCCGTCAAACGGCGATCGGCGCGGTCAGAACGTGTGCTCGACCAGGTTGCTGACCTGGCATCCGGAGGGCTCGATCGCCTGGAAGTAGAGCGGGATGCCCGCGGCGCTCGGGCGCACCCGGAAGCGGAAGCCGACGACGCCGTCCGAAGAGCTCTTGCGGACCTGGAGCAGGATCGGCGCGAAGACGCCGATCGACTGCCCCGGGCAGAAGCCGAGCGGGACGTCGGACGTGGAGAGCCCGACGACGAGCGCCGAGAGCTCGCCGGGCGTCGCGCCGGTGAGGAGCATCGTGGTCAGCCCGGGCGCGACGCCGGGCGACGGCGGGAAGAGCTGGTAGCCCGCGTTCTCGCTCGCGAGCCCGTTCATCGCGGTCGCACCGCTGAGCCCGGCGATCAGGCCGGTCGACGACGCGATGCCGCTCGCCGGGTCGATCGCGACGAGCTCGTAGGCGGTGCCCAGGCGGTTCACCGTCCAGAACGTCCCGCTCGGGCCGACGTCCAGCGCGCCGGTCGACGGGAAGGGCGCGACGCCGCCGGGCATCACCGGCTTCGTAGCGCCGGTGAGCTTGTCGATGCGGACGAGCTCCTCGGCGCCCGGCGCGCCGTCGAGCCCCCAGAGCTGACCCTGGCCGTCGAAGGCAAGCCCGACGAGCGCGTTCGCGCCGGTGTCCGCCACCGGCGTCGCCGCGCCCGTCGCCTGCGACACGGTGACGAGGAAGCTCGCGATCCCCGCGCCCTGGGTGCTCACCGCGTAGAGCACGTCGCTCGTCGGGTCGCACGCGAGCCCTCCGTTCTGGGACACGGGGACGCCGAGCCCTCCGATCTCGGTTCCCGCGCCGGTCTGAACGTCGATCGAGACGAGCGCGCCCGTGAACGCGTCGATCCCGTAGAGCGTTCCGTCGGCACAGAACGCGAGCCCGCCGATCTGGTTGAAGCCGACCGTTCCGATCGTCGTGCTCTGCAGCGACGCCGCGTCGATCCTGTGCAGCTCTCCCCCCTGGACGCCGTACAGGACGTCCTGTGCGTGCACCGTCCCCACGCACGCGACGAGCGTGAGCGCGCACACCTTCATTCCCCAAACCATCGCAGCCCCCCTGCGTGCGACGGGCGCGGCCCCCCGGCCTTGCGCCCTCGGTTAACCTCGGTTAATCTGGTGACGCCTACTCCTTGATCGAGCGGGGGCGGCGCGAATCTGGACCGAAACCGCGAACTGTGGCTACCGGTCTTCCTTCGTGATGCCGGCGCCGCGGCGGTCGGCGCTGGCCGGTCGCGCTTGCACGTCGAACTCCCAGCCTTCGAGCTCGCCGAGCAGGTGCTCGATCGCGGCGAAGAGCTGCGGGTCGCCGCCGTCCTGCATCAAAGACGGATCGGCGATCACCTCGATGTCCGGCGGGACGCCGTACCCCTCGACGCCCCACGTGCCGTCGAGCTCGTAGAAACCGAAGGTGGGGACGGTCGGGCGCGCGCCGTCGATGAGCGACGGGTTGCCGGAGATGCCGATCAGCCCGCCCCAGGTCCGCGTGCCGATGAGCGTGCCGAGGCCCGCCTGGCGGAAGTAGTACGGGAAGCAGTCGCCTCCGGAACCGGCGGCGTAGTTGATCAGCATCGCCTTCGGGCCGCGGTGGCCCGTGCGCGGCCAGGTCCAGTCCTCGCCGTGGCGCACCGCCCAGTAGTTCGTGATCGGACGGTCGAGGAGCTCGATGAAACGCGTCGGGATCTGCCCGCCACCGTTCCAGCGCTCGTCGATGATCAGCGCGTCCTTGTGCTGCTGCCCGAGGAACTGGCGCATCAGCTCGTTCTGGCCGTTGCGGCCGGTGTCGGGCACGTGTACGTAGCCGATGCGCCCGCCGCCGCGCTCCTCGACCTTGGCGCGGTTGTCCGCGACCCAGGCGCGGTAGCGGAGGCGGCCCTCGCTCGCGAGCGGCTCGACGACGACCTCGCGCTCCTCGCCGTCGAAGGTCGGCGCGGCGTTGAGCGTGATCACCGTCGGCTTGCCGGCGGTGCCCTCGAAGGCCGCGTAGACGCTCGCGCTCGCGTCGACCGGCACGCCGTTGACCGCGAGCAGGTAGTCGCCGACCTCCGCGTCGACGCCGTGCACCGCGAGGGGCGAGCGCGCGTCGGCGTCGTAGCCGCCGTCGAAGATGCGTTCGATGCGGTAGGCGCCGTCGGCGAGCACCCAGTCGCAGCCGAGCAGCCCGACCGGGGGCGCCGAGCCGGATTGGGGCATGCCGACCGAGGGCGAGCTGTTGTACGCGTGGCCCGCGTTGAGCTCGGCGATCATCTCGCCGATCAGCCAGTGCACGTCGGCGCGCGACGTCGCGTCGGGGAGGGCGGCCATGTAGCGCTCCCCGATCGCGTCCCAGTCGACGCCGTGCATGCCGGCGTCGTAGAAGTAGTCGCGGTAGATCCGCCAGGCGTCGCGCAGGATCTGAGCCCATTCCTCGCGCGGGTCGATCGTCGCGGACATCGCGGAGACGTCGATCGCCTCGAAGCTCTGGCCGGGGGCGAGGTCGATCATCCCGACGCTGCGGTTCTGGGCGACCAGGAGCTTGTCGCCCTTCGCGTTGACGCTGAACCCGCGGATCGGACCCTCGAGGACGGTCTTCTCCTCCTTCTCCTCGAGGTCGTACACGGCGAGCTTCGACGATTCGCCGCCCGAGCCGGTCCGCGGCGCGCGCAGGTAGAGGACCTTGCCCTTCGCGCCCGCCAGGTTCCGGATCCGGCCGGAGTCGACGGGGACGAGCAGGATGCGCGACTCGAAGCCCTCGAGGTCGATCGTCATCGGCTCGTCGTCTTCTTCCTCTTCCTCGTCGTCGTCTCCTTCTTCGCCGTTCTCCTCTTCCTCGTCGCCTTCCTCGGCGTCGTCGTCAGCGTCCTCTTCCGCGGCGTCCCCTTCCTCGCCCGCGTCTTCGGACTCCTCCTCGTCGTCGCCTTCCTCGTCCTCCTCGATCTCTTCCTCCTCGTTCTCGGGAGCCCACGGGTTCTCCACGTCCGCGCGCAGCGGCACGGCGCAGAGGCTGCGCGTGTTCGCGTAGATCCAGGTCGTGTCGAGGTCCGCGTAGATCGGCGTGAACTCGCGGGACGAGTGGAAGAAGAGGAAGTCGCCGTCGCGGTCGAACACCGGGTTCGAGTCGTCGAACATCCCCGAGGTGACCTCGTGCGTCGTGCCGTTCGCCACGTCGTAGAGATAGATCGCGTCCATCCGCGACGAGCTGTGCGGGTGGCTCCACGCGAGCCAGCTCGAGTCCGCCGACCAGTCCACGTCCAGCGGGAAGCCCAGCGGGTTGGCGTGGATCCGCTGCGTCGAGCCCTGCTCGAAGTCGTACAGGTGGATCGCGCCGTCGTTCGTCGTGAAGACGAGCTTCTCGGAGTCGGGCGCCCACGAGATCGAGTCCTTCCAACCCGCTCCCATGTCGGTCAGGCGCTTCTCGCCGTTCAAATCCGCGCCGTCGAAGGTCTTGCCGTCGGAGCGGCGGATCGTGAGCTCGTACTCGCCCGAACGGTCGGAGAAGTAGGCGATCCACTTGGCGTCGGGGCTCCAGGCGGGCGAGCGCTCGGCGACGCCGTCCGTCGCGGTCACGTTGCGCGTCACGCCGGACTCCACCGGGACGCTGTAGACGTCCCCGCGGGCCTCCACGACGACCCGCACGCCGCTGGGGCTCGGCGCGGCGCCGGCGAGAAGCCCGGCGACGTCGTGCCGCTGGGCGCGCAGGCTCGGCCGTTCCCCGGGGATGACCACCTCCACTTGAATGCGGTTCTTGGTCGCGAACTCGTAGCGCCAGAGCTTACCGCCCGACTCGAACACGACGTCGTCCGGGCCGGCCGAGGGGAACTTCACGTCGAACTGGCGGAAGTCCGTTCGCTTCTGCACGCGCTTCGTCGCCGTGTCGTACGAGAAGAGGTTCATCACCCCGTGCTCGCCGCGGTCGGACAGGAAGTAGACCTCGCCGCCGTGCCACATCGGGAGGTGGTCGTTCGACGGGTTGTCGGTGATGTTCTCCGCCTCCTTGGTGTTGAGGTCGAAGAGCCACACGTCCGGCGCGTGTCCGCCGCGGTAGCGCTTCCACGTGCGGAACTCCCGGCTGAACGGCGTGTAGGCGAGCACGTCGCCCGCCAGGCTCAGGCTGCCGAAGGTCCCGTACGGCACGGGCAGCGGCTCGGGCTGACCGCCCTCCGCCGGCACGCGCAGGATGCGCGGCGCGCGCCGCAACCCGGAGACCTCCGGCGACCAGTAGATCAGCGCGTTGCCGTCCGGCGTCCAGTCGGAGAGCACCTCCCGCGACGGGTGATGCGTCACGCGCGTCGGCACGCCGGCGTCGATCGCGAGCGTGTAGAGGTCGGAACCGCCGTCGTAGCCCCCCATGAACGCGATCGTCTTTCCGTCGGGGCTGAAGCGCGGAAAGCTCTCGTTCCCCTCGGCGGTCGTCAGCCGGCGCGCGACGCCGCCGGTCTTGTCGACGAGCCAAAGGTCGTCGTCGTACAGGAACACGATGTGCTCCGCGCTGACGTCGGGGTAGCGGAGCATGACCGCGTTGGGCTCGACCTGAGCGGCGGCGGAGCCGGCGAGGACCGAAAGGGCGAAGGCGCGAAGAAGGCGTGCGTTCGACATGGCGCTGCGAAGGGGGGTCGTCCGGAAAAAATGGCGGGACACCATGCCACAGGGAGCCGCGCGCGCACAAGGGGCGCCGGAGACCGCCGTTGGCCTCAAGAAGCGCGTCCACGGAATTCGAAAGCCCGACGGGACCTCCCCCCCATGTTCGCAAGACCCAGATTCCGCGCGCCGTCGAATCCGCGTCGAAAGGCTTTCCTGGCGGTCATCGCGCTCGCCTTCGCCCTGATCGCGCCGCAGCTCGGCGAGCGCGGCAGCCCGCGGCCCCGGCCGGCTCCGCTCGCCGTCCGCGCGGAATCGGGCACCGCGGAGCCCGCGGGCGTCCCGGAAGCCATCGAGGGCGCGCAGCGGTCCGTGGTGATGTTCACCGCGCTCGAGGAAGCGCTCGGGAGGTGAACGCTTGCGGCTCACGCGGACGAGACAGCTTGGAACGGAAGGCGCGCTGCTGCTCCTGATCGGCGTCGGGACGCTCGCCTGGGCGGCCATGCCGGGCCCCGAGCAGACCCTCGAGCCGCAGGGCGCGATCACCGGCGAGGTGTTGGACGCGGCGGGGCGCGCGCGGCCCGACGTGCAGGTGGGGCTCTTTCGCGGCGGGAGCCTCGACCTGGTCGAGCTGACGCGCACCGACTGGCTGGGCCGGTTCGCCTTCCAGCAGGCACCCGCGACGTTCCACGTGCTGGCGCTGCCCGAGCCGCGCGAGGCGCTCGGACCCGGCTGGCTCCTCGACCTCGAGGGCGGCAGCGACTCCCGGGTCGTCGTCGTGCTGCCGTCGACCAACGAGGTCCGCGTCGAGGTGCTCGACGACACGGGGAGCCCGGTGGAGGACGCCGAGGTGCGCGTCTACCTCGACGCCCGCGGCGAGCTCCTGCCCACCACGCTCCAGGCCCGGGGGCGGACCGCGGCGGACGGGACGGCCCAGCTCGCGGCTCCCCCGCTGTGCCATCTGGAGGTGATCCAGGAGGGCTTCGCCCGCCACTACGACTCCTACTGGTCGACCTGGGAGGGCGGGAACCGGCGGACCGTGATCCTCCGGCCGGAGGGCGCCGAGCCGCTGGACTTCAGCGCTCTCGGGGCCGAGAGGGCCGATTTGTAAGACGTCCGTATTCGAGCCAGAATGTTTACTACCTAGGTCGTACTACGGCGGTAGTCACCGGCGCACCCGAGTCCCCGCGCCGGAAGGAGGATCCTGCCATCGACCGTTCCCACGTCCTCGGAGACCTTCAGTACGCGATCATGCGCGTGCTCTGGGATGCCGGCGAAGCCACGGTGGTCGACGTCCACGCGGCCCTGCAGGACGAGGACAAGGAGCGCGCGCCGACCACGATCGCGACCATGCTCTCCAAGATGGAGAAGAAGGGCGTGGTCGAGCACCGAACCGAGGGACGCCAGTTCGTGTACCGCGCCTGCGTCACCGAGGCCGAGGTCGCGCGCTCGATGGTGGCGGAGCTCACCCAGAAGGTGTTCCAGGGCGACGCCGCCGCGCTCGTCAGCCATCTCCTGACCGAACGGGAGATCGACTCCGACGAGCTCGCGCGCTTGATCCTCGAGGTCAAAGCCCGCGAGGACGAGGAGGACGTGGCGTGAGCCTGGCTTCGCTCGGACTGCTCGCCCTCGCCTGGCTTCTCACCTATCTCGTTCACAGCACCCTCCTCCTCGGCGGCACGTGGGCCGCCGTGCGCTGGCTTCCGCTGCGCTCGCTGCGCTGGAAGGACCGGCTGTGGAAGCTCGCCCTGGTCGGCGGGCTCGTCACCGCCTCCGTGCAGGTCGGCGCAAGACTCGAACCCTTTGGAGGTCGCTACCTCCTGGTGACCGAAGAGAGCGCCGTCGCCTCCGCTCCGGAGGCAACGGCCGCGAGCGAGGTGGAGCCGACGCCGTCCGGGCGTTTCGCGGAGTTTCCGGTGGATGGGGCCAGGAAACCCGTGCGCCCGGCGGCGCGACTCCCCCTCGTTCGTAATCCCGCGCCGCGCGATCACGCCGCGCGGGAGTCCGTCGAGCGAAGGACCCGCGCCGAGCACGGTCGTTTCCCGAAGACCGAGCGCGTCGTTGCCGCGGAGACGACCGACGCGCGGACCGCGGCGCCCGTCGTCGCGGGGTCCACATCGCCGGGCGCCGAGACGTCCGAAGGACAAGCCTGGCAGCCGTGGCTCGCCGGCCTCTGGGCCCTGGTCGCCGCGCTCGGCCTCCTCGCCTTCGCACGGTCGTTCCAGCGGCTGCGCGCGCACCTCGCCGGCCGGGTCGAGCTCGAGGACGGACCGCTGCGCGCGATGCTGGACACGCTCTGCACGCGCGCCGGCCTCCGCGCGCGCGTGCGCCTGACCGCGTCGCCGCGCCTCGCCGCTCCGATCACGCTCGGCATCGTGCGCCGCGAGATCTGCGTCCCCCTGCGCGCGCTCTCCGACCTGACGCCGGCACAGCAGGAGGCGATGCTCGGACACGAGCTCGGCCACGCGATCCGGCGGGATCCCGCCTGGCTCGGGCTCTGCTGGCTGCTCGAGACGATGCTCTTCGTGCAGCCGCTCAACCGCGTCGCGCGGAAACGCCTTCAGCAGTCCGCGGAGTACCTCTGCGACGACTGGGCGGTGCGCCTGACCGGGCGCTACCTCTCCCTCGCGAGCTGCCTGACCGAGGTCGCGCAGTGGGTCGTGGGCAGAAAGGCCCTGCCCGCGCCGGCGATGGCCGGCACCGGAGCGCCGCTCACGCTGCGCGTTCAGCGGCTGCTCGACGGCAAGAAGCCCGCAGCCGAGCGGCGCGAGCGCTGGTGGCGTCCGTCCGCGGTCGCGGGGCTCCTCGTCGTCGCGCTGGCGGCGCCCGGTTTCTCGACGTCGGTCGAGCCGCTGGCGGACGACCGGATCCTCGACCGCGGGCGCGTCGACGTCGGCCTCGAGCTCGTGCGCGGCGCGAGCGGTCCGTTCGGGCTCCCGCGCGCACCCGCGACGCTGCGCGGGACGCCGTCCCTCGCCGAGGACCTCTCGCTCACCGACGAGGTGACGAGCGAGGTCGAGGCCTTCTGGCGCGACACCAAGCGCGAGCTCGCGGGCCTGGAACTTGAACCCGCGCACGAGCAACAGGCCCGAGACATCGAGGAGCGCCTGCGACGCGTGCGCGACCTCCTCGATCAAGTGAACACCCTCCTACCCACGAACGAATCGCCCGAAACCCACGATCTCGTCCCCCGTTGAGGATTGAACCGATGAACCTGCCCGTTGTCTGTCTCGCCGTGTCCGCCCTGGCCGCGGCTCCCCTGCTGGCGCTCCGCGGCGACTCCGACGCCGCCTGTGACGAGGACCGCAACGTGCGCGTCGTCGTCGAGTGCACGACGCGCGCCGACAAGAGCTGCGACGTCGTGGTCGCTCGGGACTGCTGCGACAAGAAGTGCTGCACCTGCGACAAGGCGAAGGGTCGGGACGACCGGAACGCCGTCGCGCGCGAGCTCGAGCGCAGGCTCGCCGAGGAGTGCGAGCGCGCCGACGAGGACCTCGAAGAGCTCGAGGAGCTCTTCGAGGAGGAGTACGAGGAGTACTTCGAGCGCCTCGAGGAGGAGATGGAAGCCCTCGAGGAGGAACTCGAGGAAGCCTTGGAAGAGAACTGGGAGCGGCTCGAGGAAGAGCTCGAAGAGCTTCAGGAGGAGCTCGAGGAGCTGGAAGAGGAAGACTACGGCGTCGGTCTCGCCGCGCAGGAGTCGATCCGCGCCGCCCTCGCGGCGGCCGAGGCGGCCGAGGTCGGCTCGCTCCTCGCGGCCGAGGAGGCCTGCACGGTTGCCGAGGCGGCCCGGGCCGCCGCCAGCCTCGCGCAGGAGGAAGCCTGTGCATCCGCCAAGGAGGCTCAGGTGGCGGCGCTGCTCGCCGCTCGCGAAGCCCAGGCGTCGGTCGAACCGGCGATCGCCGCGCTCCTCGCCGCGCAAGAGGAGGGCGAAGCGGCCGGCGTGCTCGGCCGACTGCTCCCGCGCACCGCGGAGGACAACGAGAGGGAGTCGCTGCGCGCGCTCGGGTACTTGGGCGGCGTCGCGCGCGAAGCCGACGCCGAGGTCATCACCGCTCTCGAAGCGCTCGGCTACGCGGCGGACGACGACGACAAGGAGCTCAAGAAGCGCATCGCCGAGCTCGAGAAGCTCCTCGACAAGGAGAAGAAGGACCTCGAGAAGGAGAAGGCCAAGCTCAAGAAGGAGCTCAAGAAGCGCGAGGCGAAGGAGAAGAAGGAGAAAGACAAGCACGACAAGAAGAAGTCCAAGAGCAAGGCCCAGGCCTGGGTGCACGGGGACGGCAAGGTCCGTGTCCACACCATCGACGGCAGCGGCATCACCGTCGGCGACGACGGCAAGGTCGAGATCCACGCCGTCGACGGCTCCGGCAAGGGCGGCGTCTTCGTCGTCGGCGAAGACGGCTTGCACGAGATCCACGGCGACGGCGACGAGAGCGTCTGGGTCCACTCCGGCAAGGCCGGCGAGGGACACAAGTTCTGGATCGGCGGCAAGGACTCCGGCCGCGGCTTCGTCTTCCACGGCGACGGACCCGGGGAGCACAAGGTGTTCTTCGGCGAAGGCGATGGACCCGGTGAGCACAGAGTCTTCTTCAGCGACGGCGACGACCACGGCGTTCACGTCGTCGGCGACGACGACCACGAGGTCCACGTCATCGGCGGCGACGACGACGACCACCACGGGATCTGGATCCACTCGGACGACGAGCACGGCAAGAAGTCCCGCGTCCGCTTGGTCACGCCGCACGGGAAGTCGGACGCCGTGACGACCTGGATCGACGGCGGCAAGACCCCGGTGCGCGTGAAGGTCCCCCACGTGGACGTCCGCGTGCCGAAGGTGCACGTCGAGATCCCGGATATCCCCGCAGTCCCGCACGCGCCCCGGGCCATCGCCATCGGCGGGTCGCACGGCGGCGTGGACATGGCCGAGCTGCACGAGCTCCTGAGCGAGGTGCGCGACGAGCTCTCCGAGCTGCGCGACTCGATTCAGGACCTGCGCGAGGAGGTCCGCGACCTCGCTCGCGACGTGCGCTAGATCGAACCCCGGAGGGGCGGGCCCACCCCCGCCCCTCCGTTCTCGCCCGCTCCTTCTCCCTTCCCTTCCAAGCGCGTTGACCTTCGCGCGACGGACGAGGTGCATCCGCACCTCCCTGCCATCCATCCGAAGAGCCCGATGCACCCGTCACGTCTCCTCCGTCTGACGACCCTTCTGCTTCCGCTGCCGTTCCTCTTCGCCGCGCCCGCCGCGGCGGCCGACGAAGGCGACGACCAGTACCGCCTCCTGGCCGGCCTCGCCGAGAAGGAGATGCACGACATGGTCGTGAAGGAGGGCGAGGCCTTCCTCCGGCGCTTCGGGGACCATCCGAAGCGCGACCTGGCGCGCTATCGCCTCGCCTCGTCGCTCTTCGAGCTCGACCGCCGGCGCGACGCGGCGCCGCACTTCCGTGAGCTTTCGCGGCGCTCGCGCTTCGAGTACCGCGCCGAGTCCTGGTTCCGGCTCGGGCAGTGCGAGCTCGACGCCGGCAACCACGCCGAGGCCCGGCGCGCGTTCGAGAGTGTGATCGACTCGGGGAAGGACTACCTGCTCGAGCACGCCCGCTTCCTGCTCGGCGACTGCGCCTTCCGCTCCGGCGACTACGCCGCCGCCGAGGAGGCCTACCGCGAGGCCCTGCGCGCGTCGCCGCGCGGCGACTACGCGCGCGACGCGTCGTCCGGTCTCGCCTGGTGCGCGTGGAAGCTCGGCAAGCACGAGCTGGCCGCGCGCCGCATCGAGGAGCACCTCGGCAAGTACGGCGGCGGCGACGACCCCTACGTCCCCGAGCTCACGATCCTGCTCGGCGAGGCGCACCTCATGAACGGCGAACCGAAGAAGGCCCTCGAGGCCTATCGCTCGGTGACGAAGGGCGCGCAGCACGAGGCGGCGCTCCGCGGCGCGGCCTTCGCCCTCGCGGACCTCGGCGACCACGCCGGCGCGGCGCGCGAGTTCGGACGCCTGCTCGAGCGCTACCCCGAGGGCGAGTTCGCCGGCGAGGCGGCGCTCCACCGCGGGATCCACCTGCTCCGCTCCGGCGACGCCAACGGAGCGCTCGCGGCGCTGAACGCGCCGGCGGCGGGCAAGGGCGCCGAGGTGCTCTACTGGCGCGCGCAGGCGCAGGCGAAGACCGGCGACGCCAAGGGCGCGCTCGCCACGCTCGACCGCGCGCTGCGCGGCGAGCCCGGCGACGAGATCGAGGCGCGCATCCACATGCTCCGCGGCGACCTCCTCTCGGAGACGGGCCGCGAGGACGAGGCGGTCGAGGCCTACGGCCGCGCCGGCTCGGACTACGCGCTGCACGCCGCCGCCGTCGCCGCGCTGAACGGCGGCGAGCCAAGCGAGGCCGCCCGGCTCGGCAACGAGCTGCTCAAGCGGTTCCCGCAGTCGGAGTACGGCGAGCGCACGCGCGTCGTCGTCGGCGAGGCGCACTTCGCGCAGGGGGACTACGCCGCCGCGGAGAAGGCGCTCGCCGGCCTCGAGCGCACGGCCAAGGACGAGTCGCTGCGCGCGCGCGTTCTCTCCCGGCTCGGCTGGTGCCGCTACCTCGCCGGCGACGCCGCGGGCGCCGCGACGCGCTTCGCGTCGCTCGTGCGCGAGCACCCGAACGCGCCCGAAGCCGAGGAGTCGCTCTACATGGAAGGCCGCGCCCGCGAGGACGCGGGCGAGGACGGCGACGCGGTGCGCGCCTGGAAGCGCTACCTCAAGGCGTACCCGAGCGGCGACAGCCGCGAAGAGGTCCTGGTCGCGCTCGCGCGCCACGAAGACCTCGAGGGCGCGACGCGCCGCGTCGAGACCCTGATGAACGAGCACGAAAAGAGCGACCTCCTGCCGCAGGCGCTCTACGACCTCGGCGAGCGCGCCTCCGCCGAGGGCAACCTCCCGACGGCGAAGGCCTGCTACGAGGAGCTCGTCAAGCGCGCGCCCGACGACCCTCTCGCCACGCCGGCGCGCTACGGGCTCGGCTGGTGCCTCGTGCAACAGGGCGAGTTCCAGGCCGCGGCCGAGCACCTGAACGCCATGCGCGCCGACTTCGGCGCGCCGGCGGAGCTGCGCGCCTCCGGGCTCGAGCTGCTCGTCTGGGCCTGGCGCAAGGCCGGCGAGCCCGACAAGTCCGCCGAGGCGTGGCGCGCCTTCGCCGGGCTGGTCGACGACGACGAGCGCGTCTTCCAGGCCGCGAAGACCGCGGCCCTCGCGCTGAAGGACGCGGGCCGCCCCACCGACGCGCGCAAGCTCCTCGAGCAGGTCCTCGACCGCGTAGAAGACCGCGACGTGGCGGTGAGCGTGCTGATCGAGGGCGCCTACCTCGCCCTCGAGGGCGGCGAGCTCGACCAGGCGGAAGCCCAGGTACAGGTGGCGAGCCGCCGCTCGCCGCGCCATCCCCAGGTGGCCGAGGCGTCCTTCTTCGTCGCGGAGGCGCGCTTCGAAGCGGGCGACGACGCGCGCGCGATCAAGCTCTACGAGGCCGCGGTCGGCGCGCCGGAGAGCCCGGTGCTCGCGCCGGCGCTCTACAAGCTCGGCTTCGCCGAGCTGCGGGCGGGCGACGCGAAAGCCGCCGAGGGTTACCTCCTGCGCGTCGTCGAGCAGCACCCGGAGAGCGAGCTCTGGGGCGAGGCGCTCTTCCTCCTCGGCGAGACGCGCTACCGCCTGGGCGAGTTCGGCGAAGCCGCCGGCGCCCTCGAGCGCCTGCGCAAGGAGCGGCCGCGCCACGAGGTGATGCCGAAGGCGCTGTTCCGCCTCGGGCTCTGCTATCGCGAGCTCGAGCGCTGGAGCGAGTGCGAGAGCGTGCTCGCGGCGCTCGTGAAGGCCAACCCGAAGTTCGAGAACCTCGCCGAGGCCGAGCTCGCGCGCGGGACCGCGCTGGTGGCGCTCGGCCGCGAGCGTGCCGCGAAGCAGGCGCTCGCGCGCGTGCTCGCGATCGACGGCGAGAGCGTGCTCGCCGCCCGCGCGCACATCCAGCTCGGACGCCTCGCGAAGAGCGACGGCGACCTCGAGGGCGCGCTGGCCGAGTTCCTCAAGGTCGCGGTGCTCTTCGCCGCGGAGGACGAGGTGGCCGAGAGCCTGGTGCTCGCCGGCGAGTGCCTCGAGGAGCAGGGGAAGCACGAGACCGCGATCGCGCGCTACCGCGAGGTCGTCGAGCGCTACGGCAAGACCGAGCACGCGGCGCAGGCGCGCGCGCGCCTGCGCGAGCTGGAGCGTAGCGCAAGGCGCTGATCATGAAAGACACGACGGGGAGAGCCCGAAGAGCCGGATTAAGGATGGGTACCGATGAAGCAGTGGGCGACTTATCGGGTTCCGACTCCAGGGCTTTCCCCGTCGATTCCTTGACTCATCCAGGAGGCCACGCATGAACGCAACCCCTTTCAACGAGCCCGCGACCGCCGCCCCGGCCGAGCTGGACTCGGTCTTCGACATGGTCATCAACGGCGGGCCGCTGATGATACCGATCGCGCTGTGCTCCGTCGTGGCGCTCGCGTACACGGTCGAGCGGTCGATCCGGCTGCGCGCGAGCGAGCTCGGAACGCCGAAGCTCGGCAAGGACGTGCTCGACGCGGTCGAGAGCGGCGGGCCGACCGGCGGCCTGGCCGTCTGCGAGAACCGCGACAAGCCGCTGACGCGCATCCTCGGCGCGGGCCTCGCGCGCTTCGGCAACTCGGTGCTCGAGGTCGAGAAGGCGGTCGAGGACGCGGGCGAGCGCGAGGTCCGGCGGCTCTCCGCCAACCTGCGGCCGCTCGTCCTGATCGGAGTCATCGCGCCGCTCCTCGGGTTGCTCGGCACCGTCTGGGGCATGATCGAGGCCTTCTCCTCGATCGCGCTCAAGGGCGGGCTCGGCAAGCCCGAGCTCCTCGCGTCCGGCATCTCGCAGGCGCTGATCACGACCGCCGCCGGCCTCGCGATCGCGATTCCCGCGCAGGCGGTCTACTACTACTTCCGCGGGCGGATCGACCGCTTCGTACACCGCAGCGAGGACTTCTACCTCCAGCTCGAGGAGAAGCTCAACGCGTGGAAGCACCCGCGGCTCGAGAGCGGGACGACGCCGTGAAGATCAACTCCGACAAGGGCATCGAGGAGCTGGTCCTCAACATCACGCCGCTGATCGACGTCGTCTTCCTGCTCCTGATCTTCTTCATGGTGGCGACGACGTTCCTGAACCCCGAGCGCGAGATCGACGTCGACCTGCCGCTCGCGGACTCCGCCGGCGCGGTCGAGAACCCGCCGGAGGAGATCGTCATCACCGTGCAGCGCGACGGCCGCATCTTCGCGCAGGGCGCGGAGCGCGACCGCGATGGCCTCCTGTCGCTGCTTCGCTCCGCGGCGCAGCACGACCCGGAGACACCGGTGACGATCCGCGGCGACCGGCTCGCCCACCACGAGGCGATCGTCGGCGTGATGGACGCCTGCGGCACCGCGGGACTCTTCAACCTGGCCGTCGGCACGACGACCGAGGAGCGGGGAGGCTAGCGATGGCGGGAGGGCGGTGGAGGCTCAGCGGCAAGGACGTCGTCATTGTCCTCGCGCTCATCGCCGCCGGCGCGTACGGCGCGTGGATCGTCCTCCACTCCCAGGGCGGCTTCGGCCGCCAGTGGACCGACGGCCAGCGCACCTACGAGAACGTCGACGACGTGCGCTTCGCCGTGTGGGAGGATCCCGAACGCGTCGAGGGCGCCGTCAACTCCGGCGAGCGCGAGGGGCGCGCGGCGCTGTCGCCCGACGGGCGCTACCTCGTCTTCACCGTCGGCGAGCGCGGACTCAACACCGACCTCTACCTCGCCGAGCTGCGCGACGGCGTCGCCGTCGACCCGCGGCCGATCCACGCGCTGAACACCGGCTCCGACGAGCTCGCCCCCGCGTTCTCCTCCGACGGCCTCTACTTCGCCTCGGATCGCTCGGGTCCCAACTTCGGCCTCGACCTCTGGCGCGCGCCGTACGACGACGGGCGTTTCGGGATCGCGGAGTCGCTCGGGCCCACGATCAACACGGCCGCCGACGAGACCGATCCCCTGCCGCTGCCGCGTTCCGCGGAATTGCTCTTCGCCTCCGACCGCGAGCGCGGCCTGCGCACCGACTACGACCTCTATCTCGCCACGCCCTCGCTCGAGGACGGCGGCCGCGGCTTCGTGGTCCACGACCTCCCCGAGCTGAGCTCCCCCTTCGACGAGCGGGAGCCGGGCTGCACCGCCGACGGGCGCGTCCTGGTGTTCGCCTCCGACCGCGACGGCCCGTCGGAAGCGGGCGGCTCCTTCGACCTCTACCGCAGCCTGCGCGACGGTCCGGTCTGGCTCCCGCCCTCCTCGCTCGACGGCGTGAACACCGCGGCGTCGGAGCGCGCGCCGCTCGTGTCGCCGGACGGCTTCGCGCTCACGTACAGCCGCGCGGCGCTGGCCGACCCGAGCGACCCGGAGGGTGCCGCGCCGGACGCGGACCTCTTCCGCGCGCGCTCGCTCGAGCTCTTCGCCCTGCCGCCGCGCGCGATCGGGCTGCTCGACCTCCTGATCCTCCTGGCGCTGCTTCTGCTCGCGTTGCTCGCGTTCCTCGCGAAGCGGTGGCGCGGGATGGAGGTGCTCTACAAGTGCTTCCTGATCTCGCTCCTGATCCACCTGCTGCTCCTGTGGTACCTCCGCGCGGTGTACCCCGAGGGGGATCCGTACTCCCTCGGCGGCGAGGACCGCCTCTTCCGCGTGCGCGTCGAGCGCTCGGGGCCGATGGCGAGCGCCGCCAACCGCGAGCGCGGCGGCGACCTCCAGGCGACGCGCACGCTGACCGACCCCGAGCGCGAGCCCGGTCGCCTCGAGTCGCAGCTCGAGGTCGCGAGCGCCGCGCCGGCGGCGCGCTCGGTCGAGCGGCAGGCGCACGAGGAGGCGCTGCCCGGCCGCGAAGGCCTGAACCCGGTGCCCGAGGTGCCGCACACCGAGAGCGTCGTACAGCTCGCCGACTCGGACGCGCCCTTCGAGCGCCACGCGGCGGAGGCGCCGGCGCTCTCGCTCGCGGCCGGACCGCGCATGGACGCTCCGCGGCGCACGGACGGCGGCGCGCCGGTCCGCGCCGAGTCGGCCGATTCGACGCCCGACACCCAGCCGACCGCCTTCCAGGCGCTGGCGCGCGGCGAGCGCGCGCTCGACGCCGTGCCGGCGCCCGCCGAGCTCACCGCGCGCCCGTCGCGCCGCGCGAACGAGGGCGGCGCAACGGTCAGCGTCGTGCAGCCGTCGGAGCAGCTCGCGAAGAAGTCCGGCGAGGTGGCCGGCTTCGCGCTCCCGGCGGCGGCGAGCATCGCCGCGCCGACGCGCGACGCCGCCGGGCCGGAGCGCGCGACGTCGCAGAACGCGCTCGCCGTGTCGAGCTCGCCCGGTGAGGACCCGTTGCCGCGCGAGCCCGGCCCGATCGCGAGCGTCGAGCGGCCGCAGCTCCGCGAGGGCGAGCTGCCGGAGCGGCGCGCCGCGACGCAGACGCCGCACGCGGAACGCGGCCGGCCCGAGGTCGAGCTCCAGGACCGCCGCGTCGAGGAGCTCACGCCGCCCGCGCGGCCCGTCGACGCGCCGAAGCACTTCGACCCCACCACCGCGCTCGCCGACGCCCCGCGCCGCGCGCCGCGCGTGCCGACGCCGGACGAGCTCGCGCCGAAGCGCTTCCGGTTCGAGAACGACCGCGAGAGCGAGGTGGCGCCGGAGTCGCGCGTCGTCGCCGCGGCCGCCCCGCCGGCGGCGCCGGCGGACGACATTCCCGAGCGGCTGACGCACACCCCCTACCGCAACCGCTTCGGCGAGGAGAAGGAGAAGGCGCTCGAGATCTACGGCGGCGGCGAGGAGACCGAAGCGGCGGTCGCGGCGGGGCTCGAGTACCTCGCCTCGATCCAGCACGAGGACGGCTTCTGGGGCAGTCCCGCGGACCGTCACGACAAGTACCACCACGTGCTCGTCGGCAAGACCGGCCTGGCGCTGCTCGCCTTCCTCGGCGCCGGACACACGCAGGACTCGGAGACCGAGTACTCGCAGGTCGTGATCGACGCGATCGAGCTCCTGCTCGCGATCCAGGACGGGGAGTCGGGGCACTTCGGCTACTCGTCGTCCTACAGCCACGCGATCGCGACCTACGCGCTCGCCGAGTGCTACGCCATCACCGAGGACGAGGAGCTGCGCGCGCCGCTCGAGCGAGCGGTCGCCCACGTCCTCAAGAACCAGGACCGCCGCAGTGACAGCCGCCTGCACGGCGGCTGGGGCTACTACTATCCCGACGGCCGCGTCTGGAACAACGACCGCTGGCCGCGCGTGTCGGTCACGGCCTGGCAGGTGATGGCGTTGGAGTCCGCCCGCATCGGCGGCCTTTCCGTGCCCGACGAGACCTTCACCGCCGCGCGCGAGTTCATCGCCAACGCCTGGGACGAGGAGCGCGGCGCGATCCGGTACTGCCACGACCCGGGCCGGCTGAGCTCGTACTACCCGATCCTTCCCGCCTCGACGCCGGCCGGGCTCTTCGCGCTGTCGCTCATGGGCGTCGACCTGAACGACGAGTCGGTGTCGGGCCCGGTGGCCTTCGTGCTCGAGCGCACGCCGCGGAGCTACCGCCACACCAGCGACGACGACTTCATCTTCCGCGCGCAGGGCAACCTCTACTTCTGGTACTACGGCACGCTCGCGATGTTCCGCGCGGGCGGCTCGAAGTGGAACCGCTGGAACGCGCGGATGAAGGACGTGCTCCTCGACGGACAGGAGGCGGACGGCTCGTGGGAGCCGATCTCGGTCTACGCCGACTACGCCGGCGACGACCGGCGCGACCGGAGCTATACGACGGCGATGTGCGTGCTGACGCTCGAGGTCTACTACCGCTACTTCACGCCGCTCCTGGAAGTTCGCTGAGTCGGAAGAGCTTTCCGCCGTGTCGAGCGCGGCGTCGCGAGGGAAGTCCCGCGCCCTTCGGCGCGGCTCGGGCTGACCCGGATCGCGGAGTCCCTGAGTTCAGGTAGTGCATGCGCCCGGGTTTCGGTAGTCGCGCGCGTCGCCGCCCGCCAATCGGCCCGCGCGGCGGGTTCCTCGCCCTCCGCACCCCGCCTAGAATGATTGGATCCACCCTGCCGGAAACCCCACGGAGGATGCGCCATGCCCCCGCCGCAGAATCCCTTAGTGCTCACGCGCCCGCCCGTCCAACGGCCGCGACGATCGAGTCTCCGTTGAAGCCGCAGCCCGCGTGATCACGCCGTCCCTCGAAGCTCGCCGCGCCGCCGCACCCCCGAGGCGGCCCGCCCGATTCCCGCGGATCCGGCGCAAGCTCCTGATCGCGCTGGTCGCCGCGGTCGTCGCGGTCCTCGCGTGCGAGCTCGGCTTTCGCCTCCTCGGGCCGGCTCTCGGGGTGGACCGGGGCGAGCTCCGCGGGGTGCGGGACTACGTTTGCGAGGGCCGCATCTCGGAGTTCGCGTCGACCGCCTACACCGTGTACCGCCGGCCGACCGACATGCCCGGGATCAACTCCCTGGGCTTCGCGGATGAGGAGTGGGTCGTCGCGCGAGAGCCGGGCGTGCCGCGCATCCTCTGCCTCGGCGGATCCACGACCGAGGGTAGATATCCCTTCCTGCTCGAGCAGATCCTGGAGAAGCACACCGGGCGGGATTTCGAAGTCCTCAACGCCGGCATCTCCGGGTGGACGTCGGCGGAGGTTCTGGTCGCCTGGTTCCTGTCGCTGCAGGACTTCGCCCCCGATCTCGTGATCCTGCACCTGGCGGTCAACGACGTGCACGCGCGCCGTGCCCGCGACTTCCGCGGCGACTACACCCACTGGCGCCAGCCGCTGCGCACCCCGGAGTTCTCCGCGTGGAAGCGCCTTCTGGTCCGCTGGAGCGACCTCTACGCCTGGACGCAGACGCGCGCGAAGCGCCCCAACGTGCTCCACGTCACGACGAACAGGGCTTTCGAGCTCGACCCTCTCGTTCACGAGAACCGCCTCGACGCCGCGACCGCCGCCCCCTTCCGCCGCAACGTGGCATCGGTGGGAGAGAGCGCCGCGGGGCTCGGAGCGGACGTGGCGCTCATGACCATGCCGCTCTCCCCCGCCCCGGATCAGTCGACGATCCTCCGCTACGGCGCCGCCGAGAACGACCGCATCCTCCGCGAGCTCGCCGAAGAGCACGATTGGATGCTGGTCGACGCCGCGGCGGTCTTCGCGGAGAACCCGGAGCTGGTCGAGGGCGAGTTCCTGGACATGATGCACCTGTCGAGCCAGGGCAACTTCTACAAGGCCCAGCTCGTGGCGGACCGGCTCCTGGCCGACTGGGTGCCGGGGCTCGACCTGGAACAGCAGTCGCGGTAACTCCGCCGGCCCGGCTCGATCTCAGTCGTTGTCCGCCGCGAAGAACCGCGTGCCGATCTTGCAGCGCCAGAGCGCCCAGAGCGGCTGGAAGTCCTGCGGGAACCAGCGCACGGTGAAGGAGATCGTCAGCTCCTCGGGGATCGACACGAGGTGCCACCAGCAAAGGGGGATGTAGAGGACGTCCCCCGGGCCCAGACGCGTGTGGACCGGGCGGGAGTTGCGCAGCTTCGGGAACCTCTCCGCGACGAGCGGCCCCGTGCCGTAGCGGCTGTGGCGCCGACGGCGCGAGACGAACGAGCCGGCCTCGAGCGCGCGCAGGTGGCGCAGGTCGGCCGGATAGAGCGTGAAGTCCTTCGTGCCCCGCAGCACGCAGTGAAGCCGGAAGACCGGATCGTAGTGCAGCGGCGTCACGTTGTTCGGGCCGCCGATCCAGATCGCGTGGGGCGGGTCGCCGGGGGATCCGGCGAACGTCGCGATCTCGTCCCTGAGCCGCGCGAGGTCGTCGAAGAGCGGCTTGGCAAAGTCGTCGACCTTCTTGTGGAGCACGCCGTAGTACTCCGCCACTTCCTGCGTCTCGAAGCGCTCGAGGAGCTCGCGCATCGACAGCTCGGCGATCTGCTCCGCCCACATGCCGTCGAGGCGGAACTCGCCGCCGCGGTAGTAGCGGACCGTGAACGGGTTGTCCCCGAGCGCCTCGCACAGGTACTCGTCGGTCCACTTCGAGTGAACGCGCCGGAAGGCCTCGGTGTCGGCCTCCTCGAAGACGACCGGCCCCTTCGCCCCCTTCAGGATCTCCGCCACGCGCTCCACGTCGCCGTCGACGCGGATGCGTTCGACCTGGGGGGCCTCGACCTCGACCATACCCCCTCTATCGTACTTTCCGCAGGTTGGGCCCAAGCTTCGCCTTCGGCGTAGATCGCTGGTCGAGATCGGGTGCCCAGGCTCGAAGCGGCGCGCTAGAATCGGGAGCGTGTGGCAGGCACTGAGGATCGGGCTCGCGCCCCTGGCGGTCCTGCTCTGCGGCTGCGTTGCGACGGACGCGGAGCGGGACCGGGCGATGTTGCGCGCCTACGCCGAGCGGCACGCCGCCGCGGTCGAAGCGCACGACGCGCAGAAGGCCTTCGTCGAGGAGAACACGCCGCTGCCGCAACGGCTGGAGTTTCCCGGCGTCGGCACGCTCGTCTTGCGGGACTTCGAGCTGATGGGAACGCCGGAGAAGGCCTTCCTGCACACGCTCTTCACCTTCGAGAACACCTCCGGCCGCACCCTCAGGGCGCCGCGCGTCGTCGTCACCGTGGTCGATCCGGAGACGGGCGACTACTCCAGCGGCTGGCTCGACCTCATCGCGCCCTTCGGATTGCGCCTCGCCCCCGACAGCACGTACACCTCGTGGCTCGACGTCGACACGGAAGGGCTGCACTTCCGCGAGGGCTGGGAGCGGCGCGTGAGGGTGGAGCTGGCACCCTAGGAGCCTCTAGGACGGCGACACGTCCTTCGGCTTCGTCTTCGCCCCCGAGGGTTTGGGAGGGTTGATCGCTTTGTCGTCCGCGGCCGGGCCGGGCTGCGGTTCTTCGTCCTCAGCCGGCGCGGCGGTGTCTTCCGCGGTCCGTTCCGCGGTCGCCGTCGTCTCGGCCCCGGTCCCCGCCTCGGCCTCGAAGTCCAGCGGCGCCAGATCTTCGTCGTCCGGCAGGTAACCCTGCGTCACCAACTTCGCCTCGTCGTAGGCGCGGCGCGTGACGAGGTACGTGAACACAGCCTTGAGCTGATCGGCCTGGGTGGCCGCGGCGGCGACGTCTTCCCGGAGCTTCTTGCGGGCGCTGTCGGGAGAGCTCTTCAGCTCGGTCTCCACGATCTCGTCGGCGGCGAGCCCCGTGCTCATGCAGTGTTCCACCGCGCGCGCGACGTGTCCCTTGGGGTTGTGGATCGCGTCCGGGCGCTCCGGGTCCGGCGGCAGGAACCCCACGGCGATCAGCTCGTCCTGACCGTAGCCGAAGCGCAGCGCCAGGAACTGCAGCATCGCGTAGAGCTCGTCGCGCGGATCCGTCCCCGCGTCGCGGAGCTTGTTTTTGTAGTGCTGCACGACCACGCTGCCGTAACCCTGGAGCTCGCGCCGGATCGTCTTCTGGATCTTGTCCTTCAGGTGCCGCTTCAGGCAGTGGTTGACCGCGCGGTTGATGAAGCTCTGCGGATCCGGGGGGTTCAGCGGGACGTCCCTGCGGACCAGCCCCATGTCCTTGAGCTCCTGCCACGTCCGGAGCTGGACCAGGATCTCGGCGCAGGCGAGCCGCTGCTGGAACTTGTCCTTCGTGTTCGCGACCTTCGCCTCGAAATCGGCCTGGAGCCGGCTGACCTCGTCGGTGTTCGGCAGCTTGCGGAAGAGCTGGTCCACCCGGCGGCGCAGCCCCTCGTACGAGTTGTAGTACGCGACGAAGCGGATGTTGACGTCGACCCTCTTGTAGCGCGACACGATGTAGCCGCGGGTCAGGCTCTTCAAAGCGCGGTCGTACACGTCGGAGAAGCCGATCGGGCGCCCGCCGATCCGAACGAGCGTCGTCCGCAGGATCGGCGATGGCGACAGCGCGACGAGAACCGCGGGCAGGAGGCCGTCGTAGCGCAGCGTGCCCGTCTCGCACAGGTAGACGTAGAGGATGCTCGCGATGCCGCCCTGGAGCAGGACCACGCCCAGGAGGTGTCGCGAGCGCATCACCTCGAGCGTGCTCCCTCCATACCACCGGCGGAAGTCGTTCAGCGACGACGCGATGACGGTCAAGAGCATCGCGATGAGCACGGCCGCCGGCCAGAGCCCGTAGCGGCGGAAGATCATCGCCACCTTGTGCCGGAGCTTGTCGACGAGCCCCACGTCGGTGGCCGCCACGTGCGTGACCGCGCCTTCCTCCATGTGATACACGTACACCTTCGCGTCGTTCTGCCAGCCGGCGAAGCGCATGCCGGTACGCTCGCCGCGCGCGTCGTCGAGCAGCCCGCCGAGCACGTTGGCGGTGAAGTTGGTGCGGAACTCCTCCGGGTTCCAGGGCTCTTGACCGATGACGCGGAGCACCAGCTTCGTGGTGTCGTAGCTCAGCCCGTGCACGTTGTCCGCCACCTCCACGGCCGGCATCCCCTCGTCCGACTCGGGCCGGATCACCGACACGTAGTGGAAGTCGTCCACGTCCTCGTACAGGCTCCGGATGTCGATCGCGGTGAAGAGGATCGGGCGGTACTTGACGATGCTGTCGTTCTGCGAGAAGAGCTCGCGGTAGCCGGAGACCACGTCCTCGCGCGAACCGAAGATGCCGACGGCTTCGGCGCGGACGTCGAGCACGTCTCCCATCTGGCGGCGCATCCGGCCGGGCTCGAAGGCGAACGCCCGGTAGAGACTCTCCTGCAGCGGCGAGAAGTTGTCGCGAAACGCCTCCTCGGCGATCCGGCCGAACTCGGTGTTCGAGTAGACGACCGCGATCGAGGTCACCCACCGCTTGTTCAGGTGGTCGTAGATCGCCCCGGTGCGCTTGACGACGTCCACGTTGGTGCGCAGAAACCAGTCCTCGGGCTCGTTCGGCTCCTCGGCGACGACGAGCGAGGAGATGACCGGTACGGGTGGAGAATCCGACTTCGCCCACTCGTCCTGCCGCGCCTTGCCGCGCAGGAAGACGCCGCTGTCGGTGGGGCCGAGGATCAGATCCACCTTCTCGACCACCTCGGTCGTCGGGTCCGCGTCGTAGAGTCCGAGGATCATCAGCTCGAGCAGGTCGTCGCCCTCGCGCTCGTCGACGTAGGAGACCTCGACGAGGTGGATCCGTTCGCCGGCGCGCAGCGCTGCACAGGCGTCGCGGATGCCGTCGCGGTGTTCCTTGCCCGTGGGCGTCGCCCGGAAGAAGGCGGCCACGCGGATGTCGGGTTCCTCCTGCGCCTGCGCGGACGGAGCCAGGAACAGAGAGGCGAGCAGAAGCGTCGTCTTCATGCGGAAAAGACTGCCAACCGAAAGCCTACCTCGGAATCATTCGTCGAGCGTTTCCCCCAGCTTCTCCGCGAGCGTCTTGAGCTGGCGCTGCAGCACGGCGACCTGAAGCTCGAGCTCGCGCACGCGGTCGCCGCCCCCGCTCGGCGGAGGCGGCGGCGAAGGAGCGCTCGCAGGCGCGGACGCCGCGCCGGCCGGATGGGAGTCGGGGCTCAAGAGCTCGGCGATGCGCGGAGCGCGCGAGCCGGGCGCGGGAGGGTGCTCCTCGACGTACCCCTTCTCCTTCAACGTCGCGAGGAGCTCGCCGAGCGCGTCCAGCGACTCGATCGGCGCCATGCGGCTCGCGCGGCCGCGCAGCTCGCCGCGCGATTGCGGGCCGCGCAACAAGAGCTCGGTCAGGATGGCGAGCCCCGGCTTGTGCAGCCCGAGCACCTCGGCGGCGGTGTGGTGGTAGCGTTCGACCCGGCCGCCCGCGGGGTTCGTCGCTCCGGCGAGGTGCTTCTGACGCAGCCCGTCGATCGAGAGGCGCGCCTCGGGCTCGGTCACGCTCATCACCGGGTGGCGGTTCGACTTCTGGTTGCAGCCGGCGATCAGCGCGTTGAGCGACAACGGGTACTGGTCCGGCGTCGTCATCGCCTTCTCGATCAAGACGCCCAGGACGCGGGCCTCCAGCGGGTCGAGCTCGACGCTCACGAGTGCGGCGCGTAGGCCTGCCTCATCGTGAACGACTCCGGAGTCGCCATCCGCATCCAGGCTTCGTAGATCGGCGGCACGTCTTCTCCGAGAAGCGCACCGGGCTGCAGGAACTTGTAGATCTGCGCGTAGCAGCGAACCTCCGTCTGCGAGATCCGGCGGTGGATGTGCCACGGGCCGAGCTCTTCGGGATCCTCGATCCCGGCCGCGCCCAGGAGCTCCATGAAGGCACTGACGGTCTTCTTGTGGAAGTTGGCCACCCGCTGGGTCTTGTCGCTGACCACGAGCCCGCGGGCCAGGCCGTTGTCTTGCGTGGCGACGCCGACCGGGCAGTCGTTGTGGTTGCACCGCCGCGCCTGGATGCAGCCGAGGGCGAACATGAACCCGCGCGCGGAGTTGCACAGATCGGCTCCCGCGGCGATCCGCTTGGCCATGTCGAAACCGGTCACGATCTTGCCCGACGCGACGATCTTGATCTTGTCGCGCAGGTTGAACCCGACGAGCGAGTTGTGGATCAGGACCAGGCCCTCGGTCAGCGGCGCCCCGATCGAGTTGGAGAACTCGAGCGGCGCCGCGCCGGTGCCGCCCTCCCCGCCGTCCACGGTGATGAAGTCCGGGACCATCTGGGTGTCGTGCATCGCCATGCAGAGCCCCAGGAACTCCGACGGGCTGCCCAGGCAGAGCTTGATCCCGACGGGCTTGCCGCCGGAGAGCTCGCGCAGCTCGCCGATGAACTCGAGCATCTCCACCGGCGTCGTGAAGGCCTTGTGCGCCGGGGGGGAGTTGACGTCCTGGCCCATCGGCACGTCGCGGATCTTGGCGATCTCCGGCGTGATCTTCGCCGCCGGCAGGATGCCGCCGTGCCCGGGCTTGGCGCCCTGGGAGAGCTTGATCTCGATCAGCTTGACGTTCGGCTGCTTCGCGCGCTCGGCGAAGCTCTCGCGGTTGAACGTTCCGTCCTGGTTCCGGCAGCCGAAGTAGCCCGTCCCGATCTGCCAGCAGAGGTCCCCGCCCGGCTCGAGGTGGTACGGGCTGATCGAGCCCTCGCCGGTGTTGTGGTAGAAGCCGCCGATCTTCGCGCCGCCGTTGAGCGAGAGCACGGCCTGCTTGGAGAGCGAGCCGAAGCTCATCGCCGAGACGTTCAGGAGCGAGGAGTCGTACGGCTGCGCGCAGTTGCCCCCGCCGATCCGGACGCGCGGCGGCTCGCCGTGCGGGTGCTTGGCGGCGAACGAGTGGTTGATCCACTCGTAGCCCTCCGCGTAGACGTCGCGCTGCGTGCCGAAGGGCAGCGTCTCGTTCGCCATCTTGGCGCGCTGGTAGGCGACCGAGCGGAGCTCGCGGTTGTACGGCGTGCCGTCGGTGTTCGACTCGATGAAGTACTGGTTGATCTCGGGACGGATCATCTCCAGCAGGTAACGGAAGTGACCGAGCACCGGGAAGTTGCGCAGCACGGCGCGCCTCGTCTGCACGACGTCGCGAATGCCGAGGAGAAACAGTGGCACGAGGACGACGAGGCTCCAGAGCACCCAGGGCCAGACGAAGGCCAAGACTCCGACGACGACGAAGATGGCGACCGAGATGGCGAGGAAGTGTTTCACCATGGCGAGCGAACCTGGTCGGAGTCCTCCTGGGCGCGCTCTGGCAGCGCGGTCCGCATGGTAGCGATTGCTCCGCTACTCGCCCGCTTCTTCTTCCGATCCGCGGCTCACGCGTCCGTCCGCCAGGACCTCCGCCGGAGGGGGAACGGCCCCGCGGCCACCGTACGGCGCCAGGGTCTTCTCCACGATCGCATCGGCCATCTCGCGGCCGACGCGCTCGCCGTCGGGATCGCTGGCGGGCCGGTCGGGATGTTCCAGATCCTCCGGTTTCGCCATGTGGAGCGTCTGCGTGGGGAAGGCGAAGCCGACGTTGAGCCCCTCGGCGAGCCGCAGGATGTCGGCGAACAGCCGGTGCTTCTCGCGCAGCTCCGTCGCCCAATCCGGGCACTCGAGAAACGCGTAGAGCAAGACGTTCAGCGCGCTGTCGCCGAACTCGTTGAAGTAGACGTGGTAGTAGTCCTTCCGCGTGTACGGGTGCGTCGCGATGATCCGCCTGACGCCCGCGCAGAACGCCTCGACCTTCTCGGGCGGCGTGTCGTAGGTCAGGGCGAGCATCGTCTTGATGCGCCGGTACCGCCGCTTCCCCATGTTGTCCACGTCGCCTGTGATGAAGGTGCGGTTGGGGACGGTGATGATCGAGTTGTAGAAGGTGCGGATCCGCGTGCTGCGGAACCCTACGTCCTCGACCGTGCCCTCGTTGGAGCCGACGACGATCCAGTCGTCGAGCTCGAAGGGCTTGTCGAGGAGCACGGTGAAGGTCCCGAACAAGTTCTCGATCGTGTCGCGGCCCGCGAAGGCCACGGCGATCGATCCCACGCCCAGCCCCGCCACGACGCCCCAGAGGTCGTCGGTCCACTTCGAGGCGAGGTACACCGCGCCGACGATCGCGACGACGATCTTCAGCGTGCGCCGGATCAGCGGGACCAGGACGTCGTCGAACTTGTTGTCGGTGTGGGACGCCCTCTCCGCCAGGGCCCCGCAGAAGACGTCGACCAGGCGGTAGGCGGCCCACACGCCCGCGACCGTCGCCACGAAGCCGGCGGCGATGTCGATCGGGCTCAGGATCTGCGGCTCGAGGTCGAGCGCCGGCAGGAAGAACCCGAAGACGAGCGCGGCGAAGAGCCACCCCATCGGCTTGCCGAAGCCTTCGATCGACTCGTCCTCGAGGATGAGGTGCTCCCCCTTCGCGAGCCGGCGCAGCACCACGGCCGTGATGGCGCGCACGAGCCGATCGACGAGGACGGCCAGGAAGGCGAGGACGACGAGCCCGAGCCACTGCCAGTTCTCGAGCACGAACGCGCGGCCGGTGAGCGAAGCCGGCAGGGCGCCGCGGATCCGGTAGTGAATGCGCGAGAGGAAGGGCAGCTCCTCGAGCACGGGCAGGTCGCGGACGCGCTCCCAGACGCTCTCGATCCGCAGGACGGTCTCCGACGAGATGCGCCACACCCCGTCGGCGCCGCGGACGAACTCCACCTCGATGCGCGCGCTGTCGTCGCTCGGCGGCGGTCCGAAGACGCGCCGGTAGGTGCCGTCCGCGATCTCGGGAGCCCCTCGCCCGGGAAGCTCCTCGTAGCGCACGTACTCGACGCGGTTGAAGGCGTCGTAGAGCATCGCGGCGTACCGCGCGGCGTCCTCCCCCTCGAAGTCCAGTGCGCTCAGGGCCTGGTCGCGGTAGCGCTCCTGGCCGTGGGCGTTGTACTCCACCATCCCGTCGAGGAACGCGCGCATCGTGTCCCGCGGGCTCGTCCAGCGGTACTTCACCTCCTCGGGATCGCCCTCTTGGGCGAAGGCCGCGGTCCCGGCGAAGAGCGCGACGAAGAGGCTCAGGAGAAGCCGCACGCTAATCCTCGTCGCCACCGCGCTCCTCGACGAACAGCCCGCGCTCGCGGAAGCGCTCGCGGAAGCGCTGCACCTTGTCGGCGTACGCGAGCACGTCGGAGTTCCCCGCGTCCCGGCGCTCGCGCAGCCACTCCTCGTAGCCGCCGGCCTCCTTCGCCCATCGCGCCAGCCGCGTCGGCCCGGTGTTGTACGCGATCAACGCGCGCTCGACGTCGTTCCCGTTGCGGTCGAGCAGCCAGGCGAAGTAGTCCGCGCCGAGCCGCGCGTTGAGCAGCGCGTCGGTCAGGAGGTCGTCCTCGTCCGGCTCCGCGAGCCCGAGCACCCGCGCACGCTCGCGGGCGGTCGGAAGGCGAAGCTGGAACAGCCCGCAGGCGCCGACCTTCGACTTCACCGAGACGCGCCCGCTCGACTCGGCGAACATGATCCCCGCCAGGAGGTACGGGTCGACGCGCGACTCGCGCGAGGCCTCGAGGATCACCTCCTTGTGCGACTCCACCCGCCGCATGGCGGGGTATTCCTTCGCGGCCTGGACCACGCCGCGCCACTGATTCGTCGCGAGGAGCCAGATTCCGGCGCCCACGCCGAGGAGAAGGAAGAGGCGCAGGCCCCAGTGCATCCAGGCTCTCCTCCGGGTCATCGCGAGCCGATTATCGCTCGCCCGCGTCCCACTTTCTATTGCGGATTCGGTCGCGCAGCTCGTCGCGCCAGGCGTCGCGCATCGATCCGCGCGCGGGGAGCTTCCCGAGGTCGTGTCCGAGGAGGCGCGAGAGCTCGCGCCGGGCGCGCTCGACCAGGTAGCTCTCGTTCCGGCCCATCACGTCGACCAGGAACAAGGCCGCGTTCATCGTGCCCTCGCCGGAGAGGTCTTCGGCGCTCGGCGTGGCGAGCCCGCGACGCTCGCAGGCGGCGCGGAACCAGGCGAGCGCGTCGTCGTGTACCACGGTGTCCCACCAGTTCCACCAGGCGAGCGCCGGGTCCGCGTCCTCGCGGAAGTCGACCGCGGTCAGGATCGCGAGCTCGGCCCCGACGCGCCCGTCGCCCGGGTTGGACGAGAGGATCGAGATCAGCGTCGAGGCGATGTCGGGCACCCCCTGCTCGGCGAGGAGCAACGCCGCCTCGCGCTGCGTCTCCTCGGCGGCCGACGTGCTGGCCCGCAGGAGCTCCTCCCAGGCCGCCTCGCCGAGGGCGAGGAGACCGCGCCGGGCCGGCTCGAAGTAGACCGAGTCCTTCCCGCGCGCGAGCATCGACACGAAGAGGGCCGCGGAGCCGGGGTCGGCGAGATCGGCGAGCCCCTCGGCCGCCGCCACCTGGATCATCTGGTTCGAGTCCGCCAGGCCCGCGACGAGCACGTCGACCGCGCCCTCGCCGCCGAGGATGCCGACCGCGCGCAGGGCGGCGGTGCGCACCCGCGGCGAGGCGATCCGCGCGCGGAAGAAGACCTCGGTGTCGGCGTCGTGGAGGTCGTTCTCGGCGAAGGCGAGCACGGCCGCCGCCTCGACCGCCTCGTCGGGGTCGTTCAGGAGCCCCTTCAGAAGCTCGACGTCCTCGGGGGTCGGGCTATTCGCAAGGGTGGCCGCGGCGACGATGCGGAGGACGGGTCGCTCGTCCGTGGCCGCGCGCCGGATGAGCTCCGGATCCGAGGCCTCGAACACCTCGGTCAGCCGCTCCGCCGCCTCGTCGCCGAAGCGTCCCGTGATCACGTCGACGAGGTCCTGGGCCAGCTCGGCGGGGAGCAGCCGCGCCCCCTCGCCGACCGGGTGTTCGGGCCCGGCGTCGGACGCGGCGCGCACGGCCAGGGCGATCAGACGGCGCACGCGCTCGCTGTAGTAGCTCTCGTCGTTCAGCAGCGCGATCACGCCGCGGAAGTCCTCGGCTCCGAGCGCGGCCTCCGCGGCGAGCCGCTCGAGCTCGCCGATCCCGGGGCCGCGGTCGAACGTGCGCACGCCCGCGAGATGCGCCATCACGAGCGCCTTCAGGCGGGCCTGCCGCTCGGCCTCGGTGTGCTCGAGCTCCCACCAGGCGTGCTCGGCCAACCAGAAGTCGCGCGGCGTCGCGTGTTGATGAGGCGCCGCGTAGCGCTGCCAGCGGTTGCGGTCGTCGAGCCCGTCGAGGAGCGTCGTGACCCGCTGGAACCAGACGTCGTCGGCCGCCGTCGGGAGCGGATCCGCCTCGGGCGGCAGCCGGAAGCGCTTGCCCTGGTCGCCGACCCGGACCTCGAGCTCGCGGGCGAACCCCTCGACGCCGATGCGCGAGCCCGGCAGGCGGCCGGCGCCGAAGACGCCCTCCTCCTCGAGGCGCGCGATCAGGTCGGAGCAGGCCGCCCGGCTCAGGAAGATCCGGCGGCCGAGCTGCGGCTCCGCGGTCGAGACCCGGCGCGGCTCGGGGCCGCTGAACCGCAGCACCTCGTGGCGCGGCGGGCCGGTCTTGTAGGTCACCTCCAGCGTGCCGACCTCCTCCGGCCGGACGTCGATCACCGCGCGGTGCGCGTGGAAGCCCTCGAACGACGCGACCCACCAGCTCTGCCACGCGGCGCCGTCGTTCCCGAAGGACTGGCCGCTGATCAGGGCGAGCCTCCGGAGCGTCGGCTCCTGCAGCGCGCTGAAGTCGGTGTGGAAGAGCTCCCCCGACACGTGGCGGACCAGCTCGTGCGGAACCTCGCGGTCGAGCCAGGTCATCCCGCGCGAGCCCGCGCTCCGGAAGCCGACGCCGGCGAGCGCCGCCGCCGAGGAGCCGGCGATCAGGGGATTCGTGCTCGCCATCCGGACGCGGAGCTCCTCGATGCGCTCGTCGCCGATCAACGCGCCGGCGGTCCGGTCCTCGCGCTCGATCAGGGCGAGCAGCGCGTACGAGTGCTTGCGGTCCAGCGGCGCCCCGGGGAAGGCGTTCGCGAGCAGCACGGACTCGACCTCGTCCCCCTCCATCCGCGCGAGGAGCTGCGCGGCGCGCCACGCCACCTTCGCCGTCGGGTCGCCGAGGCGGTCGACGAGGACGTTCATCACCGTCGGGTCGCTCGACGTCGCGATCAGCTCGAGCGCGCGCAGCCGCGTGTCGCTGCGCGACGAGCGCAGCCGCGCCGTCAGGAGCGGCAGCATCGACGCGTCCACCCGGGGCGCGAGCAGGCGCTGCACGGCACCGCGGGTCGCGCCCTGCGGGTGATCGAGGAGCTCGATCAGAAACGCCGGCGACGCGCGCGTCGGGTCGCGCTCGCTCAGCGCGTTGAGCAACGGGTTGACGGCGCGCAGCGGCAGCTTGCCGCGCAGGCGCTCGACGACGCGGTTCTTGTCCGCCTCACTGCCCGCGACGAGCAGCACGCGCCCGCCGACGACGACGGCCGCGCCGTCCTCGCTGAAGAGCGCCGCGCGCGCCGCGGAGAGCCCCGCGTCCCCCAGACCGAGGAGCGTGTCCGCCGCGCGGAAGGCGCGCGGGTCGTCCGGGTTCTCCAGCTCGCGCAGCTCGTCGAGCACCGCGCCGGCGGCCGCGGCGGCCTCCGGTTGGATCGGGCCGGCGGCGGGAGCCGGCGGCGGGGTCTCCTGCGGTGGCGGCAGGGTGCCGGGGTCGAGTCCCGTGCCGGCGTTCTTCCCGCCGCGGGAAGGCAGGTCGATCCCCCCGGTCGGCGGATCGGCCTTCTTGCGGGCGCCCCCCTCGGGGACGTCGAGCTGGGCCGTGGCCGCGGCGGCGAGGAGCGGCAGGAAGAGGAGGCGGTGGAGCATCGGCAGGCGCACCTGTTACCCGGAAGGGCGGAAGAGGATACCGGCCGTCCGGGCGGGGCGGGAGGCCGCGGCGCCCCGGGAGTCCGGGAGGACCTCCACGGGCCGAAAAACAGGGTTGGCCCGCCGCCGGACCGCCCTTGAGGGCTTCCCCCCCGCCGCGGCCAAATCCACGAGTCGGGTCTCAAGCCCGGGAAGTATGTGGACGATCGAGATCCTGCCGCGACGGAACGGCCGCCCCGAGGAGAGCCGGCCGCCCCGCGAACCGGAAACCGACCCGCCCACCGCACCCGATGCCCGACCAGGCCCTTGAGAAGGAGCTGACCGCTGCGCTCGCGCAGGCGGAAGACCTCCCCAGTCTTCCCACGGTAGCGGTCGAAGTCCTGCGGCTGTCGCAGGACGAGGATGCCACGCTGGACGAGCTCGCGAAGGTGATCCAGAGCGACCCGGCTCTGGCCGCCCGCCTCCTCAAGCTCGCCAACTCCTCCCTGTTCAACGCGGGGCAGGAGGTCACCACCCTCCAGCGCGCGACGATGGTGCTGGGGATGAAGACGGTGAAGCTCATGTCCCTGAGCTTCTGCCTCGCGTCGACCCTCCCGACCTCCGGGAAGGGAGCGTTCGACTTCCAGGCTTTTTGGCGCCGCAGCCTCGTCGCCGCGGTGGCCGGCCGGGCGTTCGCGCGGCTCGTCGGCAACAAGAGCGGCGACGAGGCGTTCCTCTGCGGACTCCTGTCGCGCCTCGGCCAGCTCGTGGCCTCGCAGTGCATGAGCGACCTCTACGCCGGCGTGCTGGACCGCGCCGCCGGTCGCTGGCCGACGATCGCGCTCGAGCAGAAGGTCCTCGGCTTCCACAGCGGGCACGTCGTCGCGACGCTGCTCGACGAGTGGAGCCTCCCGGAGACGATCGCGCTCCCGGTCGCCTACATGGACCGGCCGCAGGAGCTCCCGAGCAACGTCGGCCCGGAGGTGAGGAAGCTCACCTTCCTGATGGCGATGACCGCGCTGATGGTCAACATCCTCTGCGACGAGGAGAAGGGCAAGGAGTTCCGCAAGCTCTACGAGCTCGGCAAGGACCGCTTCCAGCTCTCGGAAGCGGAGATCGACGCGTTCCTGATCGGGCTGGAAGGCGGTATCCGCGAAACCGCGAAGATGCTCGACGTGAAGCTCGACGACGACCTCGCGCACCAGGAGATCGTCGAGAACGCGCGCGAGCAGATGGTCCTGATCAGCCTCGGCGCGGCGCGCGACGAAACGCCCCGCGGCGAGGCCTACACCGACGAGCTGACCGGCCTGCGAAACCGCGCCGCCTTCGAGGAAGCGCTCACCGCGGAGATCGCGGCGCGCATCGCCGGGGAGCGCCAGCGGGCGCTCGGCGTCGTCCTGGTCGAGGTCGACGGGTTCAAGGCGATCCACGACACCCGCGGACCGAAGGCGGGCGAAGCCGTGCTGGCCAAGGTCGGCGACGTCGTGTCCCGCCTGACGAGGAAGGGCGACCTCGCCGTGCGCTACGGCGAGAAGGAGTTCGCCCTCATGCTTCCCGCGACGACCCCGTCTCACCTCAAGACGGTCACCGACCGCATCCGCAGGGCCATCGAAGCGGCGGCCGCGGTCTTCGAGGACAAGGAACTGAGGGTCACCGCGAGCTTCGGTGGCGCCTGCCTGAAGACGGCGCGAGAGCCCGGCGACGGCGCGTCCCTGACCCGAGCCGCGGAGAGCTGCCTTTCGAAGGCAAAGGAGGATGGAAGGAACCGCTGCGAGGTCTCCTCGCAGTCGGAGCTGCCCGGACGGTAGGGGCCGTCTACCGAGCAGCTTTCCCTTGCGAACCAAGCCCAACGTTTCGCGACCGGACGGCTGAAGTTCGAAGGGATTCCAGCGGGGATCCGCGGTCTATGGGTACGGGACCGCGGTCCCCGCGCCTTTCCCCCCGTTGGGGGGACGGGTTTGCCGTGAGGCGATCAAGAATCGGCACGCCGGGCGCCGATCCTTAGGGCCAATCCTTCCGGTTCCCCTTCCCGACCCACCGGAGCACGTACCGCCCATGAGCTCTCTTGTCTTCGAGAGGCCTCTGCCCGCCGCGATCGCGCAGGCGGAGAACCTCCCCTCCCTGCCCAGCGTCGCCATCGACGTCCTGCGCCTTTGCGAGGACGAGAACAGCACGCTCGACGACCTCGCCAACGCGGTGCAGCAGGACCCGGCGCTCGCCGCCAAGATGCTCAAGCTGTCGAACTCCTCGCTCTTCAGCCTGGGCCAGGAGATCACCACCCTCAAGCACGCCTCGATGGTGCTCGGGATGAAGACGGTGAAGCTGATGTCGCTGTCCTTCTCCCTGGCCGACTCGCTGCCCAAGGGCGGTCCGGCGAACTTCGACTACACCGGCTACTGGCGCCGCAGCCTGGTGGCCGCGGTCGCCGGGCGCTCGTTCTCGC
>JANQEJ010000172.1 GCA_028278425.1 Planctomycetota bacterium | reverse complement strand
GCAACGTGTGGGAGTGGTGCCAGGACGCTTGGTCGGGCAACTACGAGGAATCGCAAAGGGCTCATCCCGCGGCGTACGAGGTGAAGGAGACGTCGCCGTTGCGCGTGGTGCGCGGCGGCTCGTGGTTCATCGTGGCCGAGTTCGCGCGGTCCGCGTACCGCTCCAGGAGGCCCCCGGACTACCGCTTCCAGGACCTCGGCTTCCGCGCCGCCAGGGCTCATCCCTGATCGGCTTCACCCCTTCACCGCAGGCATCGGGCGCCGTGCGAAGCCGGCGCCGGGCGACGCCTCGACGAGCCGGGCCTCTCGCACGAAGATTTCGCGGTTAATTAC
Source organism: Planctomycetota bacterium (assembly GCA_028278425.1). GTDB lineage: Bacteria > Planctomycetota > UBA1135 > UBA1135 > JANQEJ01. The sequence goes on along the minus strand of JANQEJ010000172.1, from coordinate 2,609 downwards.
GGAGGCAGGGCGGCGGGCGGGATAGCGGGTGAACCGATGCGCGTTCGCCTCTTCACCCTTCGCTACTCGGAGTCGCTCGGCGGCTTCGACGGCCGGCCGCTCGACGACTTCACGCGCCACGTTGAGCTCATCGCCTTCCGCGAGCACTTCTTCCTCGTCAACGACGTCCCCCACGTGCTGTGCGTCGTCACCTGGCAGTCGCCCGCCCTTTCGAACGGAGGTGACAACGACGAGCCGGAGCCCGCGGGGCTCGACGGCCCGCTGCGCGCACCCGCTCGCAGGCGTTCGCGAAAGCGCGAGGATCCCGTCGCCACCCTGGACGAGCCCGGCCGCGCGTTGTTCCAGACGCTCCGGGCCTGGCGCGCGGAGCGAGCGCGGGCGGAGGGCGTGCCGCCGTACATCGTCTTCAACAACCGCGAGCTGGTCGAGGTCATCCGCCGGCGGCCCGACAATCCTACCGCGCTCGGCAACGTGCCCGGGATCGGAACCGGGAAGGTCGAGCGCTACGGGACCGCGCTCCTGGAGGTCCTGGCCAGCGCCGAAGGCGAGGCGTCGCCTTGAGCCGCCCTCCGCCGCGCGAGGCGCCGCGCGAGCTCCTCGTCCTCGCCCGCTGGGAGGAGACGGCGACGTGGCTCTTCGCGCACACGTCGCGCTGGCCCCGCTCGGCGCGCTTCCCGCTCGCGAACCGCGTGCAGGAGATCGCGCTCGAGGTGGCCGAGCGCATGGTCGTCGCCCGCTACGAGCCGCGCAGCAGGCCGGCGCTCCTGCGCGAGGCGAACCTACTCCTCGAGCGCCTGCGCCTCGTCCTCCGCGTCGCAGCCGGTGCGGGCATCATGCCGCGGCGCGGCTTCGAGAGCGCGATGCGCTCGGTCGACGAGACCGGGCGCATGCTCCACGGTTGGCGGCGCGCGATCGGAGAGCGGGCGGAGTGAAGCGCGCCGGGAACCTGTGGCCGTCGGTGGTCGCCTTCGAATCGCTGCTCGCCGCCGCGCGGCGGGCGGCGAAGGGCAAGCGCGGCGTCGCCGCCGTCGCGCGCTTCCTGGCCGACGTGGAGCCGGAGGTCCTCGCCTTGCAGCGCGAGCTCCGCACCGGCACCTGGCGGCCCGGGCCCGCCTCGTCCTTTTTGATCCGCGACCCCAAGGTTCGGACGATCACGGCCGCGCCGTTCCGCGACCGCGTCGTCCATCACGCGTTGATGGGCGCGCTGGAGCCGGTGCTCGACCGGCGGATGGTGGCGGGGAGCTTCGCCTGCCGCCGGGGCAAGGGGGCGCACGCGGCCTTGCGCTACGCGCGGAAGCTCCTCCGGCGGCACGAGTGGTTCCTGAAGCTGGACGTCGAGCGCTGCTTCGAGTCGATGGCGCACGACGTCGTGCTCGCGACGCTGGCGCGGTCGGTGAAGGACCGCCGCGTGCTCCTGCTCGCCGAACGGATCGTGCGTGCCGGACGGGGTAACCGCGGGCTGCCGATCGGGAGCCTGACGAGCCAGTGGCTCGCCAACCTGGTGCTCGACCGGATGGATCACTTCGTGATCGAGGAGTTGGGCGTCGGCGGATACGTGCGCTACATGGACGACTTCGTCCTCTTCGGCGCGAGCAAGGCCGACCTGCGCGCTCACCGGGCAACATTCGCCGCCTTCGTGACCGAAGAGCTTGACCTGCGGCTGAAGGAGCGCGCGACGATCGTCGCCCCGGCGCGGCAGGGGCTGCCGTTCCTGGGTTGGCGCCTCCACCGCGGCGTGACGCGCCTGCGCCACGCGAACGTGCGGCGTTCGAAACGACGGCTTCGCCGCAGGGTCGAGGAGTACCGCGCGGGACGGATCGACGAGGAAGCGCTCGCGGCGTCGGTGCGTTCGGTGTGCGAGCACCTGCGGCAGGGCGGGACGCTGGGTCTGCGGCGCCGCTGGTTCGAGGGCCCCGGCGACGAGCCGCGCGCGCCGCCTTGAGAACGGGCACGGGTCGCAAGCGGCGCCGTCGCGCGTGGTGCGCGGCGGCTCGTGGAGGAACAACGCGAGGAACGCGCGGTCCGCGTACCGGAACAGGAGGCACGCGTCCAACCGCAACACGAACCTCGGCTTCCGCTCCGCCAAGGCAACGCGACGCCCGAACGCGGGGGCGACGTCCGGCTTCGGATCGGGCGGTCCACCGCGCCGTGCACAGGGATGCCCAGACCCGTGTCCGGTGCCGCGCCGGCCGCTTGCTTGCGGCGCGGCCGAAGAGATCGGGTCTCCGGGGGCTGGTAGGCGACGCGCCGAAGGTCCCCGGGGGCCCATTTTGTGGTCGGCCTCGCTTCGCTCGGCGGGCGCCCTTCCGGGCCGGCTTCGCACGGCCCTCTCGGGCGCGGGCGCGGCAAGGCCGCGCACCGGAGGTGAAGAGGTGAAGTGACTCAGGGATGAGCCCTGGCGGAGCGGAAGCCGAGGTTCGTGTAGCGGATGGACGCGTGCCTCCTGAGCCGGTACGCGGACCGCGCGAACCTCGCGTTGTGCCACCACGAGCCGCCGCGCACCACGCGCGACGGCGACGTCTCCTTCACCTCGTACGCCGCGGGATGAGCCCTTTGCGATTCCTCGTAGTTGCCCGACCAAGCGTCCTGGCACCACTCCCACACGTTGC
>JANQEJ010000019.1 GCA_028278425.1 Planctomycetota bacterium | reverse complement strand
GCTCGCGGTCCTCACGCGTCAAAGCGGCCCGAGGACGGGCCACTTTTCCGCGGGCTCGCGCAGTGGCGCTCGCGGGGCGGCGCTGAGGGAAGAAACGACGCCGGCAAACTCCCCCGCACCTCCGTCCCGAACGGAGCCGAGCGCCGCCCCTTCCACCTGTTCGACCGCGGCGAGAGCGTCACCGACCGCACCGCAGCGATCCGGCGAGACCGTCCCCCCCATCGCTGCGGTCCGTCACCCCTCCGGAACCGCCGGCGTCGCCATGGCCCGCCCCACCGGAGCCGCCGCTCCACCCGACCGCGGATCGCTGAAGCCCATCGGCTCTCCCCCCGGCTCGTCCAGCCGGATCGCCTGGACGCTCGCGCCGCCCTTGAGCTCTCGCAGCTCCTGGCCGCGGTTGCGCAGGTCCTGGAGCAACACCGCGTCCCAGCCGGCTTCGATCCGCGTCCACGACGGCTTCCACTGCTGGTGCACCCGCGGAGCGCGCACCGCATCCTCGACGCTCTGCCCGTAAACCTCGCAGCGCAGGATGACCTCGATGACCGCCGAGATGATCCGCGGGCCACCCCTCGCGCCGACCACCATCGTCACGACGTTCCCGCCGTCGCGCAGCACCGTCGGGGTCATCGACGACAGCGGGCGCTTGCGCGGCTCCACCGCGTTGGCGTCGCCGCCGACCAGCCCGTAGAGGTTCGGCGCACCCGCCTGCACCGCGAAGTCGTCGAGCTCGTTGTTCAGGAAGAACCCCGCGCCCGGAACCATGATCCCCGTTCCGAACGCCGCGTTGAGCGTCGTCGTCAGGCTGACCGCGTTCCCCTCGCCGTCGAGCACCGAGAGGTGCGTCGTGTTGCCGTCCTCCGCATCCCCGTCGTCGCTCGGCATCGGACCGACCCCCGTGTTCGCCCGCTCCCCGATCGAGATCCGCCGCTGCGCGATCCACGACGGATCCAGGAGCTCGTCGGTCGGCACCGGATAGAAGTCCGGATCGCCCATGTGCTCCGCGCGGTCCGCATACGCGCGGCGCATCGCCTCGATCCACCAGTGGACGGCGCGTCCGGAGAGCCCCACCGGATCCGGCGTCCCGCGGCCGGCGCGGTCGGCGACCGTGGCCTCGCGCTCCTGGTCGAGCGGGAAGCCGTCGAGGATCGAGAGCACCTGGAGCAGCACGATCCCCCCGGAGCTGGGCGGCGGCATCGTGATGATCTCCTTGCCGCGGAACCAGCCGCGCAGCGGCTCGCGCTCCTCCGGCTCGTAGCCGGCGAGGTCCTTCAGGGTCATCACGCCGCCGTGCGACAGGATCTCGACCGCGACCGCGTCGGCGGTCGGGCCGGTGTAGAAGCCGGCCGGGCCCTCGAGGGCGATGCGCTCGAGCGTCCGCGCGAGCTCCTCCTGCACGAGGAGGTCGTCGCCGCGCAGTGGCTCGCCGTCGGGGTAGAAGATCGCCCGGCTCATCCCCTGGTCCAGGCGCGCGCGCAGCTTCTCGTCGCGGAGCCGCTTCGCGAGCCAGCCGTCGACGCGGAAGCCCTCGCGCGCGAGCCGGATCGCCGGCTCGACGACGTCTTCCCACGGAAGCAGCCCGCCGCCGAGGGCGTGCAGCTTGTGCAGGCCCGCCACCGAGCCCGGCACCCCCACCCCGAGGTGCGTCCAGCGCGAGCGCTCGGGCACGACCTCGCCGTTCTCGTCGAGGAACGCCTCGGCGGTCAGGCCGGCCGGCGCGGTCTCGCGGAAGTCGATCGCGAGCGCCTTGGCCTCGCGGTCGTGCGGCACGTAGATCGCGAAGCCTCCGCCGCCGAGGTTGCCGGCCTCGGGGTAGACGACCGCGAGGGCGAAGGCGGTCGCGACGGCGGCGTCGACCGCGTTTCCCCCCGCCTCGAGCACGTCGCGGCCGACCGCCGAGGCGAGCGGGTGCTCCGCGACGACGACGCCGCGGGCCGGGGTCGGCCAGCGCTCGCCCTCGAAGACGTCGGGAAACGAAGCGCAGGCGGCCGCGACCAGAAGGCCCGGCGCGAGGGCGCTAAAGCGACGTCGGAGGGTCCTCGTCCTTGATCTCCTCGACCGTGACGCCCCGCTCGCGCAGGAAGACCACCGACTCCTCGATCTTCTCCAGCGGTCCCTCGATCTCCACGGCGATGAGCGCGATCTGCTCGTTGATGCTCGCGGCGCGGATGTTCGGGATCACGCCGAACTCCGCGTTCAGCGTGTGGCTGATGATCGGTTCCTTGATGAGATGCTGCGGGAAGGTGCAGAAGTACTTGCGGACGGCCATGGTCTAGCGCTTGCGGGCGAGGGCGGATACGAGCCCGGCGACGGCGCATCCCAACACAAGCACGGCGGGCCCCGCAAGCCTGCCTTTCCAGGGCTCGCGCGGAATCCATTCCACGCCCGACAAGCGGTACGCGACGGGGTTCGCGTGGATCCAGTCCCAGGCCGCCGCGTCGAAGGCCCAGGCGAGGGGCGAGACCTCCAGCAACCACGCGCCGAGCGTCGGATGCTCGCGCGCCCAGGCGGCGTCGCCAAGCGCGAGCCCGCCCTGGATGCCAACGCCCGCGGCGGCGAGCGCGAGAAGGAGCAAGAGCCCCGCGCCGGCCCAGGGACGTCCGGGGAACCGCGTCCCGGCGCCGAGCCCGGCGGCGAAGAGCCCGGTCCAGAGCAGCCCGGGCCAAAGGGGCTGGACCATGTCGCGCTCCGACGCGAGGTCGACCTGCACGAGCACGAGCATCCACACGCCGGGAACGGCGAGCCCCCACGGGTAGAGGCGCACGCCGAACGACCCGCAGACGAAGCCCGCCGCCGGCGCGAGCAGCACGAGCCACGCGAGCAGCGCGAACGGGTCGGGCTCGCCGCCGGCGCGCGGCAGCGCCCCGGCGACCCCGGCCAGGGCGGCCGCGACGAGCCCGACGCAGGCCGTGCGGTCGAGCGGTGCGGAGCCGAAGAGTCGCCGGAACACGGGGGAGAGGATCGCGCGCGGCCGCCGCGGGTTCAACGGGAACGGCAAGTACCATGGAGCCATGACGCCCGGCGTCGAAGCGCAGCGGCTCGGCAAGCTCTACCGGCTCTACACCAGCCCGGCGCGGCGGGTGCTCGAGACGGCGACGCTGGGGGCCGTGCGCGGCCACCACGAGTTCTGGGCGCTGCGCGGGGTCGACCTCGCGATCGGGCGCGGGGCGGGGCTCGGCATCTGCGGCGCGAACGGCGCGGGGAAGTCGACGCTGCTGCGCATCCTGTCGGGCACGACCGCGCCGACGGAGGGGCGTTTCCGCACCGCGGGACGGGTGACGAGCCTGCTCGACCTCGGCGCGGGCTGCCACCCCGACATGTCGGGGCGCGCCAACATCGTCTTGAACGGCGTCATGCTCGGCTACACGCGCGAGGAGATGCGCCGGAAGCAGGAAGAGATCGCGGACTTCGCGGAGCTGGGCGACTTCCTGGACGAGCCCCTGCGCACCTATTCGTCGGGCATGGCGATGCGGCTCGGCTTCAGCGTCGCGATGACGCTCGACCCGGACGTCCTGATCCTCGACGAGGTGTTCGCGGTCGGCGACATCACCTTTCAGAAGAAGTGCATCGACCGCATCTACGACCTGAAGAAGCGCAACAAGACGATCCTCTTCTGCAGCCACAGCCTGTACGAGATCCGCCAGCTCTGCGAGGAGGCGATCTGGCTGCGGAACGGCCGCACCGAGGCCGCCGGCGACGCGGCGGACGTCACCAACGCCTACTACGCCTTCCAGAGCCGCGAGCCCGACGACCTGCCGCCGCCCGCACGGAACGGCGGCGCCGCCGGCGAGCCGCGCATCGTCGACGCGCGCATCTACCGCCTCGGCACCGATCGGGAGGTGTACGAGATCGAGAGCGGCGACTCGATCGAGATCCGCGTGTGGTGGGCGAACCCGAAGCCCGAGGGGACGCGCATCCACGTCGCCGCCGGTTTCCAGCGGCAGGACCTCACGCTCGCCGCGGGCATGGCCACGCACATGGACGGCTTCGAGCTCACCGGCGCGGAGGGTTGCAGCGTGCTCGAGCTGCCGGAGCTTCAGCTCCTTTCGGGCTCGTTCCTCGTGCCGATCTGGCTGATGGACGGGCACGGCGTGCACCGCTACCACGAGCACATGCTCGACCGAAAGCTCGTCGTGCGCAGCAACTGGAGCGACGTCGGCGTCTTCGTGCCGCGCCATGCGTGGAAGGCGCGCGAGCTTCCGCCGCCCCGGGAGGGTTGAGACCGCGGAGGAGAACGGAGATCGCGGAGCCCGGAGGTTTAACACGGAGAAGGAACGGAGTTATCGGAGATCTCGGAGATCGGAATCTACGGTGCACGTCTCCGCGTGATGTTCCGTTTCTGACCGCTCCAAGTCTCCGCAAGATGACGTCACGGTCGGTTGGAACGGTCAGGAACCGTACACCTCGCGGAGGCGGACTCCGCAAGACTCCGATCTCCGAGATCTCCGATAACTCCGTTCCTTCTCCGTGTTAAACCTCCGGGCTCCGCGATCTCCGGTTCCCTCCGTGGTCCCAGGTCGACGTTCAGCGCACAACGCCCCGGAGCGAACGTCACGCCGCGACGCTCTCCGCCCCAACACCGCTTCTCCGGCGCCGCACCCGCTTCGGCCGCTGTAGTCGCCTATCATCGGAGTATCGATGTCCCGGACCATCGTCCTGATCTACCCGCGCGCCGAGCCCGACTGGCCGGACGAGGAGAAGCTCCTCGGACTCCCGCTCGCGGTGCTCACCGTCGCGCGGCCGCTGGTCGCCGCGGGCTACGACGTGCGCGTCCTCGACGAGAACGTGACCCGCCGGCCGCTCGACGAGCTGCGCGAGATGCCGCGCCCCCTGTACGTCGGGATCAGCGTCATCGGCGGCTACACGATCCGCTCCGCCGTCGCGATCGCGAAGCGGGTCGGCGCGCTCTGGCCGGGCGTGCCGCGCGTGTTCGGCGGCTGGAATCCGACCTTGATGGCGCACTTGTACGAGGCGGACGACGCGGCGGGCTTCGTCGACGTCGTCGTCCGCGGCCGGGGCGAGGCGCAGGCGCTCGCGATCGCGCGCCGGCTCGAGGAGGGACGCGACCTCGACGGCATCGCCGGCGTGTCCTGGCGCGACGGCGAGGGCGGCTTGCGTCGCAACCCGGACGCGCCGCTCGAGGAGCCGGCGGAGGGACCGCTCCCCTACGACCTGATCCGCGACTTCGATCCGTACCTCGCGCGGCTCGGCGCGGTGAACTACGTCTCGAGCTACGGCTGCCCCCACCGCTGCGAGTTCTGCGGCATCCCGGCATACACGCGCACGTTCAAGCCGCTGCGCAACGAGACCGTCGTCGAGCAGTTGCGCCTCCTCAAGGGACGCGGCATCGACACGATCCTCTTCCTCGACGACAACTTCTTCACCTCGCGCGAGCGCGTCGTCGACCTGGCGCGGCGCCTCATCGATGCCCGGGTCGGGCTGAAGTGGCACTCCAACGGGCGCCTCGACCAGGTGATGGCGCTCGACGACGACGAGCTCGCGCTGCTCGCGCGGTCCGGCTGCGGGAGCGTGAACGTCGGCTACGAGACCGGCGACCAGGAGGTGGCCGACCTGATCCTGAAGGACGTGGACGTGTCGGACGTCTACGAGTGCGCCGCGCGGTTCAGGAAGGCCGGGCTGCACGTCTCGCTCAACTTCATGGTCGGGCTTCCCGGCGAGGACCCGGATTCGCTCGTGCGCTCGCTCGAGACCCTGAAGCGCGTCCACGCGGAGCAGCCCGACATGGACGTTTGCTGGTACATGTTCATGCCCGCGCCGGGCACGGAGCTGTGGCGGAAGCTCGTCGAGGGAGGTCTTCTGACCGAGCCGCGCACGCTCGCGGAGCACGGCCGGCTCCAGCCGCTCTACCTCGAGCACCCGTGGTACTACGAGAGCCCGCCGCGCTCCGTGTTCCGCGAGTGGCGCCACAAGCACAAGGCGATCGCTTGGTACTTCTACACGGCCTACGGTGCCGGCCGGCCGGCGAATCCCCTGCTCGGCCCGCTCTTCGACCGGCTGCGCGCGTGGTGCCGGTTCCGCTACGAGCGCCGGCTCTTCCGCGTTCGCGCCGATTGGTGGATCGCGTTCCAGTGGAACCGCCTGCGGACGCGCGCGCGGTGGCTGCGCCACCGGCTGTCGCGCGTGCAGCCCTTCTACGCCTGGGGCGAGGCCCGGCGTGCGCGCAAGCGCCAGGCGGCCGAGCCGCGGCCGCTCGTGCTCGTCAGCGGCGTGCACCGCAGCACGTAGCGCGCGCTAGTAGAAGTCCATGTCGCCCGCGGTCGAATAGAACGCGCGGCGCAGGTCTTCGATCGTCACGGAGCGGTCCCACGACCGCGCCACGAGGATGTGCGGCGACGGCTGCACCAGGAAGCCCGCGAGCTGGAAGCGGCGGAGCCAGGAGAGCCCCTCCGGGAACCAGGCGGTGACCGCGCCGGCGTCGAGCTCGGCCGCGTGGCGGGCGGCGGCGGCGAGCAGGGCGCGCGCGGCCTCTTCGTCGTCCTCGGGGACGAGCCAGTCCATCAGCATCACCGCGTCGTCCGCCATGCCGCCCTCGCGCGTGACGGCGACGCCGCGCACCCCGCTCGCGTCGCGCGCCTCGATCAGCCGGTAGGGCCGCCGCGGGTGCTCCGCGTAGCGCCAGTTCAGGTGGCGCGCGTCGCGCACCACGCCGATCTCGATCCGGTCCCGACAGCGCTCCCAGAGCGCGTCGACGTCGGCGCCGAAGCGCTCGACGACGCGCGCCTCGAGCCCCGGGTGGTCGAGCGGAATGGCGCCGGGCTTCTCGTGCACGAGCGCGTTGACCGGCCGCACGAGGAAGTACTTCGAGAACTTCTGGCCGATGCGGAAGTTCTCGGGGCTCGGGAAGCCCCAGGCGAGGAAGTCGCGGTCGGCGCCGAAGTAGCTCTCCACCCAGTGGTTGACGAGGCGCGCGAAGATGCCGACGCGCTTCAGGCCGCGGCGGTCGCCCGGGTCGACCATGTTGTCGACCGACTGGTTCGTCGTGCGCACGCTTCCCCGGCACCACGTCGGAAAGGGGAGACCGCCGACGTGCCCGACGATGCCGCCGTCCTCGCGGGCCGCGATGGACGAGTGCGAGCCGATCCCGTTGTCGACGTACTTCCAGCGCCAGTGCTCCTCGGGGCGCGGCGGCTCGGGCGAGCCGTTGCGGCGGAACACGGCGTTGAAGAGCGCGGTGAGCTCGTCGCCGTCCTCCGGCAGCGCGGAGCGCAACCGATACCGATCAGCCATTCGTACGGATCAAGGGATGAGCGTCACCTTCACGGCGTTGCCCGCCATCAGCCACTTTCCCTGGCCGAAGTCGTAGGCGGCGAAGGCGTGGTGAACCTCTATGCCCGCCAGAAGCGGGTTGGAGATCGGGTGCATGTAGAGCTCGATGACGGCGTCGCCTTGCGCGTCGAGGTAGCCGACCGGGTTGGTGAAGAGCTGATGATCGAGATGGGCGAGCGCCCACGCGAAGTAGGGATCGGGGTTCACCGGAATCAGCGCCTGGCCGAGGGAGAAGCCCGGCTGGGTGCCGCTCATCGATCCGAAGAGGAGATACAGCATCCCGGCGCAGCCCGGTCCCGTCGTGACGCGCAGCGTCTGCCGGCCGCCGTTGGTCACCGAGATCGTCTCGACGTTCGCGTTCATGAAGCCGACCTCGACCGGACCGCGGATCTCGCCCGCCGGGAACGCCGCCGAGGTGACGTTGACGTAGAGCCCGTTGCTCTCCAGCAGGTAGAGCTCGATGTCGGACAAGGGCGCCGTCGTTCCCGTCCAGACCGTCGGACCGCCCGAGAGCGTGGCCAGCACCGGCCCGACGACGCCCGGGGATCCGACGTTCAGCGTGACGCCCGTCGCCGCGAGCGCGCCGGTGTCGACCACGACGTCCAGCACGCCCTGCGGCTGCTGAAGCGTCAGCGTGGCGCCGCCGACGGCGGAGCTCCCGGAGGGCGGAACGGTGAGGCCGCCGACCATCCCCGCGAAGAGATGGATCGGCGCGCGGAGCTTGCCCCGCACCTCGCCCGCGGGGAAGGCGGTGCTCTCGACCTCGAGGTAGAGCCCCTCGCGGAAGAGGCCGCTCACCTCGCCCGCGGTCAACGGCTCGTCCGCGCAGGTCCACGTCAGCGGCCCGCCGGCGAAGTCGAAGACGACCGGGCCGTTGGTCCCGGCCGAGCCGTCGCGCACGCGCACGGCGGTCGCCCCGGCGAAGTCGAGGTCCACCGTGCCCGAGAGCGCCAGCGCGACGGGGTCGAAGGTGAGCTCGGCGGTGCCGAGCCCCGCGCTCGCGCTGGGCGGCACGACCTGGTCGCCGCTCAGGCCCGCGTGGAAGACCGCGGTCTGGCCGGACGTGACGATCGAAAGCGCGAGCAACGCGACGGAGGCGTGCAGAGAAAGAGTCATCGGCGGAAACCTCCCGATGGACTCATGGTAGCCGCGATCGGGGATTCCGGGTCCACCGGGGGCCTTGGAATCGGCTCGCTCCCGGGCCGATAATCCCCGCCGCATGCGCGTCGTCTTCGACACCCGCGAGCTCTACTTTCTCACGCAGTACCTGCCGGTCTACCGCGCCCTGCGCAAGCGCGGCGCGGACTGCCGCTTCGTCGCCTACCACAACCGGCCGACGATGCTGGACGGGATGCGCAAGGCCTTCGAGCGCTGGGACCTCCCCGTGGAGTGGTGCGAGACGCGCGAGGACGGGCTCGCCTACCACCAACGCGAGAAGCCGGACTGGATCTTCTTCGGCAACGCCTACGGCTACCACGACGCGCTCCCGCGCGAGACGCGCTCGGCGATGCTCTTCCACGGCATCGGGATGAAGCTCAGCAAGTACGCGCCGGGGCTCATGGTCCACGACGTGCGCTTCATCGAAGGGCCCTTCTACGAGCGCAAGCTCCGCGCGATGTACCCCGAGGCGGAGCTCCGGGCGGTCGGCCACGCGAAGCTGGACCCGCTGTTCGGGCCCGCGGAGGACCGCCCGCGCTTCGACCTGGAGGCCGCGGGGCTCGATCCGGCGAAGCGGACGCTGCTCTACGCGCCGACGCACTCGCCGTCGTCGTTCCCGCGGATGTCGCCCGACTGGCCGGAGCACTTCCGCGACTTCAACCTCCTTGTCAAGCCGCACTACCTATCGCACTTCGGCGGGAAGCGCCGCCGCCACCGCGAGCTGATGTCGATCTGGTCCGAGGCGCCGAACGTGTACGTCGCGCCGATCGACTCCTGGGACCCGCTCCCGTTCATGGCGGCCGCCGACCTGCTCATCAGCGACGTCTCCGCCATGGCGCTCGAGTTCGCGGCGATGGACAAGCCCGTCGTCTGGAACGACTTCCTCAAGGTGCACTGGACGCGCCGCGGCCCGCTGCGCTACCGGCTCTGGCTCCGCATGGACCGCGAGCTGATCGACACCTTCGGCGACGTCGCCGCGCACGCGCGGCGCTACAAGGACCTGCACCGCGTGGTCGAGGGCGAGCTCGAGCGGCCGGAACGCCTCGCCGCCGCGCGGGCGTGCTGCCGCGACGAGCTGATCGGTCCGACGGACGGCAGGGTGTCGGAACGGATCGCGGACTATCTCTTCGGGGAAGCAACGTCCGCGAGCGTCGAGACCGTCGCCTGACGATTGCGTGCCGATCGTGCCCCTCGAGCACCGCGTAACCCGAGCCGGCGACTTCGAACGCACGCGCTAGGATACGCGGGTCTCGAACAGAAAGACATCGCCATGAGAATCCAGCCACTCTCCGCCCTCGTCGGCGCCGCCAGCCTCGGCGTCGCGCTCCTCACGCTCTCCGCCTTCCAGGTGCCCGTCGGCTCCAGTCCGACGCGGCAGCTCGTCAGCACGTTGGACCTCACCATCGACGGGCCCGTGCAGGTGGCGGGCGTGCCCGCACCCAGCCAGATGATGAGGATCGACGAGGGTTCGGTGTTCATCGTCCCCACGGGCAAGGTCTTCGTGCTCACGGCCCTCGGCACCAAGGCGAACAACGGTGGGAGCACGTCGTTCCTGGTGGACGGCGTGGAGCTCTTGCGCGCCAGCGCCAGCGCACCGGTGGAAACGACGATGTACCCCGTGCCACCGGGATTGAAGGTGGACGCGGACGCTTCGATCACGCTGACGAACGGGATCGGGCTCGGTGCGGCCTGGGGATATCTCGCCGACGCCTGATCCCAGGCGCAGCGAATGGAGGCGGCACCCGGACTCGAACCGGGGATAACGGATTTGCAATCCGTCGCCTTAGCCACTTGGCTATGCCGCCCTTTGAGGTCCGGCCGCGTGCGGCCGGACCGAGCCGAACCAGGGTAGCGGGATGGGGCTCGAGGTCAACCTGAGGGTGTCCTCGGACCGGCCGCAGCCTTTCCGGCGATGTCCCTTCGATAGGCCATTCTGCGCCGGATCCACCCGGTTTCGGGTTGGCACCGCCGTTGCTCCAGAGGGGCACGGAGGTCCCCCCATGAACGTCGCACTCGCCCGCTTTTGCATGCTTCTCTGGCTCCTCGGCTTTGCGGGGATGTGGATGACGAAGGGCGTCCGCGGGATGGGCGAGCTGCCGTTCGAGGTGTTCGCGCGCATGTGGGTCGTCGGGGGACTCTCGCTCTGCTTCGTCGTGGTGCTCAACGCCCTCGTCGGCGCGCGCGAAGCGGAGTAGTTCCCAGCTCGCGCACAAGGGCTTAGGATCGAGCAAACTCCCTCTCGAGGAGCCTCCCCCCCAACCTCGGCAGAGTCGCCTTTGTGCTGGCAGGCGGGACCCCTTTCCTCTACTTCCTGCCCTAGATGTCGCTCACGAGGCAAGCCGTCCCGCGCGCGAGAGCCCTGAAGGCGCTCGCCACGACCCTGGTCGGCGCGGCGGTGGGGTTCGCGGTCGTCGACGTGGCGGTGGGCTACGCGGACTCGCTGCGCGACTTGAGCGAGGAGGGGCTCTTCCTGCCGGACCCCGAATGCGCATGGGTGAACCGGCCGGGCTTCGTCAACGAGAACACGACGATCAACTCGCTCGGCCTGCGCAGCCCCGAGATCCCGGACGACGCCCCCCCCACCGAGGTGCGCATCCTCGGGACGGGGCCGTCCAACGTCTACGGCGCGGGCAAGGGCGGTCCGCTCGTGCACGAGACGTGGTCGGCCGAGCTCGAGCGGTTCTGCGCGAACGAGGTCAGCGGAGACTGGCGCGCGTTGAACGGCGGCGTGATGGGGTACTCGACCGTGCAGAGCGCGCGGCTCGCGGTGCGGCTCATGGACCAGGTCGACCCGGACCTCGTCCTCGTCTTCGCCTCGCCCGGCGACCAGTCGCTGCTCGACGTTTCCACGACGCGCCACATGGTGCGCGTCGGTGACCGGCTGGTCCCGCGGGACCTGGCCGAAGCGTGGCCCGAGCCGTTGATTCCCCTCGTCGCGACCGTTCACGACCTTCTGCTCCACTCGCACCTGTACACGCGCCATCGCCTGCTCGAGCAGGACGACCAGCGCGACCAGGAGATGGAGGGTTTTCTGCTCACGCGGGTCCCGACCGAGAACCCGAAGATCGAAGCGATGGTCCAGCGCACGCTGGACGAGCTCGCCGCGCTGCGCGACGCGGCCGACGCGCGGGGCGTCGAGCTCCGCCTCGTCGTGATCCCCCACCCTTCGCAGTTCGGCGACGCCAAGTACCGCAGATACCTGACGCGCAATCTCAAACGCGGCGCGCCGCCGATCGGAACGCCGCGCGCGGAGCCCTGCATGGCGCTGATCGAGGCGATCCAGGCGCTCGGCATCCAGACGTGGACCCTCTATCCGGAGATGAGCCGCTGGGCCGACCAGCCGCAGTTCACGACGCCCGATACGAACCACTGGAGCGCCGCCGGCCACAAGCGAATCGGCCGCGCGCTCCTCGAGCGTCTCACCGGCGACGCAGGTCTGATCGACGAACTACGCGCGCGACGAAAGGCCCGCCCCAGGAGCTAGCGCCGGTTGACGTTCCACAGCCTCAACTACGCGTTCTTCCTGGTCATCGTCGTCGCCGCCTTCTGGGCGGTCGCGCCGTGGCGCCTCGTCCGCCTGCCCCTGCTGCTGGTCGCGAGCTACTTCTTCTACTCCCGGTGGGAGTTCTGGTTCCTGGGGCTGATCGTCTTCTCGACGTTCCTCGACTACGGCTGCGGGCAATGGATCCACACCGCCAAGACGAAGCGCGGCCGCAAGCTCGGGCTGCTCGCGAGCCTCGGCGGCAACCTCGCGGTCCTCGGCTACTTCAAGTACACCGGCTGGGCGGCCGATTCGTTGCGGGCGCTGTTCGGCGTCTCCGAGGGACTCGACTGGGTGTGGGAGGGCGTCGTGCCGGTCGGGATCTCCTTCTACACGTTCCAGACGCTCTCCTACACGATCGATATCTACCGCGGCGTCTTGAAGCCGGCGCGCAACTTCGGGGAGTTCGCGCTCTTCGTCTCGTTCTTCCCGCAGCTCGTGGCGGGGCCGATCGTGCGCGCGAGGGACTTCCTGCCGCAGCTCGAGCTCCTGCCGCGGTTCAACCGCGAGCGCCTGCACGACGGGCTGTGGCGCATCGGCCAAGGGCTGGTGAAGAAGATCCTGCTCGCGGACGTGATCGGCCTCTACCTGGTCGACCCGGTGTACGCGGCGCCGGAGCAGTACACGCCGCTGATGCACCTCCTCGCCCTCTACGGGTTCGCGTTCCAGATCTACGGCGACTTCTCCGGCTACTCGGACATCGCCATCGGCTCCGCCCGCATTCTGGGTTTTGACATCCCGGAGAACTTCCTCGCGCCGTTCCAGTCTCGATCGGTCCGCGAGTTCTGGCGGCGCTGGCACGTGTCGCTCTCCTTCTGGGTGCGCGATTACGTCTACATTCCGATGGGTGGCTCGCGCGGTAGCGAATGGAAGGTGTCTCGCAACCTGGTGCTCACGATGCTGATCATCGCGCTCTGGCACGGAGCGAGCGTGATCTGGGTGCTGTACGGCCTGCTTCAGGGAGGCGCCATGGTGCTCGAGCGGCGCTTGGAGGCCTACCGCGGCGGCCCTTTCGGAACCACCAAGATACGCCGCGCGATCTCCTGGCTTGTGGCGTGGCACTTCGTCGCCTTCACGCTCGCGTTCGTGCGCGCGGACAGCCTCGATCAGCTCGTCGGAGTCTTCGTCCGATTCGGTGACACGTTCGCGGTCTCGCCGTGGGCGTTGACCGCTCTGGCCTTCGCGGCTGCGACCCACTACCTGCCGCAATCCATCGAGACGCCGATCGTCCGCGGTCTGAAGGCCCTACCGACCCCGGTAGCCGCGCTTCTGTTCGGCACGGCTTGCGGAAGCGTTGCGTTCGCGCTCGCGCGCGACACGCCGTTCATCTACTTCCAGTTCTAGCGCCGGTCGACGCGGCGCAGGAGCGCGCTCCCCGTCGTGAACCCGGACCCGAAGACGGTCAGCAGGAACAGGTCGCCGTGGGCGATCTCGGCCTCGCGCGCCACGACCTCCTCGCAGAAGGTCGTGATGACGCCGGCCGCTCCCTGGTTGCCGCAGCGGTCGACGTTGAACCAGTGCTGCTCGGGCGCGATGCCCACGAGCTCGGCCACCGCCTCGAGCGCGCGCAGGTTCGCCTGGTGGCCCACCCACGCCTTGAGGTCGCCCGGGGCGAGCTCGTTGCGCCTCAGGACGTCCTTCGCGCTCTCGCTGAAGCCCTTCATCGCGTACTCGAGCACGCGCCGGCCGTTCTGCCAGAAGTAGCCGCCCACCGGAGTGATGACGAAGTCGGCGCCCTCGTTCATGTTGGCCATCACGACGTCGACCACTTCGAAGCCCGCCTCGGGCTCGTCCGGCTGCAGGAGCACGGTGCCCGCGCTGTCGCCGAAGAAGACGCAGGTCGCGCGGTCGGTGTAGTCGGTGACGCGCGAGTACTTCTCCGGCGTCGTGAGCGCGATGCGTCGGTAGCCGTGCGCGACGCCGAGCGCCTGCGCGACCGCCAGCCCGTAGACGAAGCCCGAGCAAGCGGCGTTCACGTCGAAGGCCACCGGGTCGATCTCCATCTTCATCCCGATCAGGGACGCCGTGGCGGGGATGAGCCGATCCGGTGTGCTGGTCGCGCACACCAGGAGGTCGAGGTCTTCCGCCCGCCAGCGGGCGGCGGCGAGGGCCGCTCGGGTCGCCTGCACGCCGAGGTCGCTGGTGTCCACGTCGTCGGTCGCCACCCGTCGCTCCTCGATCCCGGTGTGGGAGAGGATCCACTGGTCCGACGTGTCCACCATCGCGATGAGCTGGGCGTTGGTGAGCTTCTTCTCCGGAATGTGGAAACCGGTTCCGGCGATGTACATGGGGAAGGGGCTGGGTGGGCCGATGGCGCGCGAAGAGCTTATCCCATCCGCGGACCCGGGGTGCCCGGGGAGATCAGGAAGCCCCGGCCCCGAGCCGCAGGACCTCGTCGACCAAGAGGTCGACGTCGGCCTCGGTCGTGCGGAAGTTGACGATGCAGACGCGCAGCGCGAAGCGTCCGTCGAGCGTCGTCGGCGAGAGGAAGAAGCGGCCGCTCGCGTTGAGGGCGTCGAGGATGCGCCGGTTGCACTCGTCGGCGGAAGCCGCGCCGGCGGGGACGTAGCGGAAGCAGGCGATGCTGAGCCCGGAGCCGAGCGCCTCGAGCCGCGGCTCCGCTTCGACGCGCGCATCGAGGTGCCGCCGCAACGCGACGTTGCGCGCGATGGCGTCACGGATCGCGCCCGTGCCGCGCGCCTTCAGGATCGCCCAGACCTTCAGCGCCCGCGCCCGCCGCGAGAGCTCCGGACCCCGCTCGAAGAAGGCGAAGCGCTCGATCGGGTCGTCCTGCGTCACCGCCACGTACTCCGAGTCGCCGGCGAAGGCGGCGAGCGCGGCGTTCTCGTCGCGGACCAGAACGCAGCCGGCGTCGAAGGGCGCGAAGAACCACTTGTGCGGGTCGAGCGAGAGCGAGTCGGCGCGCGCGAGCCCGTCGCGCAGGAACGCGTGCTCGTCCGTCATCGCCGCCGGCGCGCCGTAGGCGCCGTCGACGTGCAGCCACGCGCCGTGGCGCGCGCAGACGTCGGCGATCGCGACCAGGGGATCGATCGCGCCGGTGTTGGCGGTCCCCGCCGAGGCGCAGACGCAGGCGGACGAGCCGTCCGCCGCGAGCATGCGGTCGAGCTCGTCCGGGAGCATGCGCCGGTCGCCGTCGTGCGGGACCCCGCGAACGCGCTCGTCCCGAAGCCCGAGCAGGCGGCAGGCCTTGTCGAGCGAGAGGTGGGCTTCCGCGGTGCGGTAGACCCGCGCCGTTTCCCTCGCGCGCGCGACGCCGCAGGCCACGCCGATCAGGTTGGCCATCGAGCCGCCGCTGGTCAGGAGCCCGTGCTCCGCGCCGAACCCGACCAGCTCGGCCAGCCAGCGGACGACCATCCGCTCGAGCTCGACCGCGCCCGGCGCCGAGCGCCAGGCGGTCAGGTTCTGGTTGACCGCCGACGCGACCGCGTCCGCGAGCGCCCCCACCGGGTCGGCCGAGGCGCAGACGTACCCGAAGAAGCGCGGGTGGCCGTTCTTGCGCCGCCCCAGGCGGACGAGCGCGCCCATGTCGTCCACGAGCTCCGCGGCGGTCGCCGGTCCCTCGGGGGGCGGTCCCTCGAAGCGCGCGCGGACGTCCGCGCCGGCAACCGCGGGCAACACGGGGTCCGCATCCTCCTCGCCCGCGAGCTCGACGATCAGGTCGACCATCCTCCGGCCGGCGTCACGCAGCTCCTCGGGGTCCGCGTTCACGTCAGCTCGCGCCGCGGACGGCCGCGACCATCGCGCGGGCGCGCTCGCAGACCGCGTCGAACCGGCCCGCGGCGAGGTCGTCGGGCTCGAAGAGGCAGTTGACGAACCCCACTCCCGCGGCCCCCGCCGCGAGGAAGGCGGCGGCGTTCTCTCTCGTCACGCCGGACGTCGGAAAGAGCTTCAGGAACGGCAAGGGCCCGAGCACGGCGCGCACGAAGTCCGGCCCGCCCGCCGGCGCCGGGAATACCTTGACGAAGGTCGAGCCCGCGCGGTGCGCGGCGAGCATCTCGGTCGGGGTCGCGGCGCCCGGGATGGAGACGAGCCCGTGCTCTTGCGCGTAACCGATCACGGCCGGATCGGTGTTCGGCGCGACGAGGAAGCGCGCCCCCGCCTCGCGGGCCGCGCGAGCTCCCTCGACGTCCAGCACGGTCCCGGCGCCGACGACGAGCCCGTCCTCCGCCGCAAACTCGTGGATCCGCTCGAGCGCGCCGGGCGTCGACAGCGTGAACTCGACGACGCGGAAGCCCCCCTCGACCGCCGCGCGCATCGCGGGGCCCGCGGCCTCGGCGTACGGAGTCCGCAAGATCGCGGAGCAGCGCTCCCGCTCGATGGCCGCCAGGACGTCCCGCACGCGGGGATCCTACGGGAAAGGCCCCTTCCCGGCCTCGGGAACGCGGGTTTCCCCCCTGCGGCGACCTTCCCATCGACCCTCGCGCCGTGTCTAATGGTGACCTGACCCGGCCACGTGCCTGCCGGTCCTCCTCCCTCGAATCCCCGACTCTCCCGCTCCGGAGAGAGGTACGACCCCCATGAGAATGAGAAGCCAGCTCTTCTTCCTGGCCGGGACTTTGTCCGTCGGCCTGGCCTCCACCGCCTCCGCGCAATTCGACAACCAGTGGGCTTCCTTTACGAAGGACAACTCCCTCCTCGGGCCCACGCCGCTCCACATCTCGAACGAGACCACGTCGCTCCCCGGGGACACGCCCGGCGGCGGCCTGATCGGCATCGAGACCGACTTCGCCTGGGGCGATCTCGACAAGGACGGCTGGATGGACGTCGTCATCGTCCGCAAGCAGCCGTTCACGTCGGAAGGCAAGCGGGACAACATCCTCCTGATGAACGTCCAGGGCGTCCTGACCGACATGACCGCGACGCACGCGAGCGCGTCGGACCTGCCCGGCGACCAGGGCTTCCTGACCCCCACCAACGACCGCGACGTGGCCCTCGCCGACTTCAACGGCGACACGTGGCTCGACGTGGTGACGGCGACCACGCTCAGCGACGGGGACTCGAAGGCGATCGGCCACCCGCGGATCTACATGAACCTCGGGCGCGACGCTTCCGGAGCGTGGCTCGGCCTCCAGCACGAGGACGCGCGCATCCCGCAGATGGTGTCGTTCAGCACGGGCAACCCGACCAACCCGCGCTTCTGCTCCGTCGCCGCGGGTGACGTGACCGGCGACGGGCTGCCGGACCTCTACTTCGGCGACTACGACTCGTCCGGCGCCGGCGGCGTGGGCCAGCCGTTCGGCTTCGACATGAACGACCGGCTCCTGATCAACGACGGGACCGGCTACTTCGCCGACGAGAGCCAGCTCCGGATGACCTCCGACATGCTGCTGTCCGCCTTCGGCATGGCCGTGGTCATCGCGGACATGAACCAGGACGGCGCCAACGACATCGTCAAGGACACCGCGCTGAACCCGCCGCAGGACGTGCGCGTGATGTACAACAACCCCGGCAACGAGGGGGTGTTCAACCTCAACGACAAGTTCCACCTCGGCTTCGCGCCCTATCACGTGAGCGAGGGCGACCTCAACAACGACGGCCGCCTCGACCTGGTGATCAGCGACGACGGCAGCGACCGCTATCGCTACAACACCGGCAACGACGAGCTCGGCCGCGTGATCTGGGGCCCGGCGATGACGTACCAGTTCCTCCAGGGCGGTGACGACGGCTTCGGCAGCAACAACCTGATCGTCGACATCGACGGCGACGGCTGGGCGGATTCGATGCACGCCGACATCGACGTGGACATCCCCGGCGGCAACCGCCGGCTGCACATCTACCACAACCCCGGCGGCAACCCCGGCGACCAGATCACGCTCGTCGAAGAGCGCGAAAGCCCCGGCGCGGGTTGGATCGGAGTCGTCGGGCTGACGCAGTCCACGCTCCGGGACACCCACGACTTCGTCGTGGCCGACATCGACAACGACACCGACATGGACTTCGTGATCTCGCGGGCCGCGGGCACCGACGTCTACACGCAGGACGGCGGCGTCGAGTGCCAGCTCTCCGTCGGCCTCGGCGGCCCGGGCTTCTCGACGCTCTCGGTCTGCGGCGACGACCTCACGGTCCCGGGCAACACCGCGGACCTGAAGCTGACCGGCGCGCCGGCGAGCTCGTTCACCGCGCTCATCGTCGGGCTGAACAAGAACCCCATCCCCGCCGCCGGCGGCTTCCTGGTTCCGTTCCCGATCGCGCTCGTCGCCCCGTCGGGCACGGACGCGTCGGGCGAAATCAACCTGCCCGGCGTGCTCGTCGGCAACGGCAGCGGCTTGAAGATCTACGTTCAGGCCGCGACGCTCGATGGGACCATCACCTCGGGCTGGGACATCTCGAACGCGGTCGAGGTCCAGCTCTAGACCCAACCCCGGGACGAAGCACGGCCCGCCGGGAGCTCTCCTCCCGGCGGGCCGTTTCGCTTAATCGCCGTCGCCGATGTAGCCCATCGCCTTGAGCTCCTCGACGAGCGCGGCGTCGGCCTCGCCGGCGGGAACGGGCGTGACCTTGAAGTCGGCCTTGGCGCCGAGCTCTTCCCTGAACTTCACCGCGAGCTCCCGGTCCTTCGCCGCGACCTCGTCCTTCTTGGTAAGCGGGTCGATCTCCAGCGGATCCTTCTCGAGCTGGTACACCCAGCGCGGCGCGTTGTTCCCCGACACCACCTTGAAGGGGAGCTGGATCTTCGCCGCGAGCGGAGGCTTCCCGGCCACGACGACCCGGTCCTCTGGGACCTCGCCGAGCAGCGAGTAACCCGGCAGGTTCGGGTCGGGAGAGAGGCCGAGGTAGTCGAGCGCCGTCGGGACGATGTCGACGTGGTGCGCCACGGTATCGGTGCGCTCGCCGGCGTGCCGCCCGTCGGGGAACCGGATGATGAGCGGGATGTCGAGCGCGTCCTGGAACATGCGCCCGTGTCCGGAGATCCGGCCGAAGCGCTGGCCGAGGGACTCGCCGTGGTCGGCCGTGATGATGAGGATCGCCCGGTCGAGCAGTCCCTGCTCGCGCCAGCCCTCGATCCACTTCTCGAGCTTCGCGTCCACGTAGCGGATGTTGCCGTCGTAGAGCGTGACCATCGCCCGGCGCTGATCCGCGGTGAGCCTCGCCTTGTTGTCGTGCACCGCCCGGAAGTTCACGCCCTTCAGCCGCTCCTTGGCGTCGGGCTCGAAGATCGTGTCGTAGGGCGACGGCGGCCGGTAGTAGGGCGCGTCCCCCCTGTACATCGGCGCCGAGTGAATGTCGAAGAGGTGCAGGAACAGGAAGAACGGGCGGTTCGGATGGATGTCCGGGAGCGCGTCCTCCATGTTCGCCTCGGCCTGGTGCGCGCGCTCGTGCGACACGAAGACGTCGAAGCCGCGCTGGTGCCCGTATTCCTCACCGATGAAGCCGGGCTTGTAGAACCCGAACGTCTGGTACCCGCGCTCCTGCAGCCGCTCCGCGAGGAGCGGCGCCTCGGGCGAGATGGCGAGATCGCGGTCCGTGACCCCGTGCTGGTTCGGGTAGAGCCCGGTCAGCATCGAGACGTGGGCGATCAGGGTCCAGCACGAGCTCGCGAACGCCTGGTCGAAGACGAGCGACTCCCGCGCAAGCTTCTCCAGGTACGGCGTCGTCTCGCGCTGGTAGCCGTAGACGCTCATGTGCCCCGCCCGCAGGGTGTCGAGCGAGATCAGGATCACCGACGGCGGCGGGGGCTCGGCCGCCCGCGCCTCGCAGCCGGGAAGCGCGAGGCACGGGACCGAGGCGAGGAGCGGAAGGACGTTCTTGGCGCGCGGAATCACTCCACAAGGCTATCGCAGAAGGCGGCTCGCGGTCGGCTAGCCCTTGAACTCCTCGAGCATTGACTCGTAGTAGGCCCGAACCTCCTCGTCCTCCTGGGTCGGCTTCCTTCCGGTCCCCCGACCCAGTAGCGCACCGTCGGCGTGGACGGGTCCTTCGCCAGGGCGGCCTCGTACTGCTCGATCGACTTCTCGTACTCGCGCTCGCCGCGCAGGTTGGGCGCGAGGATCACGTGGTCGTCGGCCGTCTCCGGCTCGATCTCGATCCCCCGAACGAACTCCTTCCAGCGCTTCTCGAAGGCGTGTGCAGCGCCGGGTAGTTCTCCCGGAAGTCCATGAACACCTTGGACTTCATCTGGATGAGCTCCTTCGGCTTCAGGTACTCGTCGTCGGCGAGCGCCTCCTGAAGCGTCAGAAGGTCGTAGAAGGGCGGGCGCCGCTTGAGCAACGAGCCCTCCTCGTCGAGCTGCCATCCCTCGAAGTACTCGGCCAGCCCTTCGTTCGCCCACTTCGGCGCCGCGGTCGTGTACCGGTTGAGGTACTGGTGGCTCGTCTCGTGGAAGAGCACCTGCCGCAGGTACGGGTCGTCGGGGTCGTGGTAGGACACCACGCCGTTCAGCGACGGCGAGAAGTACGCCGCCGGCGGGTCCTTGCCGGGAGAAGAGCGGTGGTAGAAGTCGGTGTACTCCTCGTGCGTCGCGAACACGCGGATGACGACCTTGTTGCTCGCTTTGGGCTTCAGGCCGAGCTCGTCGTAGAACCGCTTGAAGTTCTCGCAGTAGCGATCGATCCGGTCGGGAATGGGCTTCGCGACCTTCGCCGGGAGGTTCGTCTTGATGCGGCACTCCTTGCCGCGCAGCGTGAGGTCGGCGGGCGCCGCGATCAGCACGAAGAGGAAGAGAAAGAAGCGCGCGAACATGCTCGTCCTGCCAGGGTGGGTGCTCGGCGTGACATGGTACTCGAGCCCGACGCCGGTGTGCGTGGCGGGACGCCCCACCGATTCGTAAAGACGCCGGTATACTCCGAAGGTCTTGCCCCGCCTTGTCCCCCCACCAGGAGAAACCAATGCTTCGCCCCTGGATCCGCCCGCTTGCGCTCGCCCTCTGTCTGCTCGGCGCCGGGAGCCTCGCCCAAGCCCAGTGCCCCACCCCGGACGGCCTCGCGGTCGGGCCGTGTTGCACGACCGTCACGCCGACCCTGCCGCGGCTGCAGGACTTCACCCAGGACGCCCACAAGATCTGCTGGCGCGACTGCGACGTCGAGTCGCTCTTCACCGTCACCGCGAACTGGCGCGGTCCGGGAACGGTCCTCCCCTTCGCCGGCCCCGCCTTCGCGCCGATCGCGGCCTGCGGCGAGCGCTTCGCTGGACTCACGCTGACCGACGCCGCCGGTACGGTGTTGTGGCGCGGGCTCCTGCGGCTGCTCTATTCGCGTACCTGGGTCGAAATCGAACCCTCCGGCGCAACCCTCCAGGTCTGGCGCTTCCTCGTGAACGGCGACCTGTCCGCGACGGCGGCCGCGGGGCTGTCCCCCTGTCCGGTGCCGCCCTGCGAGGCGGCCTTCGGCAAGGTCCGCTTCACCGGATACGTCGACTTCGCCGAGGATTGTGGCACCGGCGTCTTCCAGCACGCCTGGATGCTCACGCACTCCTGCGACGTCGTCGACCACGCGCCGGGCTTTCCGCGCGCCGGCTTCTTCCACTTCAACCGGGCGTACACCTTCATCGGTCCGTCCGCGGGCTTCGCGATCGGCCCGATCCAGCCGCTCGAGGCGGGCGGCACGGCGAGCGAGGCCGTCCGCCGGCGCAGGCTCCCCACGCCTCCGGCCTTCGGACCGACGGATTGTGAGTTCGAGGAACAGATCGACGCCGGTCTGGAGGTGCAACAGGAGCTCTGCCTCTGCGGATTCCCGACCGCGCCGCTCCAGTACGCGATCTCGGACCTCGGCCTGGGCGGGTCGTGCGGAACGTCGATCTTCACGCCGGGCGGTCCGTTCCTGCCCGGGTTCGTGTCGATGGGCCTCGGAGCCTGGACGGATCCAACCACCTACCCCGGCTTGGAGACCCTGCGCTGGAGCACGGGCGGCTACGACTATTTCGACCCGTGCACGGGCAACACGCGCGAGGAGGTCTTCTTCGGCGTGACGACGATCGGCGGCTACTTCGCGTCGTCGGCCGACTTCCCCGGGTTCCCGCTCCAGCAGACCTTCGTCGACCAGGCGAACTCGATCGTCGGCGGGGCGACGACGATGAACGTGCCCTTCCGGAGCGACCACATCCTGAACCTGAACTTCCCCTAGGGGGCGGGGCGGCTAGGCCTCCGTCGCTCCTCTGCGGAAGAGCTTGTTCCAGGCGAGCTCGACGGCGACGTACAGGAACGGGATGAAGAACACGCCCAGGAGCGTATAGACCAGCATCCCGCCGAAGACGGTCGTGCCGAGGGAGACGCGGCTCTTCGCGCCCGCGCCGGTCGCGATGACGAGCGGGATCACGCCGAGGACGAAGGAGAAGGCCGTCATCAAGATCGGACGGAAGCGCAGGCGCGCCGCCGCGAGCGCGGCTTCGACGAGGGGCTTCTTCTCCTGCTCGTGCTGCTGCTTGGCGAACTCGACGATGAGGATCGCCGTCTTCGCCGACAGGCCGATCAGGAGCACGATCCCGATCTGCATGTAGACGTTGTTCTCCATCGGGTGCAGGAGCCCGCGCAGCATGACGGTGAGGATCGCCCCGGAGATCGCCATCGGGACGGAGAGCATCACCGAGAGCGGGTTGGCCCAGCTCTCGTACTGCGCCGCGAGGAAAAGGAAGGCGAACAGGATCGCGAGCGAGAAGATGATCGGCGCCAGGTTGCCCGCCGCCTTCTGCTGGAACGTCACGCCCGACCAGTCGACGCCCATCTGCGGCGGAAGGACCTCGCCGGCGAGCCGCTCGATCTCGTCGGTGGCCTGGCCCTCCGAGAAGCCCGGGCTCGGGCCGCCGGTGACCGTGGCGGAGCGGAACAGGTTGAAGCGGCTGATCGACGCCGGCCCGACGGTGTCGCGAACCGACACCAGCGTCCCGAGCGGGATCATGTTGCCCTGGGCGTCGCGCACCTCGAGCCGCTGGATGTCCTCGGCGCTGGCCCGGTACTCCTGGTCGGCCTGCACCATCACGCGCCAGGTGCGGCCGAACTGGTTGAAGTCGTTGACGTAGGCCGAGCCGAGATTCGCCTGGAGGGTGCTGAAGACGCTCTGGAGCGGGACGCCGAGCGCCTTGGCCTTCTCCCGGTCCACGTCGGCGTAGAGCTGCGGCACGTTGGCGCGGAAGTTCTGGTTGACGCGCGCGAGCATCGGGTTCCCGTTCGCCCGGCCGACGAGGTCGTCGGCGAACTGCTCGAGCTGCGTGATCCCGACGCCGCCCCGGTCCTGGAGCTGCATCTCGAAGCCGCTCGCCGCGCCGACCCCCTGGATCGGCGGCGGCGGGAAGGCGAAGACCAGCCCCTCGCGGATGGCGAGCAGGCGCGGCTGCACGCGCCCCATCAGGATCCCCCACATGGAGTTCTCCATCCCCTCGCGCTCGTCCCAGTGGTCGAGCGTCGCGATCGCAAAGGCGCTGTTCGCCCCGCGCGTGCCGTTCAAGAGCGAAAAGCCGCCGATCGCGATCGACGTCTTCACCCCCGGCGTGTCGGCCAGGATCGCGTTGATCTGGTCGACCACCTCGGCGGTGCGCTCGAGGGAGGCGCCGGCGGGCAGCTCGGCGTTGATGAAGAAGTAGCCCTCGTCCTCGCCGGGCACGAACCCGGTCGGGATCCGGCCGAACCCGAACGGCATGAAGGCGACGATGCCGGCGAAGGCCGCCGCCATGATCGCCGTCCGGCGGATCAGGCGGGTGGTGATCCCCATGTACCGCGCCGTCATGCGGTCGAACAGGCTGTTGAACCAGCGGAAGAACAGCCAGGGGCGCTTCGACTTTTCCGGCGGGCGCAGGAGCAGCCCGCAGAGCGCCGGGCTGAGCGTCAGCGCGTTGACCGAGGAGAACACCGTCGCGACCGAGATCGTCGTCGCGAACTGGATGTAGAGCCGCCCGGTCAGGCCGGGCATCACGAGCGTGGGCACGAAGACGGCCAGGAGCACGAGCGTCGTCGCCACGACCGCGCCGCCCACCTCGTGCATCGCCTTGCTCGCCGCCTCCCTGGGCGAGAGACCCTCCTCCTCCATCAGGCGCATCGTGTTCTCGACGACCACGATGGCGTCGTCCACCACGATGCCGATCGCGAGGATCAGCCCGAAGAGGCTCAGGTTGTTGATCGAGAAGCCCGTGGCGAGCAGCACGGCGAAGGTCCCGATGAGCGACACGGGGATCGCGATCGACGGGATGAGCGTCGTCCGCACGTCCTGCAGGAAGACGAACACGACCAGGATCACGAGCAGGATCGCCGTGACCAGAGTGGTGATCACCTCCTTGATCGACTGGTCGATGTAGATCGTCGTGTCGTACGGGATGGTGTACGTCAAGCCTTCGGGGAAGCTCCCCGAGAGCCGCTCCATCTCCACCTTGACGGAATCGGCGACCGTCACCGCGTTGGCGCCGGGCAGGAGGTAGATCCCGACGATCGACGCCGGCTTCCCGTCCATCTGCGCGTACCAGGCGTACGTCTGCGAGCCGAGCTCGGCCCGCCCGACGTCGCGGATGCGGATCAGCTCCCCGTTCGATCCGGCCTTGACGATGATGTTCTCGAACTGCTCGGGCTCGGTCAGCCGGCCCAGGGTCGTGATCGTGTACTCGAAGTTCTGGCCGGCCTCGATCGGGGGTGCGCCGATGGCGCCGGCGGCCACCTGCACGTTCTGCTCGCGCAGCGCTTCGATCACCTCGTCCGTCGTCAACCCGCGCGACCGCAGCAGGGCGGGATCGATCCAGATCCGCATCCCGAAGTCCTTGGCGCCGAACACCATCACCTGTCCCACCCCGGGCAGGCGCGCGAGGACGTCCTTGATCCGCGTCGTGACGTAATTGCTGATGTAGACGTCGTCGAAGCGCCCGTCGGGCGACCTCAGCCCGACGGCCATCACCATCGACGTGGACTGCTTCTCCGTCTTGACGCCCTGGCGCTTGACCTCCTCGGGGAGCAGCGGCTCGGCGACCGCGACGCGGTTCTGCGTGAGGACCGCCGCCATGTCGGGGTCGGTGCCGATCTCGAAGGTGACGGTGAGCTCCATGCTCCCGTCACTCGTGCTCTTCGAGGACATGTAGATCATGTTCTCGACGCCGTTCACCTGCTGCTCGATCGGGCTGGTGACCGTTTCCTCGACGACCTGCGCGTTGGCTCCCGGGTAGCTGGTGGTGACCTGCACCGTCGGCGGCGTGATGTCCGGCATGCTCGCCACGGGCAGGAGCGGGATCGAGATCACGCCGAGCAGCACGATGACGATCGAGACCACCATCGCGAGGATGGGACGGTGGATGAAGATCGTGCAGAAAGCTCCCATCAGCCGCCCCGGACCTCCGGGGTCACCGGGAGACCCGGCCGGGCCTTGAGGAGCCCCTCGACGATGTAGAGCTCGCTGCCGTCCAGGCCGTCGAGCACCGCCACGGTGCCGTCCTCCTGAACCGCGCCGAGCGTGACGCCGCGCCGCTCGACCACGTTGCCCTCGCCGACGACGAGCACGTACTTGCCCGACATGTCGGTCCCGATCGCGCGCTCCTCCACCAGGACGGTGGCCGGGGCCTCCGGCCCGAGCACGCGCGCGCGGACGAACAGCCCCGGGAAGAGGTTGCGGTCCTCGTTCTCGAAGATGGCCCGCACCTCGATCGTGCCGGTGGCCGGGTCCACCGTGTTGTCGATGTAGTCGATCTGGCCCTCGTGCGGGAAGCCCACGTCGTTGCCCTTCGCGGCGAGCACGGGGATGTACTCGTCGCGGTTCCACTCCTCCGTCCGGCGCTCCATCGCTTCGAGCACCTTGCTCTCCGGGACGTCGAAGTAGACGTAGATCGGATCGATGCGGGTCACCGTCGTCAGCAGCGTGGGCTCGCCGACGCCCACGAGGTTGCCCACGTCGACGAAGTTGCGGCTGACCTGCCCGGCGATCGGCGTCTTCACCTCGGTGTAGTCGAGGCTGATCCGCGCCTGCTTCTTGCGGGCCTTGGCGCCGTTGACCGCCGCCTGGGCCTGATCGCGCACGGCCTTGGCCCGGTCGACGTCCTGCTGGCTCACCGCGCGCTCGCCGGCGCTCTCGAGCTTCGCCAGGTCCGACTCGGCGATCGCGAGCTGGCTCTCGGCGGCGGTCAGCGCCGCCGCCGCGTCGTCGTACGCGGCCTGATAGGGCCCCGGCTCGATCACGAAGAGCACGTCGTCCTTCTCGACGAAGACGCTGGGCTCGAAACGCATCTCCTGGAGCGTCCCCGAGACCCGGGCGCGGAGCTCGGCGAACTCGATCGCGCGCACCGTCCCGGTGATCTGCAGGTAGTCCCGCACGGTTCGCTTGACCGGCCGGGTTGCCGTGACCGGCGGCGGCGGCGGTCCGGGCGGCGCGTCGTCCCCACCGCATCCGAACGCGGCCGGGACCAGCGCGGCCGCGACGGCCAGGCGATGTCGCATCCTCATTCGTCGTCCTCGTCGTCGACCCACCCGCCGCCGAGCGCGCGGTTCAGGAGGATCAGGTTCTGCACGGCGAGCCCTTCGCTGTCGGCGAGAGCGTCCTGCTGCTGGAAGAGCGAGCGCTGGGCGTCGAGCAGGTTCTGGAAGTTCGTCAGCCCCGAGCGATACTGCGAGCGCACGAGCTCCACGGCTCGCTCGCTGGCGTCGACCGCCGCGCGCAGCCGGTCGCGGCGCGCCACCTCGCGGTCGTAGGACACCATCGCTCCGTCGACCTCCGCGAGCGCGAGCAGGATCGCCTGCCGGTAGCCGAGAAGCGCCTGCTCCGCGCGGGCCTCGGCGGCGTCGACGTTGCTCCGGATCGCTCCGCCGCGGAAAAGGTCCCAGCGGAACCCGGGAACGATGCCCCACCCGAAGCTGTCGCTGTCGGTCAGGTCGCTCGCGCTCCCCGCCACGCTTTCGACGAAACCGGAGAGCGAGAACGTGGGATAGAGGTCCGCCTCGGCCACGCCGATCTGCGCGGTGGCCGCCGCGACGCCTCGCTCGGCCGAGCGCAGGTCGGGGCGCCGGCGCAGGATCTCCGCCGGGACGCCGACGAGGACGTCCGCCGGCAGGACCGGGAAGGTCCCCGCGCCGGGAGCGAGCAGCTCGTCCAGGGCGCCGGGATGCTCGCCGAGCAGCACCGAGAGGCGGTTCGTCGCCGCGTTCACCGCCGCTTCGAGCGACGGGATGATCGACTCGGTCTGCGCGAGGTTCTGCTCCGCCTGCGCGACGTCGAGCTCCGAGGTCAGCCCGGCTTCGCGGCGTTCCTCGGTCAACCCGAGGCTCTCGCGCTGCGCCTCGGCGTTCTGCCGCGCGAACCGCAGCCGCGCCTGGAAGGCGCGCACGTCGACGTACGCGAGCCCCACCTCGGCGAGCAGGATCACCCGCAGGTCGCGGTGGTCCTCGATCGAGCCCTCGTACTGCGCCACGGCCGCCTCCACGCTCCGGCGCACGCGGCCGAAGACGTCGATCTCCCAGGCGGCCGAGGCGCCGACCGACCACTGGTCGGCCGCGCCGGTGGAGCCTCCCAGCGAGGAGGCGAGCTCGCCGAGGCCGGCGTTCTCGCTCGACTTCGCGCGCGAGTACTGCCCGTCCGCGGTCACGCTCGGGACGCGCGCGCCTCGGGCGATCCCCAGGAGCGCTCGCGCCTCGAGCACGCGCTGGAGGGCGATGCCGAGCTCGAGGTTGTCGATCGCGGCGCGCCGAACGAGCTCGCTCAGAGCCGGGTCGCGGAGCGACTCCCACCAGGCCTCGATGTCGGGCGTGTCCGCCGCCATCCGAGCGGCCACCGCGGCCTCCCAGGCGTCGGGCACGGGAACCTCCGGCGCGGCGTAGTCCGGGCCGACGGCCGCGCAGCCGGCGCAAACGAGCCAGAGGGGCGAGACGAGGGCGCGGGCGCGCAACGAGAGGGGGGGTCGGGGCATCCGCATCCGGCGCAGAGCTTAGCAACTCCGCGGCACGGAGAGCGCCTCCGACCGCTCCCCCGATATGATCCGCGCCGTGCGCGGCTCGTTCCGCTTCGTCACCCTGCTCGCGGCCTTCTTCTTCCTGCACGCCGCGTCGATCGTCGTGCGCCTGTTCGATCTGGGCGGCGGCGTGTCGGCCGTGATGGGACTCGGCTTCGTCGCCATGTTGATCTCGGCCGCCTACGCCGTGGAGGCGAGCCGGGCCTTCGTCCGCGCGTGCCGCGTCGCGGCGGCGATCACGGTGGTCCTCGTCGGCGCGAACGCCGTCGTGGGCAGCGACCACCTCCGCGCCTGCGGGGAGCTGAGCGGGCTGGTCCTCTTGACCCTCGTCACCGCCGCCATCGTGCGGATGCTCCTGACGACGAAGCGGGTGTCCGGCGACACCCTGGCGGCGTCCATCTCGGCCTACCTCCTGCTCGGCATGATCTGGGCTCTGGCCTTCTCGCTGGCCGAGTACGTGCAGCCCGGCTCGTTCCGCATGCCCGCGGGCGAGCGGATGGTGTTCGGCGACGAGAACTCGATCAACGTGCTCTACTTCAGCTACGTCACCCTGACGACGCTGGGCTACGGCGACGTGACCCTGGCCTCCGAAGCCGTGCGTTTGCTCGCGATCGGCGAGGCGATGATCGGGCAGATCTTCCTCGTCGTCCTGGTCGCGCGGCTCGTCGGACTGAACGTAGGCCGGGCGATGGGCGGCTCGCAGTCCTCGAGCTGAGCGCCGACCGGCTATCGTGTCGGCCGACGCGATGCACAAGGAGGCTCTCATGCTGCGTTTCCCGCGGAAGGTCGTTCTGGCGGCGGCCGCTTCGGTCGCCCTCGCGGTTCCCGCGTTCCTCTCCGGTCAGGACGACGACGTCGAGCCCGACGCACGCCCCATCACGCTCAAGCTGACGAGCGGGACTCGGGTGCGCGGCACCGTCGTGGAGGCGGAAGGGGAGCGCGTGCGGCTGCGGATGTCCGCGGCGGGTGGGACCATCGAGCGCTGGTACCAGACCTCGGACTTCGACGACACCTCGCAGGTGCGCCTCAAGCGCGCGCAGGTCGCGGAGAACGACGTCGAAGCCCAGCTCGCCGTGGCGGAGCTCGCCGCGGACAAGGGGCTCCTCGACATGGCGCGCGTCGAGCTCACGCGCTGCGCCTACATGGCGGACGAGTCCGGCGGACCGCCGCGGGACGACCTCAAGTCGCGCGCGATCGACCTGACCGTCCGCCTCCTGGACGCCTATTGCGAGCGCGGCGACGTGGCGGAGGCCCGCTCCGCCGTGTCCCGCATCGTGACCCGGCGCGCCGAACGGCTGACGGCGGAGGAGGAGCGGCGCCTGGTCGAGAGCGTCGAGGCGAGCGCGGCGCGCTTCCGCGACCAGAGGGCCGCCGCGCGGCGCGCCAAGGAGGACGACAAGGCCGCCGCGAAGCGCACGAAGGAGCTCGCCGGCGTCTACAAGAAGATCGACAAGGCGAACGCGCAGCGGCGCGACGGGCTGCTGAGCTCGCGGCGCTACACGGCGGCGAGCCGCGACATCCGCGGCGCGGTCAAGACGCTGGACGGGGCCCGCAAGGACGTCGACAAGCTGAAGAAGAAGTTCGTGGGCGACGCGGTCATGCTGGCGGAGCTCGAGGCGGTGTCGTTCCAGATCACGAACCTGTGGGAGGACAGCCTCCTCTCCGCCGCAAGCCTCGACCTGGCGCGCGGCAACTTCAACCGCGCGATGGAGAGCGTGAACCGCATCCTCGCGGACCATCCCAACCACGCCCTCGCCCTCAACATGCGCTCGCGCATCGAGGTCGCTCAGACCGACTGGGGCTGGGGTTGGGGCTGGGGCCGGTATCGCTAGATTGTCCGCCGTGCGGACGCTGTCCTTCCTCGACCCCGTGTGTGAAGCCGGCGAACGCGACCACTCCAGGAACTCGACCCGCCAGCCCGCAATCGAGTCGGCCTAGAGCACTCCGGCCCGCTTTCCGGCGCGCAGGAGGCCGAGCAGCGACGCGCCCGTCCCCTGCACGGCCTTGGCGAAGGTGCTCAGCTCCTCGCGCGCCACGGCGGCGGCCTCGATGCTGTAGGGGGCGTGCCCCACCTCGAGCGGGATCCAGTCGGAGGTCTGCGGGTCGCCGCGGTAGTCGCCCTCCGTCGTATCGATCGTGTCCTGGAAGAGAACCGTGTGGCTCCGGACCGCGCTCGACTCTTCGACGACGTAGCGCAGCGTGAAGGTCAGGACGATCGGCACGGCCTCCTCCGCCCAGAGCGTCTCGTGCGCGTCGCTTCGCGGTACCTCCAGCCCTTCCAAACGGACGCGCACCGCTCGGCGACTCTCGGAAGGAAGGAGCCGGAAGCACGCCTCGAAGGTGCGCTCGGCGCTTTCGGTGTCCGCCCCCATCGTCTGTCGCAGCACGACCTCTCGCACCGCGGCGGCGTCGGCCGAGACGAGCGGTCCTTCGCCGACGAAGCGCGCGACGATGCTCGTCTCCGCGGCCCGAAGGAAGGACGGCAGAAGGTCGTCGAGCTCCTCGCCGAGGAAGCTGCCGCCCGGCGACTGACCGTCCCCGTCGGTGAGGGCGAGCCTGCCCTCGGTCACGGCGACGGACGGCTCGGCGTCGCGCAGGATGAGCTCGACGCGCTCGGCGACGCCGCCGTCGTCGTCGCGGCCGAGATAGGACGGCCTCGAGGCGCAGCCGAGGCTCGCCGCGACCGCAATCCCGGTGGCAAGCGTCAGGAGCTTCACGACGCGCATGGTAACCGGACGTCCCGGAGGGAACGGCGTCCGGGCCCCCTGGGATGTCGTCTACGTCGAGACCGGCTCGGCCGCGGCGAGCTGACGCGCCGTTTCAATTCCCTCCCCGTCCGCTCAGCCGGGATAGGTTAGAGGTATGAAGATCCGAATCGCCGCCTTGTCGCTCCTTGCCTGCCTCTTCGCCGCCCAGCCGGCCCTGGCCGACGTCCGCAACCCCGGCTCCGCCGTCGAGCGCCGCATGAAGCGCGTCGCCAACGTCGACCGCGACGCCGCCCGCGAGATCCGGGAAACGCGCGCCCGCTTCGCGCGCCTCGAAGCCCGCCACGTCGGCCGCAACGCGCATCGCGTCCCACGGATGGACCAGCGGGGTGAGCACGAGCGGCTCGCCACGCGCGCCCGCTTCGAGTGGCTCGACCTCGAGGGCAGGAACCGCCGCGACGGGCGGCGGGCGTCCGCGGCGGACAAGTGGATCCTGCTCGAGGAGCGCGTCTCGGCGCTGTCGCACCGATTCGACCGCGGGCGCGGCCCCAGCGGATACCACGCCAGACGCTGAGGGGTCTTCGTACGAAAACCCCGCTACTGGACGCGCCAGTACTCGATGACGGCGTCCCAGATGCTCGCGGTGTCCCCCGCCTGTGTCGCGCGGTACTCCAGGTTGAGCGTGTGGGTTCCGGCGCTGAGGTTGAGATACAGGACGCGCGCCACGTAGCGCTGCTGATCGGTACCCGAGTCCGAGGGCTCCTGCCGGTGCGTCATCCCGGAGATGCCGTCCAGGAGCAGCCGCGCCTCGAAGTCCGTCGTCGTCGAGTCCAGGTTCCACCCGTAGCTGACCGCGATCCGGTAGAGGCCGGCGGGAAGGCTCGCGGTGGCTCCGGAGAGCTTCGTCTGGAAGGTGTCGCTCGTCGTCGACGCCACGGGGATGCTCTGGAAGAACCCGAACTCCGTCCCGAAGACGTCCGTCGGCCCGGTCGGTCCGACGGGACCGGTCGCCCCGGTGGGACCGGTGGGACCAGGGGGGCCGGGCGGACCGACGCCGCCGGTCGGGCCGGGAGGCCCCGCGGGTCCCGTCGCACCGTCGGCGCCATCCGCGCCGGCGGGTCCGGTCGGACCGGCCGGTCCCGTCGCGCCGTCCGCACCATCGGAGCCGGAGGGACCCGTCGGACCGGCGGGTCCGGTGGCACCGGCCGGGCCGGTTGGACCGGTCGGTCCAACGGGGCCGGTCGCGCCGCCCCCGGGTCCGGTGGGGCCCGCGGGACCGGTGGGTCCCGGCGGACCCGCGGCGCCGTCCGCACCCGTCGGTCCGGGCGGGCCCGGCGGACCGTCGTCCCCGTCCGCACCGGTCGGTCCGGCCGGCCCGGTCGGGCCGACGAGCCCCGTCGGGTTGCCGACCCAGTTGCCGGCCGCGTCGATGACCGGCACGCCGTTGACCGTCACGGTGTTCGGGGTGATGTCCATCCCGGGGACGTCGTCCGCGGAGGACGCGCTCTTCGCGCGGATCGCGTAGGGCACGGTCGCGAAGCGGTGCCGCGGCACGATCTCGACGTCGGTGCCGAGCTGCACGCCGAGGTACAGGTCGGAGTTCTCCTCGAACAGGTTGTCCGGCAGCGGCGTCGTGTCGCCGATCACCGTCGACAGAAGGCCGGCGGCGACCGAAACGGTCTTCGACTCCGTGTAAAGCGTCGTGCCCCCGCTCGGCGAGTCCCAGATCCGGAGGACGACCGTCAACGCCGGGTCGGAGATCGGAACCCCTGTGTTGTCCAGGAGCCGCGCCTGGTACTGGACCAGCGCCGGCGGATCGACGCCGGGGGTCGCGGGAGCGGCGGCGGTCGCGGCGATCCCGAGCGTGGTGCCGAGACCGAGGAGCGCGAGAAGGACGAACGACGTACGAGTGCGAATCTCCATGGGAAGCTACGGGAAGATGGTGACTTCGAGGGCGTTGCCGAACGCCCCGTCGAGCGAGGGCACGTCGGTGAACGAGAGGATCTGAAAGAAGACGGAGCCCCCGACGAGAACGGGGTTGTCGGGCACGGAGGCGATGTGCTCGTACTGCCCGGTCGGTGCCGGCACGAGGACGAAGACGAACTGCGGGTTGAGGATCACCTCGGCCGCGCCCTCGATCGGCGGGACGGGCGCACCGAAGCCGGGAATCGTCTGTCCGAGCACGAGGATCAGCAAGTCGCCGGGCTCGGTGAAGACGTGCATGTGGAGCGGCCTGCCGATCCGCGGGTGGTCGACCGCGGTGAGGGCGGGCTCGTAGAGGAAGCTCGACTGGAGCCCGGCCGTCTGCGCGGCGTGCGTTCCCTGCAGCGTCGTCACCTGCACCGGCGCCTTGGGCGGCGGGTTGCCGAGCGCGTCCACCTTGCCCGGCGTCACCGCCGTCGCCTGGGAGTTGCTGATCACGAAGCTGGTCGCCGGATCCCCGCCGAAGGCGATGCTCAGCGCGCCGGCGCCGGGCGCCTGGAAGTTGTAGCCGAAGACCCGGACGAGCTTGCCGCCGTCCTTCGTGCTCGTCGCCGGGTTCACGCCGAAGACGATCGGCGTGTTGACGGTCACCTCGGGCACCATCCACGCGATCCCGCTCTCCAGCGTGTAGTTGGGCGAGGTCCCCGTGGGTCCGGTGGCGACCTGACCGACGGTGGCCGCGGTCGCGTCGCCGAGCGAGCCGAGCCCGCGACCGCCCGCGGCGGGCGTTCCGTGCGCGAGCACGACGCGCGTTTCCGTTCCTCCGGTCGACTGCGCCTCCCCCGTGGCGACGGCGGCCACGAAAGCGACGACGACGAGTGGGATGCGAACTCTCCTCATCTCTTTTCCTAGGGCAAAGGGAAGCAGCGGCGGCGAGCCTCCCCTTTGTAGCGGCATTCGGCGGCGGCGGGGAGAGGATCCGTCGGAAACCACCGGCGCGAGCGCCGTGCCCAGGACGGAACGTGCGCTGGTGCCGGCGGGACTTGAAGGTTCCAGGGGAGATCCCGAGCACCCGCGACCTCGTCGTAGGCGAGGTGCTCGAAGTAGCGCAGGACGACGGTCTCCCGCACGCCGTCCGGCAAGCCGTCCACCGTGCGCGCTGCACGACGCCGCTCCGCCCTCCCCCCTTCTCCCCCCGGCGACTCCGCCGAGCCGGCTGACTTTCCCGCCGTTGCAGTCGCCCCGGGACCGCCGCCTCGGCTAGGTTGCGGGGCATGAAGCCCTCGCCGCCGCTCGGTCTCCTCCTTCTCCTCGCGCTCGGCTCCGTCGCCTGCAATGCCGCCGAGCCAACGCGGTCCGGCTTTCTCGGCGACTACTCGAAGCTCGACACCGAGGTCGAAGACGGCATGACCTTCGTCGCGCCGGGCAACCGCATCGCGGACTACAACCAGTTCCTCTTCGAGGACGTTGCCGTCCGCGGTGGCGACCCGGCCGATCCGGCGTGGCGCGACCTGCAGGTCTACGCGCGGGTCGCGTTCGGCGACGCCGTGCGCCAGGCGACCGGCCGGCACCTGACGACGGCCCTCCCCGGTCCCGGCGTCGCGATCATCCGCATCGCCATCACCGAGGACAACCCGGAGCTGCGGCGTCCCACCGCCTGCCTCGAGGCGGAGATTCTCGACTCCGTGACGGGCGAGCAGCTCCTCGCCGCCGTGCTCGCGCAGCGACACGCGAACCTGTCCCTGGCGACGTTCGAGATGAGGGGCGCCAAGCGGGCCATCGACGACTGGGCCGAACGCTTCCGCGACGGCTTGCGCGCCGCCTACGCGGAGTAACGCCTTGGAGCACGTCCTCTTGGGGCGTGCTCCTAGACGATCGGCCGAAGGAAGCGCGTCGTGACGCCCTTCCGCGTGAGGCCGTTGCCGGGGAGAACGCCCACGTCCTCGTAGCGCTCGTGGAACTCGGGATGCGGTGGCGCGACGGGTTCCATCGCGGGCCGGTCGAGCTCGGGAAACTCGGCCAACCACGACGGCCGGTCGAGCTCGGGCAACGGGCGGCGGACTGAAGAGGAGCTGCCCGCTGGCGTCGCCGTCCCAGATGAAGACCTGCAGCTCGATCGTCTCCCGCGCCGCGCGGATCGTCGTGTCGCGCTGTCCGGCGGCGATTCGCTCCACCTCGTCGAAGGGGAGGCCGGCGCAGCTCCAGACGAGCGCGAGGCAGACCGGCGCGACGAACCGTGTCCTGGTGGCGCGCATGGCCACGCGGTCTAAGGACTATACTCCGCGCCATGTGGTCCCGAGCCTGCTCGATCCCGCTCGCGACGCTCGCCTGCGCCGGATGTGTTTCCGATCCCGTGACCGGCGAGAGCCGCTTCTCCCTGGTCGAGTGGACCGTCGAGGACGAGATCGCGATGGGCCGCGAAGCGGCGCCCCTCGTCGAGGCACAGTACGACGGAGCCCTGCTCGACGCGGAGGCGCGCGCCTACTTGGAGAAGCTCGTGCTCGAGATGGCGGAGCTCAGTCCGCGCCGCCGAGACTTCGACTTCCGCTTCGAGCTCCTGAACTCCTCGATCCCGAACGCCTTCGCGCTCCCCGGTGGACACGTCTACGTCACGCGCGGGCTGCTCCAGGAGCTGGAGAGCGAGGCGCAGCTCATCTCCGTCCTGGGGCACGAGCTCGGACACGTCGAGCACCGCCATGCGATGCTCCAGCAGTCGCGCGGCGTACTGGCCGGCCTGCCGAGCCGCACGATCGACCGCGTCGGCGGGATCGTGACCGTCGCGGGCATCGGCGACCGCGTGGTCGGGCTCGCGTCCGGCATCACGGCCCTTCCGCCGGCCCTCTACGTCCTGAGCTACGGCCGCGACCAGGAGCTCGAGGCCGACCGCCGCGGCGCCTGGTTCGCCCACGCGATGGGCTACGACCCGCGCGAGGCGACGAAGACCTTCGAGCTCTTCCAGCGGCTCGAGGAGGAGGCGGGCGACATGGGTCCGCTCTCGATCTTCCGCTCCCATCCGACCAACGACGCGCGCATCGAGGACATGGAGGAGCTGATCGCCGACGAGTATCCCGACGTGGCGCAGCGTTCCGACTTTCGCACCGGCGGCGCGGCCTTCGGCGCGATCGTCGAGCGCCTGCGCGCCGGCCGTCCGGCGTACGCGCGCTACGAGGCCGGCCTTTCCGTGCTCGAGGGGGCCCAGGACGAGGAAGACCTGGCGCGCGCGGAGGCGCTCTTTCGGGAGGCGCTCGACCAACGCCCGGACGAGCCTCTGTTCCACATCGCCGTGGGCGAGGTCTGCCTGTCCATCGGCCATCTCGACGGCGCGGCGACGCACTTCGACGCCGCGCGCCTGCTCTACGCGGCCCACCCCGAAGTTCGCGGGCACTGGAAGCCCTCCTTCTATCTCGCCGTCCTGGCCCTCACGGTCGAGGAGCACGAGCTGGCGGTGCAGCTCGCCGAGGAGGCGATCGCGGTCCTGCCCACCCACGGCGTCCTGCACTTCGTCCACGGCCTTGCGCTCGAAGCCGCGCGCGAGCGCCGCGCCGCCGCCGGTGCGTACGCACGCGTCATCGAGCTCGAGCCGCGCGGCTCCGACCTGGCCGCGCTGGCGCGCGAACGCCTGCGCGAGCTGGAACGATGAGCCGGTTCATCGAGGCGGTCCTGGGCGGACTGCGTTAGCGGCCGATCTCCTTCACGTACGCCGCCCACTCCTTCTCCAGGTCGTCGAGCTTGACGTCCAGGATCTTCTCGAAGTGGGTCGTCGAGCCCTTGCCCTCGAAGGAGCTGCGCAGGTACTCGGCGAAGCCCGCGCGGTGCTTCCCGTCCTGGCCGTGCACGAGAAAGTAAGCGAGCGTGTACGACTGCGCGACGTAGCGATTCGCGTCCGTGCCGGAGTCGAAGGCGGTGTAGCCGGCGCGGATCACCTGCTTCATCGAGAGCGGCTGCGCGTCGCGCGCGTGGGAGCCGAAGTGCGGCAGGTACGGGCCCTCGAAGTCCCAGCGCACCCGGCCCTCCGCCTCGCGGCGGATGGCGGCGCCGAAGGCCTCCGCGAGGCCGCGCCGCGCCCACGGGGCGACCGAGCCGCTCTTGCCGAGCGTGCGGTGGAACGAGTTGTAGATCAGCGCATAGGTCAGGTTCGCGGCGATCTCGCCGACGTTCGGGTCGTCCTTCGAGCCGTCGACGTAGAGCGTGTTCTGCGCCATGCTGAACCACGCCTCGCGCGGCGTCGGCGGGACGGGGTAGTCGTCCGCGTGGGCGAAGATGTGGATCTCGGGGATCTCGTCGAAGACATAGAGCTTCAGGTGCGGCCCGAGCAGGTCGTAGTAGGTCAGGTAGGCGCGCTCGAGGTTGATCGCCACGTCGAGCGCGCGCTCCGGCGCGACGTCCGTCTTGATCAGGAAGTGCGCGGTCGGGAGCTCCATCGCGTTCTTCCAGTCCGCGACCCGCTCGCGGAGCTGCTCCAGCGTGTAGAACCGGCCGCGCACCTTCATCCGCCAGCCCTTGCGGCCCTTGCTGCCGCCGAGCTTCGTCCAGGCCTCTTCGTTCTCGGGATCGAGCGTGAGGATGCGGATCCAGAGGTTCCGCGCCTCGGCGGCGAGGTCGCGGCCTTCGCAGAGGAGCGCCAGGTCCGCGAGCGCGGTCACGTCGGCGGCGGACACGCGGTCGTAGG
Source organism: Planctomycetota bacterium (assembly GCA_028278425.1). Taxonomy (GTDB): domain Bacteria; phylum Planctomycetota; class UBA1135; order UBA1135; genus JANQEJ01. The sequence goes on along the minus strand of JANQEJ010000019.1, from coordinate 3,037 downwards.
CCTCGAGGAACTCGCGCAGGCTGCGCTCGACCGAGTGGATCGCCCCCACCTCGGCCGCCGGCACCTCCTTGTTCTTGCGCCGCGCGCGGTAGACCACCGTCTCCTCGTCCTCGTACAGGACGCGGCAGGCGATCTCCTTCCCGTCGATCACGACGAGGTCGGGCTCGTCCTCGACGGACGGCGTGAGCGCGGGCGAGACGGCGAGAAGGAGGGGGACGATCATGGCTTGGGCCTCAACGGAGCCTCGGGGGCGAAGAGCATAGGGCCCCGCGACCGCCGGCGGAATACCCTGTGCACATGGCGCGGCGGTGGATCGTCGGGGTCGCTCTGGGACCTTTCGCCGGCGCGGCGACGGCGCAGGACGCGCCCGCGGCGAAGTGGGAAGCGATCGCTCCCCTCGTCGAAGCGGTGCGTGAGGAAACGAAGGTCCCGGCCGTCTCGATCGCGGTCGTCGTCGACGGCGACGTGCCGTTCGCGCGCGGCTTCGGCTGGGCCGACCTCGAGCACGGCGTTCCGGCGACGGAGGCGACGGTCTATCGCATCGGTTCCGTTTCGAAGACGCTCACCGCCGTGCTCGCGCTCCGGCTGGTGGAGCTCGGGAAGCTCGACCTGAACGCGCCGGTGCAGGAGTACGCGAAGGACTTCCCGGAGAAGCGCTGGACCGTGACGCCGCACCATCTGCTCACGCACCGAAGCGGAATCCGCCACTGGACGCTGCCGGAGCAGGGCAACAAGCGGCGGTTCCGCGGGGTGTGCGACGCGGCGAAGCTGATTTGCGACGAGCCGCTTCTCTTCGAGCCCGGCACGGACGAGCTGTATTCGACGCCGGCCTTCAACCTGCTCGGCTGCGCGATCGAGGGCGCGTCGGGTGAGAGCTACCTCGACGCCCTGCGCGAGCACGTGCTCGACCGCGCCGACGTCGAGACGCTGCGCGACGACGACGCGGAGGCCGTCATCCCGAACCGCGCGCGCGGCTACCGGCTGAGCCGCGGCGAGCTCAAGCGCGCGGCGTGCCACGACGTCAGCATCAAGCTCCCCGGCGGCGGGCTGTGCGGCAGCGTCGTGGACCTCGGCCGTTTCGCCGGCGCGCTGCTCGAGGGAGACCTCTTGTCCGACGAGACGCGCGCGCGGATGTGGACGCCGGAGCGCATCCGCCCCGGGCTGGGCGACCGGCGCGGCTACGGCTGCGCGGTGGGAAGCGAGAAGGGACGCCGCGTCGTCTGGCACGTCGGCGGCGTGCCGGGGGCGAGCAGCGTCCTCTACCTCGCGCCCGACCGCGGCGTCGCGGTCGCGGTCCTCTGCAACATGCAGGGCGTGGCGCTCTTCGACCTCGCGAGCGCGGCGGCGGACCTCGCGCTCGACGAGGACTGAAGCGTACGAACTCAAGCCCCTTGACTCCCGCGCCGGCCCGCGGGAACGTTTGCCGCGCTTGGCCAGGAAGACGACGAGCACCCTGCGGCGCCTCGAGTCGCTCAGCACCACCTTCGAGCCGGAGGCGGCGGCGGGCAAGGCGGAGTTGTTGGAGGAGCTCGACCGGCGGCGCCTGGCTTCGGCGGAGGAAGTGCTCCGGCTCCACGAGGTCCTCTGCTTCCTGCGCGCCTATCCCGACGACGCGGAGCTGCTCTCGCTCGTGGAACGGATGCTCGCACGCTTCGCGGAGCGCTCGGACCTCAAGCGCCATGCGAAGTCCCTCTACAGCTCCGGGCTCGCCGGGACGCCGATCGACGCGCGTTTCTACTGGCACACCGCGACCTGGCTCCGGAAGCGCTTCCCGGATCGCTTGCACATCGATTGGTCGGAGGTCCGGGACGCGGATCGGCTCGACCGCAGGCTGACCGGGCTCATGCCCTACGCCGAGAACCTGGCCCTCGACGAGGCGGACTTTCCCGTGCGCGAGTGGCTCCGGCGGCTCAAGAGCCCCGAGGAGAGCGACGCGTGCTTCCTGATCGGTCGCTTCGCGGCCTTGAAGGCCGGCGGCTTCCTGCGCGAGTCGTACTTCGAGGAGCTCGACCTCCCCTGCCGGCTGGAGGCCGGGCCCGGCGGGCCGTCGCGGACGAACGCACGCTATGCGCCCGCGCCGGTCGTGTTCCAGCGCAAGCCGCTGATCCGCTCGCGCGACGCGTTCCGCCCGGCACTGGAGGATCCGCCGCGCTCCGTCAAGCCCGTCGCGCCGCGCGAGGCGCGCGTGCTCATCACACTGGCGCGCGAAGCGATGATCACCCGCGACCGCGACCTCGACATCTTCATCCACGCGGACGAGAACGACGTGCGCATGGTCGACTGCGGCGACGGGCTTCGGTTCGCGTGCTACGGGGCGACTCCCGAGCGCCGGCAGATGCTCGACGCGGTCTACGGCTTCCTGATGCTCAAGAACGGCGTGCCGATCGGGTACGTCCTGTGCGCGGCGCTCTTCGGCTCCGTGGAGATCGCCTACAACATCTTCGAGACCTACCGCGGCACGGAGGCGGCGTACCTGCTCGGCCGCACGATGGCGGTGCAGCGGCACCTCTTCGGCGTCGACACGTTCACGCTGGACCCCTACCAGCTCGGCCACGACAACCGCGAGGGCCTCGAGTCGGGCGCCTGGTGGTTCTACTACAAGCTCGGCTTCCGGCCGAAGGACGCGGAGACGAAGAAGCTCGTGCAGGCTGAGCTCGCGAAGATGAAGCGCAAGAAGGGCTACCGCTCGAGCATCCCGACCCTGCAGCGTCTCTCGGCGAACAACATGTACCTCCACCTCGGACGCACGCGCCGCGACGTCATCGGGCTCTTCTCGCGCGAGAACGTCGGCATGCACGTGGTGAAGGCGATGGCCGAGCGCTTCGGCGCCGACCGCGAGGAGGGCGTGCGCGAGTGCTCCCGCGAGATGGCCGACGTGCTCGGCGTCCGCTCGTTCGCGCGCTTCAGCAAGGGCGAGCGGCTCGCCTGGGATCGCTGGTGCCCGCTCCTGAGCGTGCTCCCCGGCCTCGAGCGCTGGCCGCGCGCGGACAGGCGCGCGCTCGTCAAGGTCGTGCGCGCGAAGGGCGGCCGCCGCGAG